>NZ_JBQOJB010000001.1:0-379260 GCF_054971365.1 Marinococcus salis | reverse complement strand
GGCGACCTGCATGCGAACGGCAAGGACGGCGTGGAGTTCTACACCCGCAAGAAAATGGTGACCGCCCGCTGGTAATCGCACAGCTTCAGCCCAATAGCACAACCCCAGGACTGTCTTCTCTTTCCTTTCTATTCTGAAAGAGGAGAAGGCAGTTTTTTCTTCTATAAAACGACAACAGGAAGGGGATTTTTATGCCCGTATTAACAACAGCACAAGCAATCGTACGTTTTCTGGAGCAGCAGTATATTGAATGGGACGGCGAAGAAATTCCGTTTGTAGATGGAATGTTTACAATATTTGGTCACGGCAACGTTCTCGGTCTCGGCCAGGCTCTATCTGAAGCAAAACGGCTCCGGGTCTACCAGGGAAAAAATGAGCAGGGCATGGGACATGCAGCAATATCATATGCTAAGCAGAATAATCGCAAACGTATCATTGCTTGCACGTCTTCTGTAGGACCTGGCTCTGCCAACATGGTGACAGCAGCGAGCGTAGCGACGGTAAACAACATCCCTCTGCTCATTTTTCCGGGAGACATCTTCGCAAGCCGCCAGCCGGACCCGGTACTGCAGCAGGTGGAACAGCCTCATGACTTAACGCTTTCCACTAACGACGCGTTCCGCCCGGTAAGTAAGTTCTGGGATCGTATTACACGACCTGAGCAGCTGATGAGCTCCTTGATTCAGGCGATGCGTGTGCTGACAAATCCGGCAGAAACCGGGGCAGTTACTGTGTCCGTGCCGCAGGACGTTCAGGGGGAGGCCTATGACTTTCCGGAATCATTTTTCCAGAAGCGTGTTCACCGCATCTCGAGAAAAGTGCCAGATGAGCGTTCGGTAAAGGAAGCAGCGGCTTTAATCCGGAGCAAAAAGCGTCCGTTCATCATTTGCGGCGGGGGTGTCCGCTATTCCGAGGCAGGAGAAAGCCTGAAAAAAATGGCCGAGGCCTGGAACGTGCCGATTGCAGAAACGCAGGCCGGCAAAAGCGCGGTGGAAAGCACGCATGAATGGAATGTCGGAGGTCTTGGTGTAACCGGTAACCTGGCAGCGAACACGCTCGCTCCGAAGGCGGACGTCATTATTGCAGTAGGCACACGCCTGGCTGACTTTACGACCTCCTCGAAGCAGTTGTTCCGGGATGAAAATGTCGAATTTATTTCAATCAACGTATCGGAATTTCACGGAATAAAAATGGATGCCTCGCCGTTAATCGGTGACGCGCAGGCTGTAATCGATGCTCTTGTAAATGAGACCGGGGACTACACGTCTGAATTTAAAAACGAGACCGAAGAGGCGAAGGCCGCGTGGGCCAAAGAAAAAGAACGCCTTTATTCTGTGCGCTATACGGAAGAAGGCTTTACGCCAGAAATTGCCGGTCATCTTGACGAGGAGCTGAAGGAGTACCGTAAAGTGCTGGGCACGGACCTGGCCCAGACAACCGCGCTCGGCATTGTGAACCGGGAAATCGATGAGAACGCTGTAGCCGTTGGAGCGGCCGGAAGCCTGCCTGGTGACATGCAGCGCCTATGGGAGTCGAGCCAGAAGTACCGGTACAACATGGAGTACGGCTATTCCTGCATGGGCTATGAAATTTCCGGAGCGTTCGGGGCCAAGCTCGCAGAGCCCGATAAAGAAGTATACGCCATGGTCGGAGACGGCAGCTTTTTGATGCTGCATTCGGAAATGATTACAAGCGTGCAGGAAAACAAAAAGATTAACGTGATGCTGTTTGATAATTCCGGCTACGGCTGCATTAACAACCTGCAGATGGGCAACGGCATGCAGAGCATCGGAACCGAATTCCGTCATCGGGATGAAGCAGAGGAGGAAATGTGCGGAAGCGTCATGCACATTGACTATGCCAAGGTAGCTGAAGGCTACGGCTTGAAAACGTACCGGGTGACGACGGAGGAAGGGTTGAAAGAAGCTATTGCTGATGCGAAAAAGCAAACAATGTCTACGCTGATTGACGTAAAGGTACTGCCGAAAACAATGACCGGGGATTATGAATCCTGGTGGCACGTCGGCGTTTCGGAAGTTTCTGAACGCGAAAGTGTCCGGGAAGCTTTTGAAGATAAAGAAAAGCAGCTGCAGCAGGCCCGCAAATATTAGATGGTTAAAAGCGCTCAAATCCCTGGCTTTGAGCGCTTTTTCGTATAGAAAGCCAGCTTTTTGATAAATCGCTTACATTTTTTCCGTTTACCCCTTGAATTACCCGAAAGGAAACGATAGTATAAACATAAGTTAAGCGCTTACTCAAAAACAATTATAATAACCATAAATAATAGTGCAGGAGGTTTTGGAACGTGAAAAAAGTTAAGGCAGGAATACTGGGAGCTGGGCACATTGCCGCTGTTCATGCTGCTCTTTTAAAAGAAGACGAGCGGGTCGAAATCATTGGTATCGCTGATATTTTTGAGGATAAAGCGAAAGAACTGGCCGCAGAAGCCGGCCCGGGCGTGCGTACAGCGGGCTCCATCGAAGAGCTGATTGCGCTAGGCGTGGATACTGTCTATGTCACCACGCCAAACACGATGCATGTTAGCCCGGTTCTTCATTGTTTAAAGAATAATGTAAACGTATTCAGTGAAAAGCCGATGGCGACCTCGGAAGAAGAAGCAAGGCAGATACGTGATGCCGCACGGAAATCCCAAGCCTGCTATAACCTCGGCATGAACCGACGCTATGCCTATGTGTACAAAAAAATTAAAAGCTACATGGATTCCGGACAGCTTGAGGCGTACTCTGCCCATTTCAAAATGAACCGGGGAGAGCTGCTGCATCCTGCCTGGACGTCTGATCCGGCGAAAACCGGAGGCTTTTTATACGAAACACCATTTCATTTGATGGATCTGTGCCGGTATTATTTCGGTGAGGTGGAAAAGGTGAAATGCGAAGCAACACGGGCTGTGTCCGAGAGCGAACTGGATAACTTTGCGATCCTTTTGACCTTTGAATCCGGAATGGTCATGACATTCAATACATTTGCCCACTCGGGATGGAGCTTCCCGTTTGAAGCAATTGAAATTTACGGAAAATATAGTACGGCATCGACCGCAGAACTCGAAACTGTGAAAATTGCCTGCGGCCTTGAAGGAGAAATTGATTCCTCTGACTACCACTTGATGCCTGTCAGCAAAAAATGGGGTTATGAAGAAGAAGACAGCTTGTTCATTGACGCCTTAGTCAACGGTACAGAACCACCGGTAAATGCAGAGGAAGCTTACAAGTCAACCTTCCTGCTGACAAGCATTTATGAAAGCGCTAAAACCGGTGAAGAAATAAATATTGCCGAGCAATTAAACAAAGTTCTTTCTTAGAGTAAAGAAAAAAGGGGTGGCACAGAAGCCATAGAGAAGAGCAGATATAAGACAGGCGGGCAATAAACACACAGGAGGTGCACAAATGGCACAAAATGATATTAGAGTAGCGGTGCTCGGACTTGGGCGGCTGGGATTGTTCCATGCAAGCAACATGATGAACAAAGTGAAAGGAGCCGAGCTGACGGTTGTTTGTGATCCACTCGCCGAACATGCCGAAATGGTGGCTGAACAGCTTGGGGTGGGACGCTGGACATCTGATCCTGAGGAAGTGTTTGCTGACGAAAACGTGGATGCAGTGGTAATTGTGACGCCGACAAGCACCCATGCTGACATGATTATAAAAGCAGCACGCAGCGGTAAGCAGATTTTCGTGGAAAAACCGCTGACCTCCACTGTGGAAGAAGCGGACGAAGTCATCAAGGTGATAGAAGAGACCGGCGTTGTCTGCCAGGTCGGCTTTATGAGAAGGTACGACCCTGGTTTTCATGATGCCCGTGAACGCATCGATGCCGGCGAAATCGGAAAGCCGATTTATTTTAAAGGCTTTTCAAGAGACAGCGGCTCCCCGCCCGCTTCTTTTATAAAAAACAGCGGCGGCATATTTCTGGACTGCTCGATTCATGACTATGACATGGCGCGGTATTTGATGGGCTCTGAAATTTCTTCTGTTTCCGGACATGGCCGTATTCTTATTAATTCGTTTATGGAGGAATACGGAGACGTCGATCAAGCCATCACGTATTTGGAATTTGAAAACGGAGGCGCCGGGGATGTGGAAGCAAGCAGAACCTCCCCGTATGGCCATGACATCCGGGCAGAGATCATCGGCACTGAAGGGGCCATTTTCGTCGGATCGCTGCGGAACAGTGATGTGACGGTTCAAAGCAGCACCGGAAGCAACCATGAAATTGTGCCAAATTTCCAGACAAGGTTCCGAGAAGCATATGTTCTTGAGCTTGAGCAGTTTATTAAATGCGTTAAAGGCGACGAAGAGCCGAGGGTTACTTCACTGGACTCCAAGATCAATATGCAGGTAGCGCTTGCGGCCACCGAATCGTTTAAAAACAACGGCGAACGCATTTACATGAAGGATGTGCACCAGGATAAGGTCTATACCGACTAAAGCAGAGGCAGAAAGATAATAACACTATTAAAAGAGAGGTGCAGCAAATGGCGGGACTTGGAAATTACGAGTTTCATCTCGGAATTGCAGCTATCAGCTGGGTAAATGATGACATTCCAGGGCTTGGAGACCACTATTCATTAGATCAGATTTTAGGCGAAATGAGGGAGATCGGGTACGAAGCGACTGAAATGGGGCGCACCTTCCCGCGTAATCTCGAGGAATTAAAAGCGATTCTTGGGAAACATGAGGTCACGCTTGCCAGTAAATTTGTCGGGACCCAGTTTTCCAATCTGCAGCATAAAGAGCAGGAAGTCCGCGATTTCGAGGAATGGGTCCGGTTTTTAAAAGACATGGAATGCGAATATGTGATTGTCTGTGAAATGGGCAACTCGATGCACTGGGATAGAGACGATCCAGATAAAGCAAAAATTACGGCACCATCAGAGGCGCAGTGGCAGAGCATGGTGGAGGGACTGAATGAGGCTGGGCACATCGCGAAAAAATACGACCTGGAGCTCGTGTATCATCCGCACGCGGGTACGATTGTAGAGCAGCGGGAAGACGTGGACCGTTTAATGGCAGAAACCGATGAAGATGCTGTGTCACTGCTGTATGATACCGGCCACGCTTTTTTTGGCAACTATGATCCAATGGATCAGCTGACCCGTTACTACGACCGTATTAAGTATGTACACTACAAAGATGTCCGTGAAGACATTTGGAATAAAACAATTAAAGAGAATCTGACGTTTCGGGAGGCTGTGCTTGAAGGGCTGTTTACCGTGCCCGGAGATGGCTGCATTGATTTTGAGCCTGTCCTTGAAGAATTGATGAAGCGGGGCTACCGGGGCTGGACAGTAGTAGAAGCAGAGCAGGACCCGGACGTTGCCCCTCCGTACAAATATGCAAAAATGGCGAAGGATCATTTGGATGAAACGATGGAAAAAGTTCAGGAAAAATACGGGGAAAAAGCCGGCAGATAAACAAGACGGAGGCATTTCGAGTACATATCGAAATGTCTTTTTCTGCTATAGAGAGCCTGAATTCCAAGAGGTTTGCAAAGACTGTGATTTTCTCCTGGGTCAAAAAACTGAAAAGAAAAGGCTCTCCCGGTGGATAGGAAGGAACGGAGGATTTATAATAAACGAAACGACAAAAATGAGGAAGATAAAATGAGACCGACAATTTACGACATCGCTGAGCGGGCCGAGGTTTCGATCGCTACAGTGTCAAAGGTGATTAACAATAAAGGAAAAATAGGAGAAAAAACCAAACAGCGGGTGCTTGCCATTATGGATGAGCTCGATTACCAGCCGAGCACAGTGGCTTCGGCCCTGACAGGAAAGCAGACGAATACGATCGGCCTGCTGGTTCCTGATATTGCCAACTCCTTTTTTGCCGAGCTTGCGAGAAGCGTGGAAGATACAGGGCACGCCGGCGGGTTCAATGTCGTTATATGCAATACCGACAACAATCCGGAAAAAGAAATTCAGTATTTGTGGTGGCTGAATCAAAAAAGAGTGGACGGTATTATTTTAGGGACAGGGATACAAAACACGAAAGCCCTGCAGGATTTTATGAAACAGAACATTCCTCTCGCACTCGTGGCAAGAGATGCTTCTGAGATTGATGTAGATACGGTGCTTGTCGATGACTACCGGGGTGGATACGAGGCTACGAAGCATCTGCTTGAGGCAGGGCATACCCGGATTGCATTTGTCGTAGGCGAAATGAACAATTCGAGTGATACAGAACGGCTGAAAGGCTTTTATGAAGCATATGATGAGCATGGAGTGAGCCGGGAGGAAGCGGTGCTGGTAAAAGATAATCATTCGATTGATGATGCTAAAAAGTCGATGCTCGAGACTCTCCGGAGCGAGCCGGATATCACTGCCGTTTTTGCTTTGAATGACTTTTTGGCAATCGGCTGTATTCAGGCAGGCAAAGAAGCAGGGCGGCGGGTACCTGAAGATTTGTCTGTTGTCGGCTTTGATGATACATTTATTGCTACATTGAGCGACCCGCCGCTGACTACAGTAGCGCAGCCTATTCTTGAAATGGGGCGGCTGGTGACCCAGATGCTGGTGGACCGGATCGGCGGCAAAAATGAAACGACGCGGACGGTTATTTTAAATCCGGAGCTGCACGTTCGCAGGACGACCGCAGGCATAAAAGAAGCAGAAAGGGATGTTACTAACTCATGAAATACAACACGCTTGGAAAAACAAACGAAGAGGTCTCTGTCGTAGGTATTGGAACGTATCAATTCGGCGGAGAATGGGGCAAAACCTTCACTCAAAAAGAAGTGGACGGCCTGTTTGAAGCGGCAAGAACGGAAAACCTTAATTTTATCGATACCGCCGAATGCTATGGAGATCATCTTGCGGAGGAACTGACCGGGGCGGCCATTCAAAAGGACCGCGACCAGTGGTTTGTAGCCTCCAAGTTCGGCCATCATTTTCACGGGCCGAATGACCGGACCCGGCACTATAACCCGGAAGATGTGCAAAAGCAGCTCGAAGCCTCCCTGCGGGCGCTCCGTACAGACTATATCGATCTTTATCAATTCCACTCCGGAACAGACGAAGAATTCCAGAATGACAAGCTGTGGACGATGCTTGATAAACAGAAAAAAGCCGGCAAAATTCGCCATATCGGCCTTTCGGTAAAGAAAAAGGATTATATGGACCAAATCAGGCAGGCGGAAGCTGTCGGTGCAGAAACGATACAGCTGGTATATAACCGGCTGGATTGCAAAACTGCAGAGGAAGCATTTCCGGAATGTGACCGCCAGCATCTGGGGGTTATTGCCCGGGTACCAATGGCGAGCGGTTACTTAAGCGGAAAATATACACCAGGGGCCTCCTTTGCAGAAGATGATGTTCGCCATCGCCACCCGCAGAATGAACAGGAAGCCGCTCTTCAGGAGGCGCTGCGGCTAAAGGAAACTCTTCCAGACGACGTCCCCCTCCCGCAATGGGCACTTGCCTGGTGTTTATCCAATTCAAGCGTTCATGCAGTCATCCCTGGCTGTAAAACGCCGGAACAGCTGGTAAGTAACGCTAAAGCTGTTGATCTTCTTGATAATAAAGACATCTCCCTGTTTACTGTTTAATTGGAGCAATCGATGCCTTTTCCTTCGCAGGAAAGGGCGTTAATTATATAAGGAAAGAGAACCGGTGAAAAAGTCTTTCAAAGCAAAGCTGTTGTTTCTTTCGGGAAGCATGCGGGAATAAGGAAGTAGCAATTCATAAACAGGAAGGGTGATGGGGCGTGGCAGAAGTAGAGTACTGGAAACAGTTTGTAGCAGAACCGCGTACGCTTGAAGCGTCAAAAACAGAAGTGACAGACGTATTGAAGGTTTGGAAAGACGGGGAAAAAGATACGGTGGTGATGGTGGATGAAGACAGCCGTCCGATAGGTGTTCTCGATGAAGCAAAGGTATGGAATCACATTTATAAAGAGAAGAGCCTTAATAAAAAAATTAAAGACGGGTGGATTTTAGAAGTTTCCCAGATTACTGAAGGCCAAATTCCGGAGTCATGGGAGCAGCAGTATCCGCCAATCGCCGTTGTAAACAAAAAAGGAAAAGTCACTGGAGTCTGGACGGAAAAAGCTTTAAAAGAGCTACATACTTCTGAAACGTCCTCCTCGCCCACCTTCCGTCCATCCATTGCTTCTTTCCGGCGTATCATAGGAGAAAATGAAGAGGTTCACCGTGCCATTCAGATAGCAAAACGGGCAGCGAAAACGAAAACCCCCGTCTGGCTTTCCGGAGAAACAGGAACAGGCAAGGAATTATTTGCCCAGGCCATTCACCAGGAGAGCGGCAGAACAGGGGAATTTATAGCGGTGAACTGCGCCTCCATCCCCGATGCCCATCTTGAAGAAGAGCTATTCGGAAAAGAAGTACCCATGCAGCCTGAGTACGGGGCTGTCGGTTTACTCGAGGCAGCTCACGAAGGTACGTTGTTTCTCGATGAAGTAGGCAATATGTCCATGGCTATGCAGGCAGCCCTGCTTCGCGTGCTTGAAGATTCATATGTGCGTAAAGTCGGCAATGCTGCTCCGATTCCGGTGAACATGAAGATTATCTCTGCTACTAATGAAAATATCGAACAGTTGGTAGAGGAGGGCAGGTTCCGCCGGGATTTATACTACCGCCTGCACGTAATAGCAGTAAGCCTGCCGCCGCTTCGGGACCGGATTGAAGATCTTCCGCTTCTTGTGGAATACTATAATACACACTTTTCCACCGAATTGGGCGTGAAGCCGCTAAAAATAACGAATAAAGCCATGGAAGCCATGAAGCAGTATGGATGGCCGGGCAATATCCGGGAATTGATGAACGTTATTGAACAGCTCGCTGCTATGCACGACGGAGGAAAAATACGCACCGAAGACCTCCCGCTCCCTTCTGTAACAGCACGCGAGTCTGCTGCTTTGGCTCAGGAAACCAAAACTGAACGTACGGGGGCTGCAAACTGGAAAGATCAGAAATCGGCCCAGGAACAGGCGATGATTAAGCAGGCACTTGAAGAAGCAAACGGAAATAAAACAGAAGCTGCTAAAAAACTTGGGATTCACCGGACTACCTTATACAAAAAAATGCGCGACCACCAAATGTAATAAAAAGAAGCAGGAGCGCTCCTGCTTCTTTTTATATGGAAAATTATAGAGAGCTACGCCTTATTTTCTTCGTAGACGTAAACTGATGAAAGCCGGAAATATAAAAACAACGCCCCAATGGTCAGGAGTATAATAGCTGCTGTAATTTGATATAAATACTGGTAGCCGACCGCATTCACTAACAGGCCGAGAACAAAGGACCCGAGGGCGATGCCGGAGTCGAACATGATAAAAAATGTAGCAGTAGCGTGCCCGCTTCGATGCGGCTGGGCTGCCTGAATAGACATCGTCTGAAAACCGGGGAGAAGCGTGCCGTATCCGAGGCCGATCAACGCAGCAGATAACAGCAGCATCCAGCCGGTTGTAGTGAAGCTGAGCGTTACGAGGCCAATGGCAAAGATCAACAGACAGGGGTACAGTACCGTCCCCGGTCCGCGCGTGTCAAATAACGGTCCGGCCACCGGCCTCGAAGCGATGACCACAGCAGCGAACACAAGAAAAAAGAAACTTGATACTTGAATCAGGTTCATTGCTTCAGCAAACAGAGACATATACGAAATAACGCCGGCATAGGAAAAAGAGGCAAGCAGTCCGATCGACGCGATTGGAAGCGCCCGCAGTTCAATAAAGTCATGAATGGACAGCTTCTTTTTACCTGGTTGCGGAGATTCGGGGATGCCCGGATCACGGGCAATGGCTGCACACCAGACCCCGATAATCATAAATACGCCAAGGAGCGTAAACAAAAGGGTAAAGGGGGCAAACTGGATCAGCGTAAGCCCGATGAACGGACCGATGACGACCGCGACATTCATGGAGGTCGTAAAATAACCGAGGCCTTCTCCGCGGCGCTCGTTCGGAATGACGTCGGCAGCGATAGCTCCCGTAGCTGTACTTAGGACACCAAAAGGAATGCCGTGGACAAAACGCAGCAGCAGCAGGCCGCTGTATGTATCAACAAAAAGATATAAAAAAGTACAGACAACAAATGCAGCAGCACCCCAGACCAGCGCCCGTTTACGTCCGATTTTCTCCATAATTTTTCCGGCAAATACCCGGGTGATAATCGTAGCAACGAGCATTATCGTAACGACAAGTCCGCCCTGGGCGCTGGTGCCTCCGAGACTGCCTGTGACAAAGAGGGGCAGCGTCGTTAACAGGGAATAGAATACGGTGAAAACCATGAAGTTGGTGATTGTTATACTGATGAAATCCTTCGTCCAGATGGGATGATCATGACGGCTCATCGTTCTAGGCTCCTTTCGTTCGTCATTTTTTGAAGCAGGGAGTAAAGAGATTGCCGTTCCCGGGCTGACAGCTGATCAAGAGAATGCTTTTCTGCTTCGGCGACTTGTTCCTTAATGCCCGGAAGCGCCTGCTTCGTGTCAGAGGTAAGATGAATAATCTGCGTACGGCGGTCTGTGCCGGGGCGTTTTTCAACCCAGCCGTTACGCTCCATTGTGGCGATCGTACGGGTGATCGTCGGGGCTTCCACCTGCAGGTATTTCCGCATATGTGCCTGGGTGGCCGGCCCGCCTGTATCGAGCATATACATAATCATATACTGTGCATGGGAGAGGCCAAACGGGGCAAGCGTATCGTTTAACGTGTTTGAGAGCATACGCGAGCGCTGATGGATCATATGGATAAGCTGGTCTGATTCCATAGAAAGAAAGCTCCTTCTGAATTTAATTAGCATGCTAACTAATTGCAACTGTACCAGTATACGAATAATTATTAGGAAGGTAAACCCTGGAAGCGGTTGCTTGCACTAAAAAAATTAAATAAAGCGTTTGCAATTTGAAGGTGTATCTTTTAGAATGAAATAAATCGTTTTACTAAAACGTTTTATCAGGAGGGTAGCTATGCGTAAAAATGTAACGCTGCGTGATGTGGCAAAAGAAGCAAATGTCTCCATAAGCACCGTTTCCCAGTTTATGAACGGCCGGTTTACATACATGGGCGAAGAAACAAAAGGGCGCATCGAACAGGCCATCGCTCAGTTAAACTACCGTCCGAATGCTATTGCCCGGGGGCTCAAACAGCAAAAAACAACAACAATCGGCGTTATTATCGCAAACGTAGTACATCGGTTTTCCACTCTGGTGGTCAGAGCGATCGAAGATATGTGCATTAAATATAATTATCACGTCATCATCTGTAATGCGGATGACGATGAAACGAAAGAAAAACAGTACATTGATATGCTGATGGCAAAGCAGATTGATGGAATGATTATTATACCGAGCAGCCAGGACCGGAAAAATTATGAAGACATTCTAAGCTATCAAATTCCTTTAGTATTTCTGGACCGAACGGTAGAGCAGTCAGAAGCCCCTTCTGTCGTTGTAAATAATTACAAAGCTTCGTACGAAGCGGTGAGACATTTAATCGACAGAGGGTACCGCAACATCGGTTTTATCGGCCCGGAGCTGAAAATGAATACGAGAAAAGAACGGTTCCGCGGCTTCGAAGAAGCGCTGCGGACAGCGGGCATTGCTGAAAATGAAAAGCTTATGTACCACGGAGAAGTAAACGGAGCCCAGAAGGCTTTAAGCGCCATGCTGAGCCGGCAGCAGAAGCCGGACGCGCTGTTTATCTCCAACGACCGCATGCTCGTAGAAGCACTGACATTTGCTAAAACATACGCACTCAATATTCCTGAAGATCTTGCCCTGGTGACATTCGATGAAGTGGAATACGCTTCTTTCTTTTCTCCCTCGCTGACTACTATTGAGCAGCCAGCTTACCAGATGGGGGAAGAAGCAGCGGAGCTTTTACTGAAGCAGGTAAACGACGGAGTGCCGGCAGAGGAACTAAGCCGGGAATATGTACATCGGACAACTTTTCATGTAAGGGATTCTACTGAAATAAAAGCATAAAAAAGGAGGTTTTGAGCAATGAAAAAAGTAAGCGTTACCATGATGGCACTGGCAGCTGGAGTGATTGCCGGCTGCAGCAGCGACAGCAATGATAACACGGCCGGCGCTGAAGAAAGCGTTCATTTAGTAGCAGCCACTCAGCTTGATAATCAGAGTCCCTATGCCGTTGGCTTAAGGGAATTTAAAGAAGTGGTAGAAGAAGAAAGCGATGGCAGTGTAACGGTGGAAGTACACACGAATGGTTCGCTCGGCGGGAGTGAGGCAGAGCTTGCCCAGAGCGCAGAGACCGGCTCGGTGGACCTGGTGGTGGCCTCCCCCGGTTACCTGGCCCAGAAGGTAAAGGAAGTAGATTTTTTCTCTATTTTGTATCTCTTTGAAGACCGGGAGCACTGGGAACGGGTGGTAGATGGTGAAGTAGGTGACGAAGTGGCCCGGGTGACGGAAGAAAAATCAAATTTTAAAGTGCTTGATTACTGGTCGGCAGGCACACGTAATTATTACGGCACCCAGCCGGTAGAAACGCCGGAGGATCTGGAAAATAAAACGGTCCGGACCCAGGATTCGCCGGTGGTGACAAACACATGGCAGGCACTTGGGGCCCAGCCGACGAGTGTAGCCTGGAATGAAATGTACCAGGCGCTTCAGAACGGCCTGACGGACGCGGCAGAAAATGATTTTACCAATATTTATTTAGCAAGCCATTATGAAGTAGCAGATCATTTATCCCTCACCGAGCACGACGTTACGACGCGGGTGTTTTTCACCACCCAGGATGTTTATGATGGCATGAATGCTGAACAAAAAGAAGCAGTCGATAAAGCTGTCCGGGAAGCTACTGAAACGGCGCGTGCTACTGATCAGGAATTAGCCAGCGATTACAGGGAAAAGCTGCAGGAAGAAGGCATGGAGATCAATGAGGTAGATAAAGAAGCCTTTACAAAGCAGACGGAAGAGGTACGTAAAGAAGCAGTCGATAACCTGGGGATGGAAGAAGAATATGAGAGAGTCCAGGAATTAAAGGATGAATAGGAGGGCGAGAACATGAGAGCCTTTATCGATCAAATACAGCGAGTGTTTTTGTGGGGAGGGGCAGCCGCTTTTTCCATTTTCTTTATATGTGTCGCTATGCAGGTAATGACCCGCTATATCCCCGGCATCGCCTTCCTGTGGTCGGCGGAAGTGGCCACCTATTCCTTTATATGGATGGTGCTGCTGGGAGCAGCAGCAATGGTGAGAGAGCGCCAGCATTTTACCGTAAGCATTCTCCTGGAAAAGCTTTCCGGTAAGTATCTGCTTGCGCTGCAGATAGTCATTCATTTCTTTTTAATCCTGTTCGGCCTTGCATTTGTAATCCACGGAGTGCAGATTACAGCCCAGTTCACCAGCTGGACGCTGAACTACCTCCCGGGAGTAAGTCAATTCTTTATTTGGCTTCCAGTACCGGTTGCCGGGGCAGGCATCATGCTGTTTGCATTTCAGAATGCGATGGACCACTGGAAGCACTACCAAAACATCGTGGAGGTGAATAAAAAATGATAACCGCTATTGGACTAATACTGCTCTTTTTAATATTAATGGTTCTGGGCGTCCCAATTGCGTTTGTGATTGGCATTGTCAGCTATGTCGGCTTTCTCGTCATGGGAACCGTGCCGCTTGAGTCTGTCATCCAGCAGATGTTTGTCGGATTGAACTCCTTTATTCTGCTCGCTGTGCCGCTGTTTATCTTTGCGGCAAATATCATGAACCGGGGAAAGATTTCCGAGAGGCTCATTCAATTTGCAGTTTCGCTTGTTGGCCACATCCGTGGGGGCCTGGCTCACTCCAACGTAGTGGTTTCTATGTTTTTCGGAGGCATATCAGGGGCATCTACGGCGGACACGGCCGGGGTAGGGAAAATCCTGATCCCTAACATGAAAAAAGAAAAGTACAGCACAGAGACGTCGGTGGCTGTAACGGCCGCATCTTCCACGATGGGGATGATTATCCCGCCATCTATTCCAATGGTGATTTACGGGAGCCTGGCCGGAGTATCGATTGGCCAGATGTTTATCGGCGGAATTATTCCGGGACTGTTGATTGGCATTGGCTTAATGCTGTTTATATTAGTGGTTTCTAAGAGAAATAATTATCCGAAGCATGACCGGCTCGACACAAAAGCGATTGTTAAACATGGTATCCGGAGCTTTCCGCCGCTCCTTACGCCGATTATTATTTTAGTCGGCATCATGGGCGGGTTCGTCACACCAACTGAAGCGTCGATCATTGCCTGCATTTACTCGTTTATTTTGGCGTACTTTTTTTATAAAAGCATCCGCCTGCGGGACCTTCCGGACATTGTTATTGAAACATTAAAGCTCAGCTCGCTAACGCTGTTTGCGCTGGCTACCGCTACCTCGCTTGGGAGGCTTATCAGCTATAACAATATTCCGGCCCACATTTCATCGTTTTTCCAGGAGTCGGTGCCGTATGCGTGGCTGATGATTATCCTGATCATCTTATTGTTTTTATTTGTCGGCATGTTTATGGACACGGTCCCTTCGATCATTTTATTTGTTCCTATTATTCTGCCGGCGGCGTCAGAGCTCGGTCTCGACCCGATCCATGTCGGCATTGTCGTTCTCATGTGCCTTGCTGTAGGCCTGGTGACACCGCCGTACGGACTGTGCCTGCTGCTTGCAAGCGCGATCGGCGGGCTTTCCATCAGCCGTTCCTTTAAAGCGACAATTCCGTACATCGGCATGATTATGATTGTAATTTTAGTAATCGCATTCGTACCAGGCATCTTCATGTGGCTGCCGAATGCATTTGAATAAGAATGGAGGCAGCAAAGATGCAGGACGTCCTTACAATTGGAGATGCAATGATTACCATGAACCCGAAGCAGCGGGGACCGATGCGTTTTACGACGGAATTTGAAAGAAGAATAGGCGGGGCCGAGCTGAACGTGGCTGTCGGCTGTGCCCGTCTCGGCCTTCAGACGGGGATGATCACCCGCCTGGGCCGCGATGAATTCGGCCGCCATATTCTGAACACGCTGCGCGGTGAAGGGATTGACATGTCGGGAACAGCACTTGAAGAACACTACGCCACTCCCGTGAATTTTAAGGAAACACTTGAAAACGGAAATGGACGTACGTTTTATTACCGTTTCCCGTCGCCTACAGAGGAACTAACAGTACAGCACATTAAAGAACAGCTGAGCAAACAGCCCAAGGTGTTTTATATGACCGGGGTGTTCGCCTCGCTACGGCCAGAAAACGTGGAAATGCTTCGGGAAGCGGCCCGCTTTGCAAGAGAGCAGGGAACTCTTACAGCCATGGATCCGAATATCCGTTTAAAGCTGTGGAGCAGGGAAGCGGCTGGAGAAGCGATCCGGTCACTGCTTCCATACGCTGATATTATGCTGAGCGGCAAAGACGAAGCAGACATATTGTTTGGCGGCCAGTCCATCGAAGAGCATATCGCTTCGTTCCAATCGTATGGCATTGACCGCATCATTATTAAAAATGGAAGCGAAGGCGCAGCGGGGAAACACGGAAGCAGCAAAACCGTGTATCAACCGGCGGAAAAAGTAGAAAAGGCAGCCGATACCGTAGGTGCAGGAGACGGCTTTAATGCTGGCTTTTTATACGGGCTGCTGCAGGGCTATCTGCTGGAAAAGGCGTTGAAAATTGGCTCGGTGGCGGGAGCAAAAGTGGTACAGGTAGCAGGCGATAACGAAGGGCTGCCGCTGCTGGAAGAAGTGGAAGCAGCGCTTGGAAACGAAGAACGCGTGGAGCGTTAAAGGAGGAGCTAATGAAAATTCAGCTGGCGTTGGACCGGTTGCCATGGAACGATTGTTTTAAGATCGTTCATCAAACTGAAGCATATATTGATTGGATTGAAATAGGCACTGGGGTTATTAAAGAATACGGTATGGACATTGTCCGGCAGATGAAAAAGGAATACCCGGATCAATTGCTGGTGGCAGATATGAAAACGTGTGACGCAGCAAGGGCAGAAACAATCCAGGCCTTCGAAGCAGGCGCAGACGTCACAACAGTAATGGCTTTTGCTCCGGATGCTTCGATTCAGGCTGTGCTTGAAACTGCTGGAGAATACGGCAAAAAAGCTTTTGTAGATTTGCTGAATGTGCAGGACAAACAGCGTCTCGATGAACTCGACAAGTTTGGTGTCCGCAGCGCTTCCCTGCACATAGGTAAAGATATGCAGCGGGAAAATGCCGGTGACAGCGACTATTATAAGCTGCTGCAGGCATTTCCGCACTGGGAGGTGTCGGCGGCCGGGGGGCTGCAGGCGGAAACTCTTTATAAAATTAAAGACGCGCGTCCGGACGTCATTATTATCGGAGGCGCCATCACGAAAAGCGAAAACCCCCGGCAGACAGCCGAACAAATACGATTGGAGGCAGACCGGCTATGAATACAGAACAAGTATTAAATACAATTTCCCGGGAAATAACGGAGGTTATGGGAAACGTACATGCTGAAGAAGTCGAAGAGGCTGCTTTACGGCTGAACCGCGCCCCGGCAATTTTTGTAGCCGGCGAGGGGCGCTCGGGTCTCGTTGGGAAAATGTTTGCGATGCGTCTCATGCATAGCGGCTATAACGTGTTTGTCGTGGGGGAAACCATTACTCCTTCTGTGGGAGAGGGGGATTTACTTGTAGTATTATCCGGTTCGGGAAATACTTCGATTCTCGTCCACACGGCGGAGCAGGCAAAAAAAAGCGGGGCAGAGCTTCTCGTCTGCTCGACCAACCGCGAATCATCCCTGGGAAAGATTAGTAGTGCTTTTATTGAAGTACCGGCAGCAACAAAAAAACGGCTGGAGCACGAGCCGGGAACGATTCAGCCGCTGGGAAATCAATTTGACCAGAGCCTGCATTTAATACTGGACGGCCTGATTATTGCTGCTGTCCATGCAGGCGGGAACGCTGACTATGAAAAGATGGCGAGGCGCCATTCCAACATGGAGTAACACATATGTAACAACCGGTCCGGCCAGAAGCCGGGCCGGTTATTTTTATGAAGAAGGTCTATTCGTCACTCTGCTGCTCATAGCGGCGTTTGTATTCCCAGAACCCCGGGACTTCAGGTGGTTCATACGTGAGTATTTTTTCAATGCATTTTAGGCGGAGCTCCTGTTGAAGATCCTCGCGTTCCTGGTAGGAAGTCTGGCGCAGTGCCTGCTGAATGAAAGGCTCAAATTTTTGAAGCTCTTCGTAAAGTGCTTCTTCACTCATGCGCTGGGCTTTTGTTGTGCGGTTGTTAGTCATCATGCATTGGGTCCTCCTTTTTTTGGTGAAGAGCATGCCAAACGTGTTACTTCCCGCCGCAGGTGCTCAATGCGTTGCTCAATTCGTAAAAGCAGGTAGAACGTGACCACGATAGGAAAGCCGACATTAGCAAGCAGTTCGACGACAGCACTGGAATCAATAATATGCATTACCGTCCCCCCCTATTTCCCGGCATAAAGACGAAGTGTCTTCAGGCCTTTCCGGTGCGCGTTTGACACTGCCTGGCGGCTGACTTGAAGGTGATTGGCAATGTCTGTGTCCTTCCACCCGGAGCTGTATTTTTTAGAGAAAATCCACTGCTGGTACGGCGTCAGCGAACGAAAGCCGAGCCAGATCGAATAATGGTGCAGCTCTTCCTCCAGGCTCTGTTCTTCGATCCGGCTGGAAAAAGGCCCGGCTTCTTCAAACATCTCCTCCTGGTCGGATAAAGGCGTACGCTGCTGGCGGCGGCGATGATAGCGATCGTAGCGGACTGCCTGCCAGTGCAGGGTTTTTAACATATAGGCCCGCCAGATTACATCCTGGTAATACCGTTTAAAAGACAAATCGACGGCTTTGTAAGCCCAGGCAGCCTCCTCGTTCAAAGCCTGCTTTAATAATTGCTGATGCACAGAATCCTCCAGGAATTCCCGAATAAGCCTGGTGCGCAGAAATGAATGATTTTTCTTTCTGAAGGTTTCCCAAGTTTCTTTTTTTGAATCAGCGTATGATGAATGTGTCATAGATGCCTCCTCTCCTTGCCCCTGTTGTTTGTAAAAGACATCTCGAAGATAAAAAGTAAACCATTTATACGAACGTTTGTTCTTATATTTTATACGAAAGCTTTTCATTTAAACAAGAAAATACTGAAATTTAAATTATTTACAGGTTAAGTCCTGTTAAAAAAGACTCATTGGTGGCATAATGTGTTTACAAAAAGATTATTCAAAAACCGAAAAGGGAATAAGTAAATATTAGCTTTGTGTAACAGGAGGGGAAAAAGTGAATTTAACATCAGGGCCGTCAAGCAGATACACTTTCTCCATTGAAGAGATGGCTGAAGAAATCATGAGCGTGATCGCTGAGTCCCTTCACGTGGACTCCGTTTATATTGCAAAAAGAGAAGCTGCTTATATGGACGTGTTGAGTGCTTACAATAACCGCGGGGAGGAGCTTGTGTCCCCGGGGATGAAAGTAGAGCATGAAGCCTCGTTTTGCCAGTATGTGTTGAGAAATGACAAACAGGAATACTTTCATTTTTCCGACGCAGTGAATGATGAAGAAACGAAAGAGCTTTTGATGCCGAAAAATTTTAATGTTCATACCTTTTTGGGCGTATACATCAAGAACCAGGAAGGCGGCCCGTTTGGCACGCTCTGCGTATTAAACCGCGAGCCTCGTGAATTTAAGAAAGAAGAAATTTCGTTGATGCAGACGTTCGGTAATTTACTTAGCTATTTGATCCGTGTAGACCAAATGAATGAAAAGATAGATGTGCTCGGGTACCCGATTGTACCGATAGGCGAAGGCATTGCGGTGCTCCCGCTTGTCGGGGCGATGGATGAAAACAGATCGAACCGTTTAATGGAGACAGTACTGCAGGAAGTGTACGGTGGAAAATACGATTATTTTATGATCGATGTCTCGGGTGTCTCAGCCTTTAACGAAACATTTACAATGTATCTTTCCCAGGTTATTCAGGCATTGAAGCTAATGGGCATTGACCCTATTTTAACCGGCGTCCGACCGGATATGGCGGTACAGGACGTCCGCAAGGATATACTTGGAGAAAATATTATAATTGAAAAAAGCCTGGAGACAGCGCTCAAATCGATTGGCTTCCGGCTGGTAAGGGACGAATAACAGAAAGCGGTGGATGAATTACATATCAAGTTGGAAAAGGGAGCCTGGTATGCTTACAAAAGCGGAACAAATGGATGAAAGAATAAAAAGTGAAAAAAGAGTCACCGTATCCTCGGTGGAACACATTGTTTTTGACATTTTTGGCATTTCGCTGCGAAGTATAGCAGCCGATCCAAAAGCGCCCAGCGCGCAGAGAACGCACCCTCTTTTCAAAGAATGGGCCGGAGATGAGGGGGGAAAGGCAGGTAAAGAAGAGCTGCTAGCATACGCTTTTGCCCGCCTGCCCGCCGGGTTCTCCGGAGAGAGGGTGCGAGAGGTAATTAACGACGTGTACCGGGTGAATCTCAGCGGCATTTCGGCTCTCGAGGCCTCCCTGTTTTCCCTTTTTTCTAAAGGGAAGTGGATCAAGCAGGACGAGTATGATTTGTTTGTGCTGAACACTGGATCCACAGATACAGAAGTCACCGTTTCGGTCACGGACCACTTTATACGGCAAACAGGCTCCAGCGTTCTTCCCGCCGGACTTTACGAAGACTTGGAAGCTCTAGGGTATTTTTATGTGCCGGAAAAAAACCAGTTGAAATACTTGAGCCCGTCCGGCTGTCCGGTCGGCGATGCATTTAAAAAACAGACCATCGAAGCTCTTGAAAAAGCAGGGCAGCAAATACAGATGTAAACACCCATTTCTTCGGAAAGGGTGTTTTTTCATGATAAATACGCCTGGAGGCGTAGGAAAGATAGACCCCGGGCTGCTCCCGGCCGCTGGGTAACCGGCGTAAGATAGAGGTACAGGAAGGGGGAAACACCATGTGGAAAAAAATCGGACTAGCAGCAGTGATTACCGTCGCAGCCATCGTAGTTTTATCTAACCTAGGGCCGCTGCTCTTACTCGCAGCCGGAGTGGCGCTGGCCTATATCGTCTACCGCCAGTTTCAGGAAAGCACGACCACTGCGGCACGGGTTTTCTGGGTAATTACAGGTATTGCCGCGATATCGCTTGCGCTCACTAACATCTATGCAGTGGTTGCACTTCTCGGCCTCTATGCAATGTACTGGAGCGTGAAAAAATGGAATGGGGACGAGGTAGACATCGACCGCCGCGCCAGAACAAAAGATCCGTTCACAGGCTTTGAAGAAGAATGGAAAAAACTAAAGCGCAGATAAAAAGGAGGAATGCATGATGGCAGGCATTTGGCAGCAGTTCAAGCAGGATGTCGAACACGAATGGGAGCGGTGGAATATGAAAAAGGAGCCAGACAATCCGATCACTTCACTGAACCGCTATATTAGGGAAGCAGAGCGTGAAACGGAAAAGGTGCACAGGCTCACAGAGCGCCAGCGCCGGCTGGCCGAAGAATTTCAGTACGAACTGGACGAAGCAGAAAGCATGCTCGATAAACGCAAGCAGCAGGCTGCGGTAGTGAAGCATTACGAGGAAAACGAACTGTATGAGGTTGCCTTAAGAGAGATTGAACAATACGGCGACCGGGCACAAAAGCTTGCTGCGATGAAAAAGGAAGCTGAAGAACAGCTGCAGACAATAGAAGAGCGGCACGAGGAAATGGTCTACAAGCTGAAGGATATGCGTTTGAAACGTATGGAGTGGATGGGGCGGGAAAATATAGCCCGGGCAAACTACAATATTTCCAAGCTGTATCAGAAGGACGGATGCGAGCCCGAAGCCCGTTTCAGGGAAGTGGAGCATCATATAGAAAGCATGGAGCAGTATCATGAGAAGCAGTACGAGCATTCCACCTTCGATGAACGGGTAGCGCGTCTGGAAAAGCGGAAGACAGAGGCGGGACAGGAAAAAGCGTGATAAAATAGAGACGCTGACAGCGGCGTCTCTATTTTAACCTACATAAAACAACAAAGGAGGGTTCCTATGTTTTCCCACATATCAACGAAAATGATCCAATTCGTGTTTTTTACGGGAATCCTCCTGTTCATACTGGAATTTTTTTCGGACGGAGCGGGCCTGCTGCCCGTACTCTTTTTCTTCACCCTGTTTATTTTTATCGGAAAGCGGACGAAAAGGCGGACGCTCGCCACCATTTTCTGGTGGACCGGATGGATCGGCCTGGGCCTTACAGCGGTCACTCTCTGGGCCGTCCAGTTCTGGGTGATTGCCTTTTTTGTACTGCTGCTTCTGCAGATGCGCCGCTCGGGCCGGGAGCCCGTCGAAGAACAGGCAGAGGTGGAGGAGCTGAGCGGCAGAATTGAGAATTACGAACGGGACGAACTGCTTGGCAACCGCCTGTGGGGACGGGAGAAGGTCGGACGGAAGCCATTTCACTGGAAGGATATTAACGTAATCGGCGGCGTTGGCGATAAAATGGTTGATGTGACCAATACGGTGCTGCCGCAGCAAGCGGTGATTATTATCCGCCACGGTTTGGGATCAGTGACTGTCTACGTACCGTACGAAGTGCACGTGGTCATTCGTCACAGCACGCTGTACGGGCGTGTGCGCCTGTTTGGGAAAGAAGAAGCAAAGCGCTGGAACCAGACGGTTACCTTACGTGTTCCAGCGGCAGATAAAGATGTTCCCACGCTTTACATTTTCACCTCGCTGCTCAGTGGGGATCTGGAGGTGGAGCGGCGATGAACAGCTTTATGAAAGCAGCGGGATGGGGGATTGGAGCAGCCTTTCTCATCAGCAGTGCCGCTGTCGTTCCGCTGCTGTTGCTGCTTCCTTTTGATATGTGGGATGTGCTCACAGGACAGACAGCGAGCGGTCTGCCATATGTGTTTTTGCTTGTTGTCCTGATTGTTCTTCTTGGCACCGCCCTTGGTTTATTGGTGCAGCGGGCCTGGAGTGCCCGCTGGCAGCAGATGCAGGCTGTGCTGGAGCGGTTGGGCAGGGGAAGCTCTAAAACAATCTGGCCGGCGGATATGTACCGGGAAGTAGAAGAGCTGCGCACGGAGATTGAAATGGTGGAGCGCCAGCTGCAGGGGCAGGCGGAGCGGGGGCAGAAGCTAGCTACGGAACGGGCCGAAGACCGGGAGAAAAGCCTGCAGGAAGTGATTTCGCAGGAACGAAACCGGATTGCCCGCGAACTCCACGACTCGGTCAGCCAGCAGCTGTTTGCAGCTTCTATGATGATATCTGCGGTGAATGAAAAATCCGGTGCCAGGGAAGCGTCACGGGAATGGCAGACCATTGAGCGGATGATCAATCAATCCCAGCTTGAAATGCGGGCCCTGCTGCTTCATCTTCGGCCGGCTGCGTTGAATAAACAAACCCTTCAGGAAGGGATCACCGAGCTGCTGAATGACCTGACGACGAAAGTGCCTCTGCAGATTAAACACGTGATCGAGCCTTTTCCTATTGAAAAGGGAGTAGAGGATCAGCTATTCCGGATCAGCCAGGAATCTATCTCCAACACGCTGCGCCACGCAAAGGCAACCGAGCTGAAGGTGTCACTGCTGCAGCGCGAAGAATTTATTATCCTGCGCGTCCAGGATAACGGGGTTGGATTTTATATAGAGGAAGAAAAACCGGACAGCTACGGGTTAAGCACGATGAAGGAACGGGCGGAGGAAATCGGTGGGCATTTTCATTTGGTGAGCCTGCCGGGAGAAGGCAGCCGCATCGATGTCAAAGTACCCTGGTTGTCCAAGGGGGGAGAAAATTGATTACCGTCCTGTTTGCAGATGATCATGAAATGGTACGGATTGGCGTAACGTCATATTTGTCGACACAGCCGGATATGGAGGTGGCTGCGGAAGCTTCAAGCGGCCGGGAAGCGGTTAAATTAGCTCTCGAGCTCAGGCCGGACATCATTCTGATGGATCTTGTGATGGACGATATGAATGGAATTGAAGCGACGGAAAACATTATGGAGGCGTGGCCAGAAGCTAAAATTATTATTGTCACGAGCTTTATCGATGATGAAAAGGTGTATCCGGCACTTGAGGCAGGAGCGGTAAGCTATATTTTAAAGACCTCCCGGGCCGGAGAAATCGCAGCGGCCATCCGGAAAACGCACGAGGGGCAGTCGATCCTGGAACCCGAAGTGGCCGGGAAGCTGATGGTGAATATGAAACGGCGGGACCGGAGGGAGCTGCATGAGGAACTGACCGCGCGCGAGTTTGAGGTGCTGCGGCTGCTTGCGGAAGGAAAAACCAACACCGAAATTGCGGAAGAGCTGTTTATTGCCCTGAAAACGGCGAAGGTACACGTGAGCAGTGTCCTTCATAAGCTCGAGGTGCAGGACCGGACCCAGGCGGTCGTTTATGCATACAAGCATCGCCTATTTTAAAAAGCTGCCCCCCTTGAGTAAAGAGGAGCAGCTTTTTTGATACAAAGGGCTATGCCCACCACATATCGACCGGGCGCTCGGAAATGTTGACTGAGTTTAGGTTTTGCACGGCCCGCTCGAAGCCTTCATCAAGCGACATGATTGGGTCTTCGTGCTCGATGCTGACTACATGGTCATAGCCGAATGTCCGAAGGGCACTGATCATGTCGCTCCATTCCTTCATGCCGTGGCCGAAGCCGACCGAACGGAAGCTCCAGGCCCTGGTCTGAACGCTGCTGTATGGCTGCATGTCGGTGAGGCCGTACATGTTGACGTTATCCTGGTCAATGTACGTATCCTTGGCGTGAAAGTGGTGGATTGCTCCTTCTTTCCCAAGGATTTTAATCGCGGCCACCGGATCAATTCCCTGCCACCACATGTGGCTCGGATCAAGGTTGGCGCCTACGGCTTCATTAGTTGCCTCCCGCAGCTTTAAAACCGTGTACGGCGTATGGACCAAAAACCCGCCGTGCGGCTCGATGCCAACCTTGATGCCGTGCTCTTTAGCATAGCTGCCGGCTTCCTTCCAATATGGAATAAGCTTTTGCTCCCACTGCCAGTTGTAAATGTCTGAATATGCGCTCGGCCACGGGGCAACCGGCCAGTTTGGGTGCCTGGCGCTCTCGTCGCTGCCCGCAACACCGGAAAACGTATTGACGACCGGAATATTCAGGAGGCTGGCAAGCTGCACGGTTTTTTTGAACGTGTCGTCCGCATCCTTCGCTTCAGCCGGATCCGGGGAAATCGGATTGGCGTGGCAGCTGAGCGCGCTGACGGTTAAACCCCGGGAGTCCAGCGCTTCCTGAAACTGTTTGCGTGCGTCTTCGCTGTGTAACAGCTCGTCCACATTTGCGTGGGCACTGCCCGGGTTGCCGCCGGTGCCAAGCTCTACGGCCTGCACTCCGGCACGCTTCACCTTGTCGAGCATGTCTGTAAAAGCCAAATCAGCATAAAGAACTGTAAAAACACCGATCTTCATTATTGAACACCTTCTTTTCCGATAGTAACAAACTGGCCGCGTTCGTTAGAGGCAAGAGCCGCCAGAATGACGTCGAGGGCCTGCTTTCCATCTGCAGCGGAGACCGGCACCCCGGTATCTGAGACGATGCTTTCTGTAAAGGCATCAATCACGCCGGAGCTTTCCTGGCCGTCGGCATCGTTTGTCTGAATACCGCCCAGCTCGTAGCGGACTGTATGGCCGTTGGTGTAATGGGCAGTCAGCGAATGAACCGGGTCATCCTCAAGGCGGAGCGTGCCTTTTTCGCCGTAAATGATCGTGGAGTTGTCCTCGTCAGGCACATACGCCCAGCTAGCCGTAAGGGTTCCGATTAAGCCTCCTGCTGTTTTTAGCACGCAGACAGCGTTGTCATCCACCGTAATATTTTCCTTCGCATTATTTTCCACGAAAGCGGCCACCTGGGTGACCGGTTCATCGAGCAGAAACTGAATCAAGTCGGATTTGTGCACACCAAGGTCTCCCATGGCACCAATAAAGGCTTCCTCCTTTCGGAAAAACCAGCTGTCCTTACCATCAATGCTCCATCCTTCGGGGCCGCCATGGCCAAACGTTGTCCGGAAGCTGAAGATTTTGCCAAGGTCGCCGTTTGCAATCAGCTCCCTTGCCTTTACGTGTGAGGGAACGAAGCGCTGGTTATGGGCAATCATTAGCTTTTTGCCGCTGCGCTTTTCAGCTTCCATCATTTCTTCAGCTTCCTGGGCGCTTGTTGCCATCGGCTTTTCACAAAGCACGTGCTTGCGGGCAAACAGGGCGTCAATACTGATTTGGGCGTGCATATGGTTGGAGGTGCAGACGCTGACCGCCTCAATTGATTCGTCCTTTAACAATTCATGGTAATCCGTATAGGCCGAGGCCCCGAGACGGGAGGCCGTTTCTTCAGCGCGCTCCTGTACGAGGTCACAGACCGCCCGGATAGTAGTATGTGCATTTGCTTCATATTCTGGAATGTGGCGGTTTCTCGCAATACTTCCGCATCCGATAACGCCGATATTTACTGTTTTCATTTTAAGTCCACTCCTTTTTATATACGGTTAATTATTCTTTTACGGACCCGCTCGTAAGTCCGGAAACAATCCGCCGCTGGAAAATTAGAACGAGAATGACAATCGGGATGGTGACGATAACGGTGGCGGCGGAAATGTCGCCCCACGGCACTGTGTATTCACTCTGATAAAAGGAGATGCCGACCGGAATCGTGCGCCAGGCGTCGGCGGTATTGATAGCCAGGGCGAAAAGGTATTCGTTCCAGGCTGCGACGAAAACGAGAATTGCCGTAGTAAAAATGCCCGGCGTGGCGAGCGGCAGAATGATCTGGCGGTACGTCTGGAACGGCGTAGCACCGTCCAGCTTGGCCGATTCTTCGAGCTCCCACGGAATTTTTTGAAAAAAGGTGGCCAGAATCCAGATAGCAAGCGGCAGGCTGATGGTAATGTACGGGATAACAAGTCCGATATAGCTGTTGCGAAGTCCTGTGTCCGTCACAAAGTTAAAGATTGGAGACAAAATTGCAATTGGCGGAAACATCGATGAGGCCAGAACCAGGCCTAGAATTAAGGTCTTGCCGCGTATAGGCAGCCGCGTAACCGCATAGGCCGTGAACGAAGCGATCAAGAGCGATAAAACCGTGGTCAGACCGGAAACGACAAAGCTGTTGAGCATGTAACGAAAGAGCGGCCTCGTCGTAATCGCCGATGCGTAAGACTCAAGAGTAGCATTGGATGTAAACCAGGCGAACGATGTTAGCTCATTCTGGGGCTTCAGGGATGTTAAAAAGATCCAGATAAACGGAAACATAACGAGAAACACAAAGATTGCCAGGAAAATGTAAAAGCGGATACCGGCTTGGTTTTTAAGCATGTACAGTCACTCCTTCCACTTATTTTTTTGCTCTTTCCGGAAACAGGTCCGAACCAAGCAGCTTGACGAAGATAAAGCTGATGATGGCCACACAGACAAATACAATGACGGAAAGGGCAGAGCCGGCACCGAAGTTCTGCTGTTCAAACAGGGCCTTGTAGGCAAAGACGGAAATCGATTCCGTAGCGTTTGCCGGACCGCCGCCGGTCAGTACATAAATCAGGTCAAATACACGGAAGGCATCAAGGGTCCGGAAGAGCAGGGCGACAAGAATTGCTGACTTTAACAGCGGCAGGGTCACGAAGAAAAACTTCTGGACTCTGCCGGCCCCGTCAACTTCCGCTGCTTCATACTGCGTGTTTGGTATAGTCTGAAGCCCTGCAAGCAGAAGGAGAGCCATGTAAGGCGTCGTTTTCCAGACGTCGGCAAAGATGATGGAAAACATAGAGCCCGACGCTGTCGTTAACAGGGCGCCGGGGTCGGAAATTAATCCGATGGCAGCCATATAGTGGGCGACGATCCCGGACTGCCCGTCGAACAGATAGCTCCACATCATGGCAGCCACTGCTGTTGGAATAGCCCATGGAACGAGAACCGAGGCCCGGACGATGCCGCGTCCTTTGAAGGTCCGGTTGATTAACAGGGCGACACCAAGGCCGATGATCAGCTCAGCACCGACAGAAACAATCGTAAAGAATGTCGTATTTGTTAAAGCGGTCCAGGTCCGGCCATCCGACAGGTAATCCGTGTAATTCTGCAGGCCGACAAAGTTCGGGGACAGCACCGAGCCCTGCAGGTTTTCGAGCTGGGCGGCCAGATAGCCAATTTCCAGGGCGATATCACCGTCAGCCTGCTGCTGCAAGGAATTGACAGCTTCAATTTGCTCATCCATAGCTGATTCAAAGTCACTGCCCCATGAGCCGTCGATCGACTGAATGCGCAGATCATCATCTGTAATCGGCTCGTAGTCGTTGAGCATGCTGTTAACTTCCTGGTAGCTTGCTGCCATTTCGTCCTCGGCAACGAGTTCTTCATGATGCTCCTGGACGACTGCCCAGGTTTCGTTAAACGTTTCCTCTCCTTGCGGATAAGCTTCGCTTAACTCATTCACTCCTTGTTCCACGAGGTAGCGGTTATCGGCGTATTCCTCGAGGTTCAGGCTTTCGCTCATGATTCGTTCCGACTTGGCAGGGTCGTTCAGCCGGTAGTCAAACAGGCTGTTCCAGCCGGAAAGCATGATCGGCCATATTACGACCAGAAGAATCAAAATGAGTGCCGGGGCAACCATTGCGTAGCCTAATTGTTTTTCGCTTAATTGAAATTTGCGTCCAGGTTTTCCAGCCATGGGGCTTCCTCCTTTGAATTCGTACTATTCTTCATTCAAAACGGCACTCAATTTGCGCTCCAGGTTGGCAGCAGCTTCTTCAGCCGTAATTTCACCCGCAGCTGCACGGGAGAGTTCAATCTGCATGATATCCGATACCTCTGGATAATCGGCAGTGACTGGGCGCGGTACTGCGTTTTGAAGCGTTTCGACGAACGCCTCATCTGCAAACAGAGCATTTGCCTCCTGGATGTCTTCATCTTCATATAAAGATTCAATAGTAGGAGCCCGGCTGCCTTCGAGAGCACCGATTTTCTGGCCCTGCTCACTGGACATAAATTTTACAAATTCCCACGAAGCCTCGACTTCTCCAGAGTTTTTATTGATCATTGTCGTCCATCCCCCGAGAGCAGAAGCAGTGCCATCGCTTCCGGAAGGAAGCGTAGTGAAGCCGACATTGTCAGGAATATTGGATATTTCCGGATCAGTTGATGTGGATAACAAATACGGCCAGTTTCTGGCAAATACAGTGTTGCCGTTGATAAATGCATTTTCTGTTTCTATTTCCTGGAAATTTAAAATATTATCAGGCACAAAGTCAGACTGGGCCACATCGATCATTTTTTGAATACCTTCAATAGCCTCAGGGGAATTAACGACTACCTCCTGGTTTTCATTAATTATCTCGCCGCCATAGGCGCCAATGTACTCAACAGCGTTGGTGACGAGTCCTTCATACTGGGAAGCCTGCATCGCGTAGCCAAAGGACGTGCCCTCTTCGCCCTGAAGATCTGCCGCCATAGTTTCAAGCTCTTCCCACGTTTCCGGTGGTTCGTCTACGATATCCTTGCGGTAAAACAGAAGACCGGCATCTGTGTACGATGGCATGGCAAACTGCCGGCCGTTATAGGAAGTAGATTCAATGGTGGCCGGAAAATGGGCGTCAATATCAACATTGTCCCTTTCAATCAGGCGGTCGAGTGGAAGCGCATAGCCGGCCTGGGCAAATTCTGCCGGCCAGACAACGTCAGCGGCAAACACATCGATTTCATCACTGCCGCTGCTTAAAATCGTGGCGTACTGGTTATGCTGTTCGCCTGTATCCGGCGGCATCTCCCGGACTTCCACATTGATATTTGGATGCTCTTCTTCAAATGCCTTGATCGTGGCATCTGTCGCGTTGGTCGTATCTACACCGCGGGCGTACGTAATCGTAACTTCGTCCTCAGCAGTGGGGGAGATGTCCGCAGTTGAACATCCGGCGAGCATTATAAACGCTCCTGTAACGGCTGCAGCTTTTTTCATGCCTATTCCTCCTTATGTGAAATCGATTTCAAAGCACCCGAAACGTTTCGGATGGCGGAGAGAAGTAAAGATAAATTACTTGCTCCCCGGGGGGCAGGTGGATTCCCGGACGGTCAGTGACGCAGGAATTACCAGACTGGCAGGAGTTTCTCTCCCTTCAATCTTATCAATAAGTAATTCGCAGGCTTTGCGGCCTAACGTGTACCTGTCCTGATGGACAGTCGTAAGCGGGGGTGAAAAGTACTCCGCGAGCACCAGGTCGTCAAAGCCGATAATGGACAGATCCTGCGGAAGTACATATCCAAGCTGATGTGCTGCCCGCATGACGCCATGAGCCATTAAGTCACTTGCGCAAAAGACGGCCGTAATGTCCGGGTGGGCCTGAAGCAGCCCGAGCGCTTCCTGTTCTGCCATTTTTTCGTCAAAGGCAGCCTCCCGTATGTATTCCTCACGGTAGGGCAGGTTGAACTCCCGGAGTGTTTCTTCATAGCCTTTCCGGCGCTCCCTGGATACGTAGGCGTAATGATGGCCGTTCATAAATGCGATATGTTCATGACCGAGGCTGGTCAAATATACCATCGCCTGACGGGCGCCGTCTGCGTTGTCGGTGGTGACAAAGCTTGCGTTACCGCTGTTCACGTGATTATCGATAAACACGCACGGCAGTCCGGTAGCTGCGAGTTGCTCAGTGGCAGAATGGTCATGGGGAAGGTTCTGGGTGATTACTCCTTCGAGCTGCCGCTCCCGGCACATTTGATAATACGTGCGGTCTCCGGCGGGACGGGATTGAAATAAGATAAGGTCATAGCCGTATTCGTTGGCGTATTCATTTACTCCGGCCAGAATATCCAGTGTGAACGTATCCTTCGGATTGGAAGGAAAGGATTGGGACGTTAAGAGCCCAATTGTCTTCGAACGATTCATAACGAGGCCGCGGGCAATATGGTTTGGCGCATAGTCCAGCTGTTCAGCGATCTCCTGAATACGTTGACGCGTTTGTTCATTGACATCGCTGTATCCATTTAGGGCTCTTGAAACAGTGGTGACCGAAACGCCGGCTGCTTTAGCGATATCCTTTATAGTATTCATGATCAGCCTCCGAAACGTTTTGGAAGAATGACTTTATTATAGAAAACGCTTTCACCTAACGCAACCCTAAATTGAAAATTTTTAAAAATTAAAACAAAAAACAGGGCTTTTCTATGAATCATAAAAATTGATTAAAACCGCTCAACCTAGTAAACTAGCGGTAAATAAGCGATAAGAAGGAGTGGACAGTATGGAGCATGCTTCAGGCAACAAAAGGACCGTCCAACCTAATAAACAACAAATGCTGAATCGATTAAAGCGCATTGAAGGACAGGTGCGGGGCGTTCACGATATGGTGGAAAACGATCGCTACTGCGTGGATATTTTAAACCAGATTGCAGCCATCCAGTCCGCGACCAATAAAGTGTCATTAGCATTAATGGAGGACCACACCTCGCACTGTGTGGCGAATGCCATTAAAGACGGTGAAGGCGAAGAATCCATTGAAGAACTAATGGCCGTTATGCGCCGGATGATGAAGTGATTTTTGACAATACCCCCAAGGTGTATTGTACAATGAGGGTACAGAAAGGATGGTTGAAATGAAAAAAGAAACGATCCAGGTGGAAGGAATGAGCTGTGGCCACTGCGTCTCTGCGGTAGAAGGCGGCGTTGGTGAACTACAGGGCGTTTCCAATGTAAAAGTAAACCTTGACACTGGAGCCGTAGACGTAGAATATGATCCAGAAGTAACCTCGCGAAAAGATATTGATGAAGCTATAGATGATCAGGGATACGATGTTGTATCCACATAAATAATTAAGAAGGAGCGGATCGTGCAGCCACGATCCGTTTTTTTATCATAGCTTTTGTTTGCTAAATACTATACGGGGGTATAATATTAGAGGGAAGCCTGCGATGGAAATGAGGTGCTGGTATGGAAAAGCAAAAAACCAATAACAACCTTTCCCACTGGAACGCGTCTGTGGAGGGCATGACCTGTGCGGCCTGCTCCCGAAGAATTGAAAAGCAGGTGGGGAAAATGGAGGGGGTTTCAGAAGCCTCCGTCAACTTAACGACCGAACAGCTTTCGGTGCAGTATGACCCAGGCGAAGTATCGCCGCATGAGATGGGAGAAAAAGTAGAGCAGACCGGCTACAGCATCCGCCGCAGTGAAGCGGTGTTTGACGTCTCCGGAATGACATGTGCGGCCTGTGCCAACCGGGTGGAAAAGAAGCTGAATAAACTTCCCGGGGTGTCGGAAGCCACTGTTAACCTGGCGATGGAGCGTGCCACGGTCCACTATCTGGACGGGGAAGTTTCTGTAGAGGACATGGAACAGGCAGTAGACAAATTAGGGTACGGGTTAACCGAACGCACTGAGGAAGAGACGGAGGATCCGAGAGAAAAAGAGCAGCGGAAAAAAGGATGGCAGCTGTTGATTTCTGCGCTTTTGACCCTTCCGCTTGTATGGACGATGGTATCCCATTTCGGATTTCTGTCCTTTCTCTGGTCTCCGGAAGTACTGATGAATCCCTGGGTTCAGTTAGGCATTGCGACCCCGGTTCAGTTTATCATCGGCTCCACGTTTTACCGGAGCGCTTATAAATCATTACGGAGCGGCAGCGCCAATATGGACGTGCTGGTCGCCCTTGGCACCTCGGCTGCCTATTTTTACAGCCTGTATTTTGTGCTGACAGGCAATGCATCCGAAGGGCTGTATTTTGAAACATCAGCAGTGATCATTACCCTTATCCTCCTTGGCAAGTGGTTTGAAGCGAAAGCGAAGGGACGCACCTCGCGCGCGATTAAATCACTGCTCTCGTTAAAAGCTGAAACCGCCCTGGTGGAACGAAACGGAAAAGTAACAGAAATAAAGAGCGAAGATGTCCAGGAGGGCGACATTGTCCACGTGAAGCCGGGAGCCAGGGTGCCGGTGGACGGAGAGGTTATAGACGGCCGCTCGTCTGTGGATGAATCCATGCTTACGGGTGAAAGTATTCCGGTGGAAAAAGACACGGGAGACATGTTGATTGGGGCGACGGTGAATGGAAACGGGCGTATCCGTATGCGTGCCACCCGGGTCGGCAAGGACACGGCATTGTCCCAGATTGTGCGGGTCGTCGAAGAAGCCCAGGGCGGTAAGGCGGAGATCCAGCGCCTTGCTGACCGCGTATCCGGGGTCTTCGTACCGATTGTAATTGGCATCGCGCTCTTGACCTTTCTTACCTGGATTCTTTTTGTACAGCCCGGATCACTTGAAGCGGCGCTCCTGCCGACTATTGCCATCCTGGTTATTGCCTGCCCATGTGCGCTCGGCCTGGCAACGCCGACGTCTATTATGGCGGGCTCCGGCAGAGCTGCTGAAACCGGCGTGCTGTTTAAAGGCGGGCAGTACTTGGAAAGCACCGGGGCAGTGGAAACAATCCTGCTCGATAAAACCGGCACGATCACAAAAGGAGAGCCGGCAGTGACGGATATTGTGCCGGGACCGGACTGGACGGAGCAGGAGCTGCTGATGCACGCTGCCGGAGTGGAGCAGTCCTCCGAGCATGCGCTGGCCCAGGCGATTGTCCGGGATGCGGAGCAGAAAAATCTTACGCTGCAGTCTGCTTCTTCGTTTGAAGCACTTCCCGGCAAAGGAGTGCTCGCAGTCACAGACGCCGGTACTATAGCGGTTGGGACAAATGCCTGGCTGGCGGAGCGCCATGTGAAAGGCGTTCCGGAAGAAGCGGAAAATGAAACGCTGGAGGATCAGGGTAAAACGGTTATGGGAGTGGCGGTAAACGACCGCTTCGCCGGCTGGATTGCTGTCGCTGATACAGTGAAAGAAACATCCAAACGGGCAGTGGAACGCATGCAGGCGGCAGGGCTTGAAGTCGTAATGATTACCGGCGATAACGAAAAGACCGCCCGCGCCATTGCAGCGGAAGTAGGGATTGACCGTGTAATTGCGCGCGTACTTCCTGAACAGAAAAGCAGCGAAGTAACACGGCTGCAGCGTGAAGGGCGGCGCGTCGCCATGGTTGGTGACGGGATTAACGATGCGCCGGCGCTTGCGACCGCTGATATCGGCATGGCTGTAGGTACAGGAACGGACATCGCCGTGGAGGCAGCGGACATTACGCTGATGCGCGGGGATTTAAACAGCGCAGCAGATGCTGTACTCATGAGCCGGGCAACGATGAAAAACATCAAAGAAAATTTATTCTTTGCGTTTGTGTATAATTCCGTCGGCATTCCTATCGCCGCCATCGGCCTGCTCGCTCCGTGGGTGGCCGGCGCAGCCATGGCGTTCAGTTCAGTTTCTGTGGTACTGAATGCCCTGCGCCTGCAGCGGATGAAAATTTCATAATAAAGAAGAGGCAGAGCTGAGAAGTTCTGCCTCTTTTTTGTTTGTTATTTCCTGAGTTATTATGAATGGCATTCATTACTATATTACTATTAAATTTCTTGGCTTATGCTATAATTAATAGGTAAAATATAACGGTTCGAATGAAATTCATAAATATTCCTTAATAAAAAAGCGACTCAAGGAGGCTGTTTAAAATAGCTGCAAACTGTATGTCCCCATCTATAGGTAATGCTAAAATTGCCAATTCCGACTCCATCGATAAACTCACAAAGTGCCTGTATCAGACTGCCAATATTGAACTTGGAAAGCTAACAGCTTCCATAAACAGCGCCCAGGCCGAGCTTAATTTATTAATGCAGGAGATTCAAAAATTCCGGGGTGAATCTGGGTGATTAAGTGATACCTGCTGCGCGGATTTTATCAGATTAAAAACAGACAGGACGTGGCGTCGCTGTCTGTTTTAGTCTGCTCCTATTTTTTTATCCAAAAGGGCGGCGATAACGAACATAAAAATCATGCCGACGCTTATGACAAATAAGTCGGGCCCGATCCAGCGGGTAAACACAATGCTTAAAATTAATACAGAGAAAAAAGCTATAAATGTTACATTCGCTGCAGCGAACCGGTGCCGGCGGCCGTGCTGTTTAATGCGTGCAATGACGTAAATAACGGCATTTAACGCCAGGCCGATAAATAACAGGTAGTACAGGTTTAAGGTCAACTCCATAACTCATCGATCTCCTCAATTACATTCTGGTATGTATGCGCGCCCGGGCGTTTTCATATCACTTTATATGGTAACATGAACTTGAAACAGGCGGTAGAAAAGATAAACTGTGCTTTCGTATGCTACACTGGCTGTAGAAGTTAGTGAGGGAAGGAAGGAACAACGACAATGCAGATAGAAAAATACGAAGGCATGCCTCCAAGCGAAGTGCTTCAGGGCATCTTATATTTACATGCTCAGCTTTTTGAAAAAATGGAACCGATGCACCAGACCCTTGAGCAGGCGGAAGCGTCTCTTGTGCAGGTAGCCAGAGAGGAAGGGAAAATCCTCGGCTACGATATCAGCTACGCAAAAGACGAGGGCGTATGGTACAGCTGGCTGAACGGCATGGAAGAAGCGTTTGAAGATGATGGATGGAGAAGCCGTCTCGTCGGCAATGTGCTTATTCATACCCGCGAGCAGGGGTACCAGGTTGTACAGACGAAGCTCGCCCACCAGTACCCGGAATTCATTGACATGCTTCAGGCAGCAGGATTTCAGGTGAAAGAGGAGCTGCCGGATGAACGTATCTGGCTCGAAAAGAAACTGTAGTAAACTAAAAGAGGCCGGCCCGGCCTCTTTTTTCATAGGAAGAAATCACGTTTCTTCTCCCGTTGCTTTTCAAACTCGAAGGTATTCGGCATACTGGTGAGAAAGAAAGGGGGCCAAGGCATGAAAAATATGGAAGTGGGACTGCTGATCCTTCGGGTGGTGACGGGCATAATATTTTTAGCGCACGGAGCAGATAAATTAATGAATGGGATGAGTGCTTCTGCTGCTTCGTTTGGCAGCATGGGTATGCCGGATGGTACAGCGCCTACTGTGGCAGTCATCGAAGCCGTGGGCGGCGTTTTACTTATTCTGGGAGTGCTGACACGGGTGGTCGCCGGCCTGTTTGCGATAATCATGCTCGGAGCAATCGTGACGGTTAAATGGCAGCAGGGGCTGGTTGGAGGCTTTGAGCTCGACCTGATACTTATGGCTGCTTCTATCCATCTGGTGCTTGCCGGAAGCAGGATGCTTGCCTTAAAGAAACGGAAAAAGAAAAAGGTTTTCTAAAACAGTAAACGACCAGCGGAACGTCACCCCCGCTGGTCGTTTATTTCTTTACGCTTTCTCGTTGGAGGTATAAGGCTCCATCTTTTTCCACTGCGTGCGGATTGTCGACGAAGCGACACCATACCGTTCCGCTATTTCTTTTTGCGTGCCGCCGCCTACGGCGTATTCAAGAGCAGCTGCCTGGGCTTCCGGTTTGCGGATCACTGGATTTTCCTGTTCGCAGAACTGAATCCACAAATCCGAAGCTGCAGCTGCTGCATCCGTGGACAGCCGGGAAGAGCTTTCAAGCGTCTCAATCACTTTCTGCTGATCCTCGTTTAAAGCACCAGTCGATGCCGAAGCGGCTTCTTTTGTTTCGGTTTCGGCACCGTCCTCTGTTTCAGCGGAAGGGGAGGCGCTATCTGCTTCCTGGTATTTATCCTGCAGGTCATCCTTGAGCGTGCGGAGCACGTCCGGCAGATGATGAGTAATCCAGCCTGCTTTATCCGCTTCATCGTCCGGCACAGAGCCGGTAACGCTTTTGATGACATCATCGGCGAAGTCGGGATGGAACGGCAGCAGACCAAGCATCGGGTACCACTTATCCTCTACAGGAACTAAAAAGGCAAGGAATACAATGTTTTCCTGCAGATCGCGGAAAAAGGACAAAGGTTCAATATGGTGAACTTCTTCGCTCAGCAGGTCAGTGACTTCGTACCAGTCGTCGGTCATTTTATTCAGGCGGAACAATGACAGGTTATGTCCGGTCCAGTTGGAATAAAGCCGCTGGAGCCGGGGATGCTGATTATTTTGCTCGATCTGCTGGTGAATATTCATCCATTTCCGGCGTTCGTTGCCGTGCAGTAAAAAGTCGGCAAGCGCCAGGTTTTGGACAAATTTATGCCAGGCGTAAGGAAAATAATTCGGCCGGTAGACGCGGCGGTAATAATGGCTGAAATCCTTCCGGCTGTCTTTGTTGGCAGCGGCGGCAAGATCCAGCTGTATGTTGGTTACTTCTTCGGTCGTATAAGCTGGCTGGTTGGCGGGATCGCCGCAGCATTTTTTGTATTTTTTTCCGCTGCCGCAAGGGCACGGGTCATTTCGTGAAATACTCATACATTCAAGCTCCTTCTCACTAGTATGTTGCTATTCCTTCAAATTCTAACATACATTGCCCCAAAATGGGGAATCACTGCGCTTTAAGGGCCTGCGGACAGAGAAAAACCCTCCACAGCGGAAGGGCTATTCAGGCTTTAAGTTTGTTTTAATAAAGGGATCGCTTAGTTTGTTGTCTGCCCGTTCGCGTTTTCCCATACACGGCGGAGCGTATCTGCGCTGTGACGGAAATTATCCGTTTCTTCTTCGTCCAGCGGTAGTTCGATTACTTCCCGTATACCCTCGCGGTTAATTACAGCCGGAACGCCAATGCACAGATTGTGTTCTCCGTACTGTCCCTCGAGATAGGCACTGACGGTCAGAACGCTGTTTTCGTTCTTTAAGATGGCGTTTGTGATGCGGGTAAGGCCCATAGCAATGCCGTGACTCGTAGCGCCTTTACGTTCAATGATTTCATAAGCAGCTCCGCGCACGTCTTTAATCATCTTTTTTACTTCATCTACGCTTTTCCTTTCCTGCTTCTCTGCTAAATCCAGAACGTTCCGGCCGCCCACGTTAGCCTGGCTCCAGACGGCAAGTGAGGTATCCCCGTGTTCACCAATGATATAGGCGTGAGCATTCTGGGCGGCAGTGTCGAAGTAATCACTCAGCATAAACCGCAGGCGGGCAGTATCAAGAATGGTGCCGCTCCCGATGACTCTTTCACTCGAAAGCCCGCTGAACTGCTGCGTGGCATACGTAAGGATATCCACAGGGTTAGTAGCGATAAGAAATATCCCGTCAAAGCCGCTGCCCATTACCTGTCCGACAATATTTTTAAAAATTGCTGTATTTTTGCCAACAAGGTCGAGACGGCTCTCGCCGGGTTTTTGGTTGGCACCGGCTGTAATACATACAATATCGGCATCCCGGCAGTCTTCATACGTGCCAACCCATGTTTTGGTAGGATGGGGCGCAAAGGCTTTGCCGTGGTTCAGGTCCATCACGTCACCTTCGGCTTTGCGTTCATCCAGATCGATGATCACGAGCTCCTCGACGACAGCCTGATTAATTAACGAAAATGCATATCCGCTGCCGACAGCTCCGGCTCCGACAACAACAACCCGGTGGACGTGATTTCTTTTCATGTATAAAATCCCCTTTCGAATTTAAATCATGTGAATACCTGAGCAATATTTACCTACTTGCATTGTGCACTATTTCACAAAAGGATGCAAGCAGGAAGATTATATAATTGTGAACAAATAACGAATTTAAGTATTGGTCAGGTTTTGCAAAGGGAAGAGTCAGAAAAGAGGAGGAATGTTTCAATGGAAAATACATTAAAATACGCCCTCCCGGCAGCATTGACATGGGCGGTTATTGGACTGCTTGCCGGCCTTAATCTGGAGCGGGGATGGCTGTGGGTGCTAGCTTTTGTAGTTTTTGGTTTCCTTGTCAGCTTTGTTACGATGATAATTGCGCAATGGATTATTTCAAAAATAAATATGTAATTAACTCCGGAATAATTAGGGAAAGGTATACGTAACGATTCTAGACAAAAAGGAGCGTGTGGAGATGGAGAGAACAAACAGCCGGCGGCCAGTCATAGCTATAACTGGAGCGAGCGGTTACATCGGAAGAAATCTGATGACGGAGCTGAAGAAGCATGCAGATATTATTGCCCTGTCGAGAAATATAAGCACAAAAGAAAACGAAGAGCACGTAACGTGGCGCTCGTGTGACTTGTTTTCACTAAAGGACGCAGAGAAAGCACTTGAAGGCGCAGATTACGCGCTGTACTTAGTTCATTCTATGATGCCGACGTCCAAATTAACCCAGGGCCGGTTTGAGGATATGGATGTCATTCTGGCGGATAATTTCGCGCGCGCTGCCGAGCAGCAGCAGGTAAAGCAGGTCGTTTATTTGAGTGGCATCATTCCTAAGGCCGACCGGTTGTCCCGTCATTTAAGCAGCCGCCTGGAAGTCGAAAATATCCTAAAGTCGTACCGTACCCCGGTAACTGCCATACGGGCTGGATTAATCGTAGGTCCGCAGGGATCGTCATTCCCTATTCTGGCAAAGCTGGTGAAACGGCTGCCGGTGATGATTCTTCCGAAATGGACACAAACAAAGACCCATCCGATCGCCCTCTCCGATGTATTGAACAGCCTGCAGAAGAGCATCGGGGAAGAGTCACTCTACAACCGCTCCATTGATGTTGGAGGCCCGGATGTCATGACGTACCGGAAAATGATGGGGGTCACATCACAGGTGATGGGGAAAAAGCGGTACGCAGTTACTGTTCCGTTTTTCACCGTGCGTCTTTCCAGACTGTGGGTGAGTGTGACGACTGGAACGCCGAAAAGCCTTGTCTACCCCTTAATTGAAAGCCTGATCCATCCGATGGTGGCCGATCCAGCCAAAAGTGTAAAAGGGATTAGTGATGGAAAAGTTTCATTCCGGGAGGCGGCAGAAAATTCCCTGCGTGAGAGCAGGAAAGATCAGTCCTCCATCCTGGCACGCCTGAAGCCGGCGCCGGTGGAACGGAATGTGCGCTCCGTCCAGCGCGTGACGATTCCAAATGGCAGAGACGCAGACTGGACGGCACGCTACTATATAAAATGGCTGCCGAAGCTTCTGCGCCCGTTTGTAAAAGTGGAAACGACCGACCGTTATCAGTATGGGCTCCGGCCTGCTTTTATGAAAAGAACATTTCTTGAGCTTTCTTATTCCAAGGAGCGCAGTGAAGAAGACCGCGCGCTGTATTATATTACCGGGGGGCTCCTGGCTCAGGTAAACGAAGGAGAGCGGGGCCGGTTGGAATTCCGTAAAATTCCTCATACCAATCAGTGCATTGTAGCGGTCCATGACTACGTCCCGGCTATGCCATGGTATTTTTATCAGTACACCCAGGCATTTATTCACCTTTGGATCATGAACCGCTTTAAAGCCCATCTTGAAAAAGACCAGTGGACGCTAAGAGAATCCTATCCGCTCCAACCGGAGTCATAAATTTTCTTGTTTAATTATAATTTTTTAAAGGAACATGAAACATGATATAAGTAGTTTCCACACAGAAGGGAGACGGTGCCGTATGAGCACCAACCAGTTGATCCGTGATTATTTTGTCAATCACGCAGCGGAGATGGCGAAATCATGGTACGAAACGTTAGAGGAATCAGATAGAGAATCTGTTTACGCAACCACGGATCCAAAAGAAGTCGAGGAGCTGAAGGCCCAGACCTACGAATTTCATTTACACTTTTCAAGCATTTTTGTTGAAGACTGGAATACGTGGGAGAATACCTTAGCAGTATGGATAGATGGCATTATAAGCGATCCTAAGTACTTCCGTACGAAGGACGCGCGGGTTGTCCGGGAAATGATGAGGCACCGGGAGCAGTATACAGCCTATTTGAAGCGTTTTTACGCTGAAGAGCATACCGAGCTTTCCGCCAATATGAAAGAACAGCTTCGGGAGGTCGTCACAAACGGCGTGGACCAGATTATTCTTTCGTATGTGGAAAAATCCAACCGGCTGCTCCTGCAGAAGCTGGAAGCTAAAGAAAGCATCATCAATGAACTGAGTGCACCAATCATTTCGCTGAATAAATCCTCTGCCCTTCTTCCGTTAATAGGAGAAATTGATGAAGAAAGGGCCGCAGTAATACTCGAACACTCGCTTGAGGCGTGTGCGAAAAAACAGGTGTCCGAACTTTTTATTGATCTATCCGGCGTAGCCGGTATTGATACCCATGTTGCCCATCAGATTTTCGGCCTGATCCGTTCGCTGAAGCTGATTGGCGTGAAGCCTGTCCTGGCAGGGATGCGTCCTGAAATTGCCCAGACCTCCGTCAATCTCGGCATTAGCTTTAAGGATGTGCCGATCGCTTCGTCGCTTGCCCAGGCTATGGATCAGGAACACTATAAAGGCCGACACCCTTTTTAAGGGGCGCCGGCCTTTCTGTGTTTTCAAAACAAATGGACGCTGTTTTTAGACTTTTTCTACAACGTACGTTGGTTTTTCAACGAATTCTTTTCCGCCAAGTTCCTTCGAATGATCGAAATAGCCGCCGAATTTATAGACGACTTTGTACTCGCGGTCAGGTTCTGTAAACAGTTGATTTTCGTTGTTAGAAATAACCGTAACATGATTGTTTTCTACAAAGCTGTCGATTTCACTCGCTTTATAGTTCGTACCTGCGGTTAGTTCGGAAACGGATTGGCTTCCCATATATAATCGCTCCTTTGTTTAATAATTTGTCCACTAGTACAATTACCCGGGATGAAACTGTGTTAATCATACGATTTAATATCCGCCCCGGATGCTTGGCTCCACGTCCTCTAAATAAAACTTCGTCAGCTTCTCCTGCTCCTCCCTGGAGAAGGACGGCACACTGACTGCTTCGAGGCTGTCAGACACTTGTTTTTCATTCCGGAATCCTGGTATAACGCAGGTAACATCGTCATTATCCAGAATCCAGCGAAGAGCAGCCTGCGCCATCGTACCCCGTTCCTCTTTAATCCACTGGAGGGAGGAACTGAGCTCCACGCCCTTTTGAAACGGAAGGCCGGCAAAAGTTTCCCCGACGTTGAAGGCTTCCCCGTCCCGATTGAAATTGCGGTGGTCATCTTCAGCGAAAGTCGTTTCCTGCGTGTATTTCCCCGTTAATAGTCCGCTGGCAAGCGGTACACGGGTCAGGATGCCGACACCCTGCTTTTTCGCCTGTGGAAACAGTCGTTCTGCCGGCTTTTGGCGGAAAATATTGTAGATCACCTGAAGGGCCTTCACATTCGGATAACGCAGGCATTCCAATCCCTCTTCCACTGTCTCCACGCTGACCCCGTAATGACGGATTTTTCCTTCTTTCTGCAGATCATCAAGCACCTGAAACACCGAGCCGTCTTTTAAAATATCAATCGGCGGGCAGTGAATCTGATAAAGATCCAGGCGTTCGCGTCCAAGACGCTTCAGCGTAGCGTCGAGATAAGCAGTGACGCTTTCCTTCGAATAAGTATTTGGGTCATTGATATCGCCGCCGCGGGCAAACTTGCTGGCAACATGTACTTCCTCTTCCTTCCCTTTCGTTGCTTTTCCGATCAATTCCTCGCTGTGTCCGTCCCCATACACGTCAGCGGTGTCGAAAAAATTCACGCCGGCGTCCATGGCGGCCTCGAGGCCCTTCAGTGCTTCGGTATCATTTGTTGCTCCCCAGGCTCCGCCAATGGCCCACGTGCCAAAACTCAGTTCACTTACGTTCAAATCAGTATCTCCCAATTGCCGATATTTCATATCGTCCACCTGCCTTTTAATCAAAGTATGGTACGCTATTCCCGTTCTGCAAATATTTAAGCGTTCTCATGATTGATGGTTTTGATTTGATGCAATGTTTCCTATAATAAAAATAGCTCACTTTAAAGGAGGCGGAGTCCGTGTATTTATTTAAAGAAAAACCGATCAGAAATACGATTGACGTTAATCAACAGGCCCTTGCTCTCATTGAAGACGGTTTCCGGCGCCTGCAGGCAGGAGAGGTAACCATGCCCCCGGTTCTTAGTATGCCAATTGCTGACAAAAACGGTGAAATGGACGCAAAAACGGCGTATGTCAAAGGCATGGATCAGTTTGCCCTGAAAATTTCGACCGGTTTTTTCGACAATCCGGACAAAGGACTTCCAAGCCTTAGCGGCATGATGCTGTTATTTCATTCGGATACCGGCTTCCCGGCAGCGGTACTTCAGGACAACGGATATTTAACCGATGTGCGTACAGGCATCGCCGGTGCTGCAGCAGCAAAGTATCTGGCTAAGGATGAGGCGAAAATTGCAGGTATTGTCGGCACCGGTACGCAGGCGCGCTTTCAGCTTCGGGCGCTGAAAATGGTGCGGCCTTCAATTGAGAAAGTCTACGTGTACGGACGCAAAAAAGAACGGATCGAAGCGTATCAGCGCGAGATGGAGCACGAGCTTGGCGTTACGACAGAAGCAGCCGATCTGGAAACGGTAGTACGAAATTGCGACGTGCTCGTAACAACGACACCGGCGACGGAGCCGTTTATTAAAAAAGAATGGCTGCACCCGGGACTCCACATTACTGCTATGGGCTCGGATGCCGCGGAAAAAAATGAAATCGAGCCGGAGGTGCTGGGAGCGGTGGACATTCTTGCCTGTGATGCTGCTTCGCAGGTGTTTTCCATCGGAGAACACCGGACGGCCAAAGAAGCGGGAGCCATTGATGAAAGCAGCACGGTGGAAATTGGGGCGATCATCAGCGGAGACACGCCCGCCCGGGAAACGATGGAGCAGATAACCTTTTGCGATCTTACGGGCACCGGGGTGCAAGACACAGCTATTGCTGTCTACACGTATGAGCAGCTCAAAGCGGCTGGAGAAGGACTTGAAATAACAGAAGACGAATAAACAGAGGGCGCCGGGGGCCATAGACCCGGCGTCTTTTTTATGCCCTTTGCAGCGGAGGGGGGGGTGGCGATTTTTGGGAAAAGTTATATAATTATTTGTAAGCGATTTCAAAAAAAGGGGGGGCAGCAGTTATGGGCAAACGGCGAAAGCATTGGATGTTTGCGGTTTTCTTTTTCGCGTGTCTGGCCAGCCTGGTGGCTACCGTTTATTTTGGGACAAAGGCTTTTTACGTGGAACCGGTAAATTCAGAGGAGAACGAAACATACCAGACGAGAGTAGCGCTCATTATGGAAGAGGCGGGAAACCCCTACTGGGAGCAGATTAAAGAGGGAGCCGTCGAAGCCGGCAAGGAATCGGGAATTTACGTTGAAACGCATGGCCCTGCCAAGGCGGATAAAAATGAACAGCTTGAAACGATGAACCGGATGATTGAAAGCAACGTGGATGCCATTATCACCCAGGGCATCGATGATCCGGTTTTTCAGGAGCTGGTGCAGAAGGCGCTTGAAAAAGGCGTGCCGGTTCTTACAGTAGACAGTGATGTACCCGGCAGCGGGCGGCGCGCCTATATCGGCACAGATAATTATGAAGCCGGCATTTTAGCAGGCGAGGAGCTTCTGCAGAAGACAGAAGGAACACAGCAGGTCGGCATTGTTTCGGGAAGTGCGCAGGCAGTTAATCAACAGGAGCGGGTGAAGGGTTTCCGGGACACGGTGGAAGCAAGCGGGCGTGTGGAAATTAAAGATATCGGTTATTCCGGGATATCTGAGATCGGGGCCGCCCAGGCCACGTACAGTTTATTAAAGGAGCATCCTTCCATCACGGCAATGTACGGCACAAGTGCCCTGGATGCTATCGGCATTTCCCAGGGGATTGAAGAGATTGAAGGTGCCGGTGATCTGTATGTAATCGGGTTCGATACGCTGCCTGAAACAGTACAGCTGCTTAAAGAAGGAAAAATTGACGCCGCGGTCCGTCAGCATCCCGGGCGGATGGGAGAGCAGGCAATCTATGACGTGGCCCGGCTGCATCAGCAGCAGCATGTACCGGCAGTGCAGCATACAGAGACAATTATCTGGCGGGCTTCTGAAGCTGCCCGGGAAGGAGAGCTGGAGCAGTGATACGGTCTATTCGCTCGAAAATGGTGTTCTTTTCCTTTGCGTTTATTGTGCTCTTTAACGCAGTAGCAATCGGTATCTACTGGAGTTCGGAGCGTATTACCAATGAATACAGCTCAAGCTTTGACCGTTTTGTATTACTTAATTCCATTTCCCGCCAGGCTGAAGAATGGACGGCTGCGACTCAGCAGGTCGCCACCAATCCTTCTCAGGAAACGTGGGCTGCTTATTATCAAGCATCCGGGGAAATGAAAGCTCTGACGAAAAAAATCGCAGAAGAGGAAAATCAGCCGGGATCGGTAGAGATGCAGAGCTACATGCAGCTGCTTGAGTCGCTCGAACAAAACAGCGAAACGACTGCCGGATTCGTGCTCCAGGGAGATATTGAAAAATACGGGGACAAGCTTGCGGAAACCGAGCAGTCGAATACGTATATCCAGGAAAGTACGCTAACCCTCATCGACCAGTCCCTGACAGATTATCAGCAGCTCTATGCCCAGCTGCAGGAGCGAAATACCGCATTTGGCTATTTTATCATTTGCTTGTTTGCCACATCGCTGTTGATTGCGGCTTTTATCGCATTCAAGTTTTCTTCAAGCATTACAAAGCCCGTGCACGAATTGTCCCAGGCGGCAGGGGAGGTCTCACGCGGCCATTTTCAGGGGGAGCCGCTCCGTATTCGTTCTGGAGATGAACTGGAGCTTCTCGGCCACACGTTCAACCGCATGCGTACAGATCTTCATACGTACGTGGGCGAAATGGAAAAAAAGGCCGAGATGGACCAGCTCATGAAGCAGCTCGAGCTGAAGCATCTGCAGAATCAAATCAATCCGCATTTTTTATTCAATACGCTGAATACCATTTCGAAAATGGCTTATTTAGAAGATGCAGAGGAAACGTCGGAATTAATAGGGTCGGTTTCTTCTCTGCTCCGCTACAGTTTGGGGAATATCGAAAAAGAAGTAACGCTCCGGGAGGAAATTGACGTGATCCAGAGCTATTTTCACATACAGGAAACAAGGTTTCGGAACCGCTTATCTACGCATATTGATATCGAAACAACGGAGCTCGATCTCCCAATCCCGAGGCTAACGCTGCAGCCGGTGATTGAGAATGCCTTTATCCACGGGGTGGAAGGCATGGAGGAAAATGCCGAAGTACGGGTGCAGGTGCGCATGGAAGACAACCAGATCGTCGTCCGGATAACGGATAATGGAAAAGGGATGAACGAGCGGCAGCGTCAGCAGCTTCTCGGTGCCGGTAAAGAACCGGAAGCGCATATTGGCCATTCGACCGGTCTCGGCATGCAGAACGTCCGCAGGCGCCTGGAATTGTTTTTTCACGCTGAAGCGCTGGTGGATGTGGCCTCTGTGCCGTCACGCGGCACCACAGTGACACTTCGTATGCCTTTCAGAGAATGGCAGACAGGGGGGCAGGCAGGATGATACGACTACTGATGGCAGAAGACGAATGGCTTGAACGAAAAGCGATGAAAAAACTGATAGCGGCACACTTACCGGAAATAGAAGTGATAGGAGAAGCGGAGAACGGCCTCGAGGCGATAGAGCAGGCCACCCGGAGCAAGCCGGATATTATGCTGATGGATATTAAAATGCCGGGATGTAACGGCCTTGAAGCCATCCAGCATATCCAGCAGAAAGCTCCTGGTATTCACTTTATTATGGTCACCGCCTATGATTCCTTTGATTACGCCAGGGAGGCACTTAAACTGGGCGTGAAAGAATATCTACTGAAGCCCGGCAAAAAAGATGAGACTATCCAGACACTCGAACGCATACAAACGGCTGTGCTCCGCAGCAGGCAGGAGCAGAAGCAGTACAGCCACAGACTGCAAAAGCTCCTTTTTCAAAGTGTCTGCCACGGAGAACCGCATGAAAATTATGCAGAGCTCCTGGCGGAAGCAGTGCCCCGTGCTTCGTACGGTTTTGCGGCAGTGATGCGTGAAGAGGAAGCGCCGGAAGATATAGAAGAACGACTGGCGCAGTGGACGAGTGATGTCTTTCTCACAGACCGTCAGCCGAACGGCTGGTTTCGGGCATTTTTCTTCCACACGGGGAAAAGCAGAGGGTCCGAAGAGATTGAACGCCTTCGGCGCCGCATGCATTTTGAGCTCGGGAAAAAAGCAGCGGTCGGCGTCTCTCATAAAGAATACGAAATGAAGCTGCTGTTTCAGGCCTACGTGGAAGCTTTATCCGGACTTGAAAAAAACCAGGCGGCCATGCCGGAGCAGAGCAGCCAGTGGGTTTCCTCCATTGTAAATGCACTGCGGACAGGCGAAGAAAAATCCGCCGTCTACTATTGGAGTGAATGGTGGCACACCCATCCCCAAAAATCATCCCGGAGGCATTTGTGGCTTCAGCTTGAGGAGCTGGTCAAAGAAATGAACGGAACGCTTGAAGAAGATATGCCGTCTGACGCTGCCGAATGGAAACGGCTTCTTCATCTTGTAGGAGCTTACAGAGGTCTTCATTTCCAGGAGCATCACCAGATTGAAAAAGTGAAAGCTTACGTGAAAGAGCACTACGCGAAATCACTTCAGCTCGAGGACATGGCAGGATACGTGCAGTGGAGCCCGGCCTATTTTTCCCATCAGTTTAAGGAAGTCACCGGTGTCTCGTTTGTTGATTATGTCGCGCGTATACGGATGCAGGAAGCCAAAAGGATGCTTCAGGACCGCGAACGGCCATTAAAGGAAATCAGCATCAGCATCGGGTACAAAGACCCGAACTATTTCAGCCGGGTGTTTAAAAAACAGGTGGGGTGCTCTCCAAAACAGTACCAGCAGGGCAGAAAGTAATAGGATAAAGTAACCTAAAGATAATGCAGAAAATCAAAAGATTGTATAGAAAATAATTCCATACAAACATTGCAAGCTAACTTATAATCAAATTTGTAAGCGTTATCATAAAATATAATTATTCCTGCAAGGGGGAGGGTTCATGTTGAAAAAAAGTGTTGGTCTGGTAGGGAGTTCACTGCTGTTGTTCGGTTTGGCAGCCTGTGGCGGAGGCGGCTCGGATTCCGGGTCCGGTTCGGAAAATGAAGGAAGCTCCGGAGGGCCCGGGGAAGGCGGAAGCGACGCTGAAGTTGAAATCTTCAGCTGGTGGACAGGCGCAGGCGAGGAAGACGGCCTGATGGCTTTAATCGACATGTTTGAAGAGGAGCATCCGGATATTTCGGTGGAAAACGCAGCTGTAGCCGGCGGAGCCGGCACAAATGCTAAAGCAGTGCTCGCAACAAGAATGCAGGGCGACGATCCGCCATCCACGTTCCAGGTGCACGGCGGTGCTGAGCTGAATGACAGCTGGGTTGCAGCCGACAAGATGGAGCCGCTCAATGATTTCTACGAAGAAGAGGAGTTAAATGACAAGTTCCCGGAAGAACTGGTCGATATGGTCAGCTCTGACGGCGATATCTATTCCGTCCCGGTTAATATCCACCGCGGCAACGTCATGTTTTACAATATGGAAGTGTTTGAAGAGAACGACATTGAGCCCCCAAGTGATATCGACGAATTTTTTGAAGTCGCAGAAGAGCTTGAAGCAGCAGGGGTGACGCCGCTTGCGATGGGCGATAAAGAATCATGGCCGGCTACACAGATTTACGAAAACCTGCTCCTTGCTAATCTTGGTCCAGAGGACTATGAAGCTCTTTGGGAAGGAGAAGTCGGCTTTGATGATAAGCGCGTAGCAACAGCTACCGAGCAGTTCGGGCAGATGCTTGAATATGTCAACGAAGATCATGCTTCGAGAAACTGGCAGGATTCAGCGCAGATGGTTGCAGATGGCGAAGCTGCCATGATTAATATGGGCGACTGGGCAAAAGGCTACTTTGTAAATGACCTTGGACTCGAAGTAAATGAAGGCTTCGGCTACACGCCGTTCCCTGGCACTTCAGAAGAATTCATGGTTATCACTGATACGTTCGGCCTGCCAAAAGGAGTTGAAAATCCGGAGCAGGTAAAAGAATTCCTGAGTGTCCTCGGTTCGAAGGAAGGCCAGGACACGTTCAATCCGTTAAAAGGGTCGATCCCGGCACGAGTGGACGCGGACGAATCTAAATATGACGAATACGGACAGGACACAATGGAAGATTTCCAGGAAACCTCGCTTACGCCAAGTCTTGCGCACGGTTCAGCTGCCTCTGAGGGCTTTGTGACTAAAGCGAACCAGGCAGTAAATATCTTCGTTACCCAGGGCGATGAAGAAAAACTGATGGAATCGATGCAGACAGCACTGGATGAAGAACAACAATAGGATGGTTAACAGAAAGAAGCCCCGTGCCGGTACAAGCGGTGCCGGGCTTCTTTTGTTCAAAGGAGGGATGGAAGATGGCCGACGAAGTAATAGACAAAGCAGCAGCAAAAGATCGGGTGAAACGTAAAAAGGCAGTCAAGGACCGCTGGTGGGCCGTGGCGTTTATCGCTCCCTCGTTTTTACTGGTCGCTGTATTTGTATACGGATTTATCGGCTGGACGGGGTACGTATCACTTAGTAACTGGAACAGCCTGACGCCCGATTTTTCGTTTGCCGGGCTTGCAAACTATATTTATTTATTCCAGGACTTCCGTTTTCAAGCGGATTTAAGAAACACATTGTTTTTCACTCTATTATTTATCGGATTTGTGATCGTGAGCGGATTGGGACTGGCCGTGCTTATTGACCAGAAATTAAAAGCAGAAACGCTTTTCCGCAATATTTTTCTTTTTCCAATGGCGCTGTCCTTTGTTGTAACGGGCGTTGTATGGCAGTGGCTGTTAAACCCGTCTACGGGCTACAATACGTTTTTGGCGTTTTTCGGCATACAGCCGCTCTGGTACACCGATACAACGATTCTGGGCGGCTTTCAGTGGGGCAGTATTGAGTTTGGCCTCCCGGTAGCCATCATCGCGCTGGTTATTGCGGCTGTCTGGCAGATGACCGGTTTTTCCCTGGCGATGTATCTGGCCGGCCTGCGGGGCATTCCGGAGGAGCTCCGGGAAGCCGCCCGGGTCGACGGGGCGTCGGAGTGGAAAGTATACATGAAGGTAGTCATTCCGCTGCTTCTGCCGATTACCGTAAGTGTCGTTATCATTATGGCACACATTTCGCTGAAAATCTTCGACCTTGTGTACGCCATGACTGGTTCGGGTGCGAACTTTGTGACCGATGTTCCGGGTGTGTATATGTTCGAAACAACATTCCGGGCTAACTACTATGCAAACGGGGCAGCCATTGCAATGGTTATGCTCATCCTGGTCGCCATATTCATCGTACCGTACTTACTCGCCAATCGAAGGAGGGAGGGCTGATGGCCATTCGATTAACGCCGGTGTTCAAATACGCACTCGCCATTTTCATGTCGCTTCTGTTTTTATCGCCTATCTACGTTATCGTAGTAACCAGCCTGAAGCCGCTCGATGAAGTGAGTCTCGCTACGATGTGGGCATTCCCGACAGCGATTGACTTTTCAAGCTACGCAGAAGCCTTTAGTGCTTTGGCTCCGAATCTGGCCAACAGCCTGTATCTGGTTATTCCAGCAACGATTTTATCCGCGCTGCTCGGGGCAATGAACGGATACGTATTGTCCAAATGGAAGTTTAAAGGCTCGGAAATTCTCTTTACCGTCCTGCTGTTTGGGATGTTTATTCCGTATCAAAGTATCCTGATTCCACTGATTCAGTTTCTCAGAACCATCGAATTGTACAACTCGATTCCGGGGCTGATTCTCACCCATGTTGTATACGGTCTGCCGATCACCACCCTGATGTTTAGAAACTTCTACGCCAACATTCCCGATACAATGATCGAGGCAGCGAAAATTGATGGTGCTGGTTTTCTGCAGATATTTCGGCGCGTTATCATTCCGCTGTCCATTACAGGGTTTGTAGTGGTAGCCATCTGGCAGTTTACAAACATCTGGAACGAATTTTTGTTTGCAGTAACGATCACAAACGCAGACAGTCAACCGGTTATGGTGGCGCTGCAGAATTTATCCGGCAGCCAGATCGTGCAGTGGAACGTGCAGATGGCTGGTGCTATGCTTGCGGCCCTGCCAACGCTGATTGTCTATATTGTACTCGGAAGATACTTTGTCCGCGGGCTGCTTGCGGGCTCGGTAAAAGGGTAATCAAAGCTTCTCTGCTCCGGCAGGGGAGCTTTTTCGTGCCTGGGCTTTTCAATTGATCAATTTTCCCTTCTCAATGCGCGAAGACGTGTTAAAATAAGACAGTGATTAACCGGAACGTTAAAAGCGAGTACATGCAGGCATAGAGAAAGGTGGCTCATCGTGGCAGACACAGCGAAGACCCTGGTAAAAGTCGCTATGACGACCAACATGCAGCAGGAAGACGAACGTGAAACCATTCAGCTGAACGCAGATGGTGAAATGTATGAAAAACAGGAATGGACGTATGTCCGTTTTGAAGAAGAGCTCGAAGGCATAGGGAAAGTACAGACCACACTGAAAATCGGAAATGCGGAGGTTATGGTACTCCGAAGCGGGGCCGTGGCCATGCGACAGGTATACGCGTACGGTGAACGTACCGAAGGCACCTACGATATGGGCTACGGCCGTCTTCATACAGAAGCGGTAACAGATCATCTGGCTATAACGAAAGCCAATCTCGGCTGGATGATGCATATTGATTTTCATTACCGGCTAGTGTTGCAGGGAACGCCGGTAGGGCGTTACGAAATTTCGATCGTTATTGAGGAGGACGCATGAGCATATGAATATAATGGATCAGGTGAAAGAACAGCTAAAAACAGAAATTGCGGCGGCAATTGAAGCAGCAGGGCTTGCCCGGGAAGAGGAGGTCCCGGAAATTGTACTCGAAACCCCGAAGGAAAAAAGCCACGGGGACTTTGCGTCCAATGCAGCAATGAAGCTCGCAAGCGTGGCAAAAAAAGCACCAAAGGCCATTGCCGAAGACATCGTAAACCACTTGAACACGGATAAAGCCTCTGTTAAAGAAATTGAAATTGCAGGGCCCGGCTTTATTAACTTTTTCATGGATAACCGTTATTTGATCGATGTAATTCCGGAAGTGCTTAATCAGGGAGCGGACTATGGCCGTTCTGACGTTGGAAACCAGAAGAAGGTTCAGGTGGAATTTGTATCGGCGAACCCGACCGGCAATCTCCATCTTGGCCACGCCCGCGGCGCGGCTGTGGGGGACTCACTCTGCAATATTTTGGACTTCGCCGGCTATGATGTGACGCGTGAATATTACATTAACGATGCCGGCAATCAGATCGTAAATCTGGCAAGATCAGTCGAAAGTCGGTATTTCGAAGCCCTTGGCATGGAAATGGAAATGCCTGAAGGCGGCTATCAGGGGGCAGATGTGCGCCAGTTTGGCGAAGAACTGGCCAGTGAGCAGGGTGACCGGTTCATCCGCGTCGAGGAAGAAGAACGGCTCGAATTTTTCCGTGAGTACGGCCTGAAGCGCGAAATTGAAAAGCTGAAGCAGGACCTTGAAAAATTCAGAGTCCGTTTTGACGTATGGTATTCGGAAACCTCCCTTTACACAAACGGCAATGTTGAAGAAACCCTGCAGTATCTGCACGAACAGGGCGAGACGTACGAAGAGGAAGGGGCGGTATGGTTCCGCTCGAGCCGGTACGGAGACGATAAAGACCGGGTGCTCGTGAAAAACGACGGTACCTACACGTACCTGCTGCCGGATATTTCGTATCACCGGGACAAATTTGATCGCGGGTTTGAAAAAGTTATTAATATCTGGGGAGCGGACCACCACGGCTATATTCCGCGGATGGAGGCAGCAGTGCAGGCGCTCGGTCATGATAAAGAACAGCTTGAAACGCAGATCATTCAGATGGTAAATCTGTTTGAGAACGGCGAGCGCGTGAAAATGAGCAAGCGGACTGGCAAGGCCGTAACGCTGAAGGACCTGATGGAGGAAGTCGGCATCGATGCTACCCGGTATTTCTTTGCAATGAGAAGCCCGGACACACATATGGACTTTGATTTGAGTTTGGCCAAATCGCAGTCGAACGAAAACCCAGTATACTATGTACAGTACGCCCATGCCCGTCTTTGCAGCATTTTCCGTCAGGCGGAGGAGCGCGGCATTATCTTTGACCCCCGGGCAGATTTGACGCCAATTCACAGTGAAAAGGAACTGGACGTGCTGAAGAAAATCGGGGAATTCCCGGAAGAAGTGGCAATTGCAGCGGATAAATACGCTCCGCACCGCATGACCACCTACCTCCATGAGCTGGCTTCTGCTTTTCACAGCTTCTACAACGCAGACCGCGTCATGGACGCGGAAGACGAGCCTAAAACCCAGGCAAGACTCGTGCTGGCGAAGGCAGTCCAGACGACGGTTCAGAACGGTCTGGATCTTATCGGCGTAAATGCGCCGGAAACGATGTAATAAAAAGGCACCACCCGGGGCGGGAGGTGCCTTTTTATTATGCTTTGGCAGGTGCTTTTTCATATGTCGATTCGATCTGCTCGTCGACTGGGAATTTGGTTCCCATGTAGGCGCGGGCCCGTTTAACAAATAGGGCGATCACAACGAGCGTTCCTACGGCTGCAATCATATAGCTTAATTCCATTGGCAGCCCGAAGCCGATGGGGGCGTTTAAAATGTAGGTAAACGTTGCCATAGTCATAAAGGTGGCTGGAATGGAAGCGACCCAGTGATTTTTGCCGGCAAGTACGAGATACATGGCTCCCACCCACAGGGCGATCATAGCGGTCGACTGGTTAGCCCAGGAAAAATACCGCCATAAAATGGTAAAGTCCATGTTCGTTAAAGCAAACGAAGCGACAAACAACGGAAGCGCGATCCACAGCCGGTTTGGCATTTTCTTTTGGTTGATCCGAAAGTAATCGGCAATAATCATCCGGGCACTTCTGAACGACGTATCACCGGACGTGATTGGAAGCACTATAACCCCAATGACCGCGAGCGTACCGCCGACAGCGCCTAGCATTGTCATCGAAACCTCGCTTACGACCGCTCCCGGCCCTCCGGCAGCGATAATTTCATTCAGGTTCACCCCGTTGAAAATGCTCATGGCAGCAGCGGCCCAAATCATGGCGATGATGCCTTCGGCAATCATCATGCCGTAGAAAATTTTTCTTCCACTGCCTTCGCTCTGGGTCGTCCGGGAAATAATTGGCGTCTGGGTAGCATGGAAGCCCGAAATAGCCCCGCAGGAAATCGTTAGAAAGAGCAACGGGAAAATAGGTGCCTGATCAGGGTGCATGTTCTGGAACGAAAGCTCTGGAATCGGCTGTCCCTGGACGATGAGCCCGCCGCCGATACCGACAGCGCTGAGCAGAAGCAGCGCCCCGAGGATCGGATAGATTTTTCCGATAATTTTATCGACGGGAAGAAGCGTCGCAAGAGTATAATAGGCAAAAATAACTGTAATAATAACAGCAAGGCCGATGCCTGCAGGAAGTATTCCGCTCAGCAGTTCCGCAGGAGCAGTGACGAAAACGGTTCCAACCAATAATAAAAGAAGCACAGAAAATCCGTTTACAATATGCTTCATCGATTTTCCAAGAAATTTTCCGGCAAGCTGCGGAAGGTGGGCACCGCCGTTGCGGATGGAAATCATGCCGGTTAAGTAATCATGCACTGCACCGGCGAAAATAGCGCCAAACACGATCCATAAAAAAGCAACGGGCCCGTAAAGAGCGCCCATAATCGGGCCGAAAATAGGGCCGACGCCGGCAATGTTCAGCAGCTGAATCATGGAATTTCGTTTTGTTCCCATAGGTAGGTAGTCTACGTCGTCCTGTTTCGTGAAGGCAGGCGTTGCCCGCTTTTCATTTGTAGTGAATAATTTTTCAATAAAAGCGCCGTATGTAAAATAGCCGATAATCAGTAACGCTACTGCGATGATAAAAGTAATCATGATGTCGTCCTCCTGATAAATTTGAATACGCTTACAAATTAGTTATACAACTGGAAATGACAAACGTCAAGTAGAAAACGGGACAGGTCTGTACGGTTTTTATTGTAAACAGGAAGGGTAAATAATGGTAGACCGAGAAGAATATACAGGAAGGTGTGCTACTATGCAGAAGGAGGAAGCGATATGACTGTAATTATCCGTCCGATGGAATATAAAGATTTGGACAGAATCCGGGAAGTAGCAAGAGACTGCTGGCATGATGCCTATGAGGGCATTATTCCGCTGCCGGCCCAGGAGATGTATTTAAGCCAGGCTTACAACGATGAGATGTTAATGCGCCGGATATCGGGGCATACGTCCAAAGTAGCTGAAGTGGACGGGGAAGTCGTGGGGTTTTCTGATTTAGGGCCGATCGACGACAAACGAAGCTGCAAAATGTCTGCGATGTATTTGCTTCCTGATTATCAAAGCCGGGGAATTGGAAAACAGCTGTTTGACGAGACGCTGATGGAAGAGCCGAATGCTAAAAAGATCCGCGTCTATATAGAGGAAAAAAACACGCGCGGGCAGAAGTTTTACGAAGCGCAGGGATTTGAGAGAAAAGAAAAGCTGCAGGGGGAATTCGGCGGCTATCAGATACCAATGCTGATTATGGAGAAGGAGATGTAAAAGAAAAGCGGAGCCGACTTGAACAGCCGTTCCGGACGGCTGGTGTAAGCCTTGTTGGAAGCGTCGTTAGACGGTGAAACAAGGATGAAGCCAATGGACCGGACGGCTGGGAGGCGGAGCTGGACAGGTAGAGACACGGCTGACTAAACGTCGAACTGACCCGCATCGTGCGGGATCGAAAAGCGGGGGAGGTGTCTTCCATCGAATTGATAACTTTAGGGATTTCGCTAGTATTATTGATTGGTATGATTGCCCAATGGCTTTCATGGAGGTGGGGGATACCTGCTATCGTAGGGATGACCCTGACGGGGTTATTTATTGGCCCGGGAATAAAACTTGATTCATCCGGAACAATTGTTTGGGGATTTGCTTGAGCCGATTATTTCTTTAGCCGTTGCGATCATTCTGTTCGAAGGAAGTCTAAGCTTGGATCGAAGGGAAATTTTTCATTTTAAAGGACCGGTCAGGCGGATGTACACGTTAGTGCCGTTAATATCCTGGCTTTTAACAGCGGTCATTGCCAACGTGGTAGTTGGCCTGTCCTGGGTGACCGCTTTTGTCATAGGCGGATTGTTTATTGTTACGGGCCCTACGGTTATTACTCCGTTATTAAAGAACGCCAATTTAAAAGAAAGACCTGATAGGATGCTCCGTTGGGAAGGGATTATTGTCGATCCCATGGGCGCCCTGGCGGCTTTATTTGCTCTTCAAATTGGCCTTGCGGCAAGCGGAGTCATAGATTCTGCTGCTCTTGGATTCTACATTTTGGGAGCATTTACAGCTCTCGTTTTAGGAATAGGGGCTGGGCTTGGGACCAGCTATTCTTTCCGGCGATCCATAATCCCCGTCGATATGCAGGCGCCTATGATGTTTGCGCTGGTTATTTTTATCTTTGCGGTCTCGGATTTGATCATGGAAGAGAGTGGATTACTGGCTGTGACAGCCATGGGTATTACCCTGGCCAACAGGGGGTTGAATGTTCCTATCTTAAATAACATACGCCATTTTAAAGAGAACATATCAACGTTGTTTATCAGTGCTGTATTTGTTTTGTTAACTTCTTCTCTTACGCGAACAGAATTAATGGAGCTATGGGATATCCGGATCATCGGGTTCGTACTTCTAATGATGTTGGTTGTGCGGCCATTGTCAGTCTGGATAGGCTTAGCGAACACGAAAGTGAGCCTGGGGGAAAAAGCCTTTATTGGCTGGATCGCCCCGCGTGGTGTTGTTGCTTTGACTGTCAGCGGCTATTTTCAGACAATATTGGTGGAAGCAGGTTTTACGGATGCGGAGCGGATACTCCCAATGACGCTGGCACTTGTGTTTATTACGGTAGTCATCCATGGTTACACATTGACACCCCTGGCAAAAAGGTTGAAATTGACCAAATAACAATTAAAGAAATATAAGTAATGCCCAAAAGCAAGACCGGCTCTGATAGTGAAGGTTATCGTCCTTTAGAGCTTTGAGCCGCCTTTTTATTTTGAGGTCATAAACAAAGACCTCCGAAAATAGATTCCCGGAGACCTTTGGCCAAATTTTAAAGCTGCTCCTCTATTGTGAGAAAGCAGCTTTGCACTTAATAAATGATTATTTTAATGGGTTACTTCATTTTTTAAGAGGACGATGCGGTGGTAAGGAAACTCTTCTTCTTTTCCTACAATTGGGTAATCACTGAATTCCACAATAACTGTGCGTTCAAATTCAGAAATGACTTTCATTTCATACCCCTCGTAATGAACTACCTCTCCGGGTTCGAATTGGTCGAATTGTTTTTCGCCAGCCATTTATATCAACACCTTTAACTTTATTAAAATATAATACCCTTTTTTATAGTAATTAAACGTTGTTTGAAAATACAGGCATATTACGTATATTTTCGTGAAAGAGGAACGATTTGTCAATAAGGTTGCAGCATACTGGTAAATCAGCTAAACTAATTGAAGTTTTTGATAGAACGAAAAAATGGAGGATGGTCATGAGCCTGGAAGAAAAAGAGAGGAAGCTGCAGGAGCTCACAGCGAGGGAAGCGCTTCTTGGTGTTGCTATTGCTGTCGGCCATTTTATCTGGTGGCTTGGTTTTGCATACGGGCTTGGAGGCAGAGACCCGCAGAATTATCAATACATACTTGGCATGCCTGACTGGCTTTTTTACAGCTGTGTGCTTGGACCGGTTCTTTTACTCCTCACTCTATGGTTTGTCGTAAAATATGTACTGCGTGATATTCCTCTTGACCAGGAGGAAGACAAATGAATATAGAAGTGATTATCCCATTAGTCGTATTTTTACTATTTACATTTTTAATCGGTATTTGGTCGGCCAAAAAAAGGTCGGGAGCCGCTTCTTTTCTTCATGACTATTACTTAGGAAGCCGTGAACTCGGCGGCCTGGTGCTTGCGATGACGATGGTCGCGACATATGGCAGTGCTAGCAGCTTTGTCGGGGGCCCCGGAATTGCTTATGACCGCGGGCTTGGCTGGGTGCTTTTATCCATGGCCCAGGTGGTTACCGGCTATTTCACGCTGATGATCCTTGGCAAGCGTTTTGCCATCATGGCCCGCCGGTACAAGGCTGTGACCCTCGTGGATTTCCTCCGCTCCCGCTACAACAACGGGATGGTCGTTATTTTAGGGGCGTTCAGCATTGTGATCTTTTTATTTTCTGCCATGGCTGCCCAGTGGGTCGGCGGAGCCAGGCTCATCGAATCGGTGACAGGCATGAGCTATCAGGCGTCCCTGTTCCTTTTTGCTGCGGCCGTGCTGTTTTATGTCATTATTGGAGGCTTCCGGGCGGTGGTAGTCACTGACGCAGTCCAGGGTATTATTATGGTAGTTGGAACATTAATTATTTTCACCGCGACGCTGATAGCCGGCGGTGGCATGAACAATATTATGACTTCCCTGTACCAGGAAAATCCGAATCTCGTTACCCCATTCGGGGCGGACGGGGACTTAACCGCGCTTTACGTTTCTTCCTTCTGGATTTTAGTCGGTGTGGGGGTCGTCGGGCTGCCTCAGGTAGCTGTCCGTGCGATGTCGTATAAAAGCTCGGCTGCTATGCACCGTGCGCTTCTGATCGGAACGGCGGTAGTTGCTTTTATGATGTTTGGCATGCATATGGCCGGAGTTATGGGACGTGTCGTCGTCCCGGGCATTGAAGTTGCTGATACCGTTATGCCGGAGCTTACGATGACCGTCCTTCCCGGATGGCTGGCGGGCATCGTACTAGCAGCGCCAATGGCTGCCATCATGAGCACCGTGGATTCTCTGCTTTTGATGATCAGCTCCTCGGTAGTAAAAGATGTGTACATCAACTACGTAAAACCTGATGCCCGGGAACACAGAATACGTCTGCTGAGCCTGATTGTTACGGCCGCAGTTGGCATTATTGTCGTAGCTATTTCATGGAGTCCGCCGGAATTTTTAATCTGGCTGAATCTGTTTGCTTTTGGAGGGCTTGAAGCAGCGTTTATATGGCCAATCGTTTTAGGGTTATACTGGAAAAAAGCAAACGGCTGGGGAGCGCTGTCTGCAATGGTTACCGGCATTGCCTCTTACATGGTTATTTCGATCTGGCTTCCGGGGTGGCTTGGGATGCATGAAGTAGTGATGCCCGTTCTTTTTTCCCTGGCAGCGTTTGTACTTGTTTCCCTTATCACAAATCAGCGGCAGAACGGCTGGGCTCCGTTGGAGAATGATTAAGCAGGCAGGAAGGAAATTCTGTCAGGAAGAATTGAATAATAATTATGGAATTTTCCTTCAAAATATGTTTATAATTTTAGGTATGAATTTTCGTAGCGATGAAGCGATTAATATAAAAATAGTAGTATAAGGGCATGTTCGTGAAAAGGAGCGATGAAGCTGTGAAAATAAATGAGTTAAGCGAAGAAAAAGTACGGGAAATGTCTTCGATGGAACTGGCGTATATGATTCTTGAAGAAGAGGGCGGAGCATCAGGCTACACGAGAGTCATGGATCGTCTGACAGAGCTAAAAGGGTACACGGAGGAAGAAAGAAAAAGCCGGATGATCAAGTTGTTTACCTCCATGAATCTGGATGGCCGGTTTGTGCATCTGGGTGAAAACCACTGGGGACTTCGCGGATGGTATCCTCTTGATCAGTCAGATGAAGAACTGAGCCATACTGTGCAGGGCTCAGATGAACTTGCCGATGAGATCGATCCGGAAGAAGAAACGTATGATGACGACCTGGTAGACATCTCTGATGATCTGGACGCCATCTCTAAAAAAGATGATGCCGATGAAGACACTTTTGATGACAATGATCTCGAAGGCTTCGAGCCAGGCAATGCCGGTGCAGGATACGACGAGGACGAAGAGGAAGACGAAGAAGAAAGTGAAAGCGACAATACAGAAGAAAGTGAAGAAGAGCGGTAATTTTATCGTGGGCATATCTTGACTTTCGAAACACGTATAGGTACAATCATTTTTGGGCTGTGACGTAAAGGTGAAAATGATACCTATATAAGCATGAACGACAAACAAAAGTGTGCCCCCTCCATATGGTGGCAGGGCACCACTTTTGTTTTTTTTATGAATAAAGAAAAGCGAAGGAGCCTTGCTTAACCGCGACAGGTACTTCCCAGACGTGCAGGACAGCCTGCTGCCCGAAACCGGCTGGAAAGTAACCCCGAGCGGTTAGGCTCCGAAGCTGGACATCGAAAAGCGCAGGAAGCCTGTTCAGCAGCGCGGACCCTGGAAACACTATTTTAAAGGACATTTATATAAAGAGAGGCAGATAGGTATATGGCGAGTAAATATATTTTCGTTACTGGCGGCGTTGTATCTTCATTAGGTAAAGGCATTACAGCAGCTTCCCTTGGAAGACTGCTTAAAAACAGAGGACTTAGTGTTACTATCCAAAAGTTTGACCCGTATATCAACGTGGACCCGGGAACAATGAGCCCGTACCAGCACGGGGAGGTTTTTGTTACAGATGACGGAGCGGAAACTGATCTGGATCTCGGACACTATGAGCGCTTTATCGATATTAACCTCAGCAAAAACAGCAATGTCACCACCGGAAAAGTATACTCATCCGTTATTCGTAAAGAACGGCGCGGTGACTATCTCGGGGGCACCGTGCAGGTGATCCCGCACGTCACAAATGAAATCAAAGAGCGCGTGTACCGCGCCGGGAGAGAAACAGGAGCCGATGTAGTAATTACAGAAATCGGCGGCACGGTCGGGGATATTGAAAGCCTGCCGTTCCTCGAGGCCATTCGCCAGATTAAAAGCGATGTCGGACGCGATAATGTCATGTATGTACACTGTACATTAATTCCTTACTTATCTGCGGCGGGGGAAATGAAATCCAAACCGACGCAGCACAGTGTCAAAGAACTTCGCGGCATCGGTATCCAGCCGAACATCATTGTGCTTCGGACAGAAAAACCGGTACCGGAAAACATGAAAGAAAAAATTGCTTCGTTTTGTGATGTCCCATCAGAATCGGTCATTGAGGCAGGAGACGCAGAAGTGCTGTACCAGATCCCGCTGGAACTGCAGCGCCAGCATATGGATCAGATCGTTTGTGATCACTTGAAGCTCACAGCGCCACCGGCGGAAATGACTGAATGGACTGCGCTTGTCGACCGGGTAAAGAACTTAAGTAAAACCATACGTATCGCGCTTGTCGGAAAATACGTTGCTCTTCCGGATGCGTACCTGTCGGTAGCAGAGTCGCTGAAACATGCCGGCTACCACTTTGATGCAGATATTGAAATCGACTGGGTGCAGTCGGAGGATCTCGATAAAGACAACGTGGCAGAACGCCTGAAGGACGCTGATGGAATTCTCGTGCCTGGAGGCTTTGGAGACCGGGGCATTCAAGGTAAGATTGAAGCCATTACCTACGCCCGGGAGCAGAAAATTCCGTTTCTCGGAATTTGCCTCGGCATGCAGCTTGCAAGCGTGGAGTTTGCAAGAAACGTGGCTGGCATCAACGACGCCGGTTCGGCAGAATTCCATCCTGATGCCAAGAACGCAGTCATTGATCTGCTTCCGGAGCAGAAGGACGTAGAAGACCTTGGTGGCACGCTTCGGCTCGGTCTGTACCCTTGTAAATTAAAAGAAGGGTCCCGGGCAAAAGAAGCTTATGATGATGCTGAGATCGTTTACGAACGTCACCGCCACCGCTATGAATTCAGCAACGCTTACAGAGAGCAGCTTGAAAATAACGGATTTATCTTCAGTGGCACGAGCCCCGACGGCCGTCTGGCGGAAATTATTGAAGTAGCAGACCACCCTTACTTTGTTGCTTCGCAGTTCCACCCGGAATTTGTATCCCGCCCGACCCGCCCGCAGCCTTTGTTCCGCGAATTTATTCGTCACTCTGCAGGGGAATAACACGAAAGCAAGCCTGGATGGTGCATACCATCCAGGCTTTTTTGGGCCGGAAAAACAACTGCGTTATTCGAGTTCATCCGATAATTCTTTAATGTATAGATAGAAAAGCTGGCCGGCGAAAAAGGCTGATAAAGCAAATGGGTTCCCGTAGCGCTCTCCCTTTTCATCGGGAATCACCGGCTCGGCCGAAGGCGCAGAAATATGGCAGTTTAACGGCCCGAGCAGTTCATTTATCCGGGCCTCATCCTGCGAATAAATAATGAGAGGTGTTTCGCTGGCTTCGCACGTTTGGATAAACGAAAGCATTTCCTCCCCCTCATCGGGATGAACGATTAGAAACAGGCGGTCGACCTCGGACAGCGCTTCTGTATCAGGAGACGGCACAATAGCTGTCGTTCCTTCGGGGGCGTCAGGGTGGTCCGCAAGCGCCAGGGCAATCGAATGGGCAGACGGGGAGCCCGCGATCCAGAGCCTGCCCAGTCCCCGTACAGCCTGTACGGCTAAACGCGCTGCATCCTCAAATTCCTCCTCCTGGTCCATGATGCTTTGAAATTTCCCCTGTAGCTGAGTAGAAAAAATTTTCATAAAAATCCTCTTTTCTGCTTTGGAATTGATGCCTGGCTGAAACTTACGTGGTCATAAACCTCATAGTAATATATACTGCAGGGAGAAGAAAGTGGAGAAGGAGGGAATTGTGTCATGGAACGGGTGTTAATTGTAGATGATCAAATGGGGATCCGGCTTCTCTTGAAAGAGGTGCTCGAAGAAGAAGGCTATACCGTTAAAGAAGCCCATAACGGCGAACTTGCTTTACATATGGTGGAGGAGTGGACGCCTGACATTTTTATCATTGATATGAAACTCCCGGGCATCAACGGACTCACTCTGCTTAAAGAGCTCCAAAGTTCTTCGCGTCTTGACGATGCCTATGTAATTATAATGACTGCCTTTGGCGAAAAGGAGCAGGTGGAAGCGGCCAGGCAAAACGGAGCGGATTACTATATCGCCAAGCCTTTTGATATCGAAAACTTAAAGAGCGTCATCGGCAAACTTTCGGAAGAAGGGTGACAACCAGGCTTGATATGCTATAATGAATAAAGAATTTGAGTAAGATCTACATAGCATAGTTGGTTTGTTTTTAAGCAGAAGTATTTGTCAGTAAGGAAGCCCTGATTATACTATTTTCGCGCTTTTATACCCACTATTCGATGCAGCCTGCATAAAAGCTGCAGATACTTTCGTGTGCTTATATATATTTACTATGTATGGGAAGATGCTCAAACATTTTGCTTGAAACGAAGAGGGAGGATATTTTTTATGCCATTGGTATCAATGACGGAAATGCTGAAAACAGCACAAAAAAATCAGTATGCCGTAGGACAATTCAACTTGAACAACATGGAATTCACCCAGGCTATTCTTCAGGCGGCTGAAGAGGAAAAATCTCCAGTAATCTGCGGAGTTTCTGAAGGCGCGGCCCGCTACATGGGCGGTTTTGAAACAGTCGTTACTCTGGTAAAGGCGTTAATGAAAGAATACAACGTAACAGTGCCTGTAGCCATTCACCTCGACCACGGTTCGAGCTTTGAGAACTGCATGAAAGCCATGAAAGCGGGATTCACTTCTGTGATGATCGACGGATCACACCACCCGCTCGAATACAATATCGAAATGACTAAGCGCGTCGTAGACGCAGCCCACGCGATCGGCGTATCTGTAGAGGCTGAGCTTGGCCGTGTTGGCGGCCAGGAAGACGACCTGATCGTTTCTGAAGCGGAAGAAGCTTATGCTATTCCGGCAGAGTGTAAAGAGCTTGTAGAACAGACAGGCGTCGACTGCTTTGCAGCAGCGCTTGGTTCCGTGCACGGCCCTTATAAAGGGGAGCCGAATCTCAGCTTCACACGCATGGAAGAAATCCAGCAGCTCGTGGAGGTGCCATTTGTCCTGCACGGCGGCACAGGCATTCCGACCGAAGACGTGAAAAAAGCGATCCGCTACGGTCACGCAAAAGTGAATGTAAACACGGAAAGCCAGATGTCTTCTGCGGCAAAGGTACGTGAAGTATTGGCAGAGCAGCCGGATCAGTATGATCCTCGTAAATACCTCGGCCCGGCACGTGATGCTATTAAAGAAACAGTGAAGTTCAAAATGCAGGAATTTGGTTCTTCCAACCAGGCATAACTAATAAGCATAAAAGCGAAGAAAAGGGGCCCGCTGCCGGGCCGCCTTGTTCTCCGCCTTACTTTCTTCTTTTCATAGTAAAATAGTTTGCAAGCGTTTGCTTAGTCCGGATAAAGAGTATCAAATAATAGGAGGGAACATGTATGCAGTTTTTTGTAGATACAGCGAATGTCGATGAAATTAAAGAGGCGAATGCCCTCGGGATTCTTGCGGGCGTTACGACAAACCCGAGCCTGGTCGCTAAAGAAGGCGTCGATTTTCACGAACGGTTAAAGGAAATTACTGCGATTGTCGACGGCTCTGTCAGCGCTGAAGTTATTTCAACTGAAGCGGAAGGCATGATTACGGAAGGCCGGGAGCTAGCAAAAATCGCTCCGAATATTACAGTCAAAGTTCCGATGACGCTTGAAGGCATGAAGGCCGTAAAGGTTTTTACAGAAGAAAATATCCAAACAAACGTTACGCTCGTCTTTTCTTCCGTGCAGGCTCTGATTGCAGCGAGAGCGGGAGCGACATATGTGTCGCCTTTCCTTGGACGTCTCGACGATATCGGGCATAACGGACTGGATTTGATCAGTGAGATTTCCGAAATCTTTAACGTTCACGGCATCGAGACGAAAATTATTGCTGCTTCTGTGCGCCATTCCACTCACGTAGCAGAAGCAGCGGCCCGCGGTGCCCATATCGCGACGATTCCGTTTAAAGTGGTTCCTGGCCTTTTGAAGCACCCATTAACAGATCAGGGCATTGAAAAATTCCTGAACGACTGGGAAAACCGCAAGCAGTAAAAACAATAGCACAGGCTTCTGCAGCGTTTCTGCAGAAGCTTTTTTTGTATGAAAATTCAGCCAAATTCTCTTGCTAATAAGTGGAAAAACATCTATGCTAAAAAAAGAAAACACTTTTGTTAATTAGTAGGTCACAAATAGCCGAAAAGAAGCAGCATCTGGCAAGCACTGCTGCAGGATGCAGCTTTTACATACCGGTTCATATAAACTAGCTGTGGATTCCGGAAAATGACTGTAGAGGATGATTACATGCAGAAAATGATCATTGAAGGCGGCAGGCCTTTGGAAGGAAGGGTGTCGATCAGCGGGGCAAAAAACAGTGCGGTGGCCTTAGTGCCGGCTGCTTTAATGGCAAATGGCCACGTCACCCTGGAAAACCTTCCGGACATTGATGACATAGATACCCTGGCAGAGATTTTGCAGGGCGTTGGAGCGAATGTAAAAACAGAAAATCACCGAATGAAAATCAATGCGAAAGACGTTCGTCCGCTGCCGATGCCAAATGGCAAAGTAAAAAAGCTGCGTGCTTCCTACTATCTGATGGGAGCGATGCTCGGCCGGTTCAAAAAAGCGGTCATCGGCATGCCTGGTGGATGCTACCTGGGCCCGCGGCCGATTGATCAGCACATTAAAGGCTTTAAAGCTTTAGGTGCCACGGTCGAAAATGAACACGGTTCGCTCCATATTTACGCTAAAGAGCTGAAAGGGGCCCGTATTTATCTAGACGTAGTGAGTGTCGGCGCGACCATTAATATTATGATGGCAGCGGTGATGGCCAAGGGGCAGACAGTCATCGAAAATGCCGCGAAAGAGCCGGAAATCATCGATGTAGCCACGCTTCTGACGAATATGGGGGCAAATATTAAAGGCGCAGGAACAAACGTGATCCGCATTGACGGTGTAGAAGAATTAAACGGATGCACTCATTCGATTATTCCTGACCGGATCGAAGCAGGAACATATATGATTGCCGGTGCGGCTATGGGAAGTGAAGTAGTGATAGACAACGTGATCCCGGATCATTTAGAAGCGTTAACGGCAAAACTCCGGGAAACAGGAACGGGCGTTGAATGGTTTGACAATTCAGTCCGGGTTACCGGGGTAGACCGCCTGCAGGCAGTCCAGTTAAAAACACTCGTCTACCCCGGCTTTCCGACCGATCTGCAGCAGCCGTTTACGGCACTTATGACGAGAGCTGAAGGAAAAACAATTGTTCACGACACCATCTATCCGTCCCGGTTCAAGCATGTGGATGAGCTTGCACGAATGGGAGCAGAGGTAACCACAAGTGAAGGAACGGCAATTGTGCGGGGTCCGGCGGACCTTCAGGGCGTTCAGGTAACGGCGAGCGATCTGAGAGCAGGCGCCGCATTAATCGTGGCCGGGTTGATGGCCGACGGCAGGACCGTTATCACCGGGTTTGAACATGTGGCCCGGGGATATGAAAAAATCGAACATAAATTGCGTTATTTAGGCGCTGAGGTCCGTTTGGAAACCATCAGCGAACAGGAAATGCAGGAAATTCAAAATTCATAAGCCTGGGGGAATGTAACAATGGAAAGAAGTTTATCGATGGAGCTGGTACGAGTTACGGAAGCAGCAGCGCAAGCCTCTGCCCGCTGGATGGGCCGGGGCAAGAAGGACGAGGCTGACGACGCTGCAACCAGCGCCATGCGTGACGTATTTGACACAATTCCAATGAAGGGCACCGTCGTAATCGGTGAAGGGGAGATGGATGAAGCCCCGATGCTCTACATTGGAGAAAAACTCGGCACAGGCTTCGGCCCGAGAGTTGATGTAGCGGTAGATCCGCTTGAAGGCACAGAAATTGTTGCCAGCGGCTCATGGAACGCCCTGGCAGTGCTTGCTATTGCTGATCATGGACGACTTCTTCATGCGCCCGATATGTACATGGATAAAATTGCAGTAGGCCCTGAAGCGATCGGGCAAATAGATATCGATGCACCGGTCGCAGATAACCTGCATGCTGTAGCAAAGGCAAAAGGCAAGGATATCGAAGATGTAGTTGTCACTATTTTAGACAGAGAGCGTCATGCCAAGCTGATTCAGGAGGTCCGCGACACCGGCGCCCGCATTAAACTGATCCCGGCCGGGGACGTGGCCGGGGCGATTAATACGGCCTTTGATGAAACAGGTGTAGACATACTACTGGGCTCCGGAGGAGCGCCGGAGGGAGTAATCGCCGCTGTCGGTCTCAAGTGCCTGGGCGGGGAAATGCAGGGCAAGCTTCTTCCCCAGAACGACGATGAGCTGGCCCGGTGCACAGAAATGGGCATTGATGATGTCAACCGGCCGCTTCTCATGCCGGATCTGGTGGGCGGAGAGGACTGCATTTTCGCCGCTACCGGGGTAACAGAGGGCGAACTGCTGAAGGGCGTGAATTTCAAAAGCTCCAAGGCTACAACTCAGTCCCTCGTTATGCGGGCAAAATCAGGGACGGTCCGCTTTGTTGACGGCAAGCACAACGTGCAGAAAAAGCCGGATTTTGTCATTAGAGACGAATAGCACGGGGAGAGGCCGGGGAGATCTGGCCTCTTCTTATTTGATGCAGGAAGCATGTTAAACTGATAATTTTGCTTGCAGACAGAGGCATTCAAAGTTAAAATAATGAAGTACAATCTGTATTTATAATATATGTACGGCCATTCAACAGTTCTCCTCTCCTTTATGCAGAGTGAAGGCATATCTGCTTCAACGCTTCATGAACGCAGGGCACCCATTCCTTTTCTTATCTTTCATTTATCCCAACACGCTGTGCAGGAAAACCATAACAGAAATAAAAAAGACAGCTTACATTCGCAAAGTGTAAGTGTTTCTTCACGTTAATAAAACTAATATACACGATTAATTTGTCCGCATTCAGAATAGAAAAAGAAAGTGGTGACGGCATTGGCAGTCAACATCGCAGAGCTCGAAACAATGACGTTGAAAGAATTGTACCGGCTCGCCAAAGAATACAAGGTATCGTATTACAGCAAATTAAACAAACGGGAGCTTGTGTTTGCGATTTTAAAGGGGCAGGCAGAAAAAGACGGCCTGATGTTTATGGAAGGCGTGCTCGAAATTATCCAGACAGAAGGCTATGGTTTTTTGCGCCCAATCAACTACCTGCCCAGTACAGAAGATATTTACATCTCTGCGTCCCAGATCCGCCGTTTTGATCTAAGAAACGGGGATAAGGTTTCCGGCAAAGTACGGCCGCCGAAGGATTCAGAGCGCTACCACGGCCTCCTGCAGGTGGAGGCGGTCAACGGGGAAGATCCGGACTCTTCGAAGGAGCGACCACATTTTCCTGCTTTGACCCCGCTGTACCCGGAGGAGCGTATGCAGATGGAAACCCATCCAAATCGTGCTTCTTCCCGGATTATCGACCTGATTACCCCGGTCGGCTTCGGCCAGCGCGGGCTTATTGTAGCTCCACCCAAAGCCGGTAAGACGTCGCTGCTGAAAGAAATAGCCAACAGCATCACCGAAAACCATCCGGAAACCGAACTGATTGTGCTGCTTGTGGACGAGCGCCCGGAGGAAGTAACAGACATTGAGCGTTCTGTCGACGGGGACGTGGCTAGTTCGACGTTTGACGAAGTGCCGGAAAATCACATTAAGGTTTCGGAGCTTGTACTCGAACGGGCAATGCGCCTTGTGGAGCATAAAAAGGATGTCGTCATTCTGCTCGACAGCATTACCCGTCTTGCAAGAGCATACAACCTTGTACTGCCGCCGAGCGGACGTACGCTCTCCGGTGGTATTGACCCGGCGGCGCTTCACCGTCCGAAGCGTTTTTTCGGAGCAGCGCGCAATATTGAAGAAGGCGGAAGCCTGACCATTCTAGCGACAGCTCTTGTAGAAACCGGATCGCGGATGGATGATGTGATTTATGAAGAATTTAAAGGCACCGGCAACATGGAACTCCACCTTGACCGCCGATTGGCCGAGCGTCGTATCTTCCCGTCAATCGACATCCGCCGCTCGAGTACCCGGAAGGAAGAACTGCTCGTTTCTAAGGAGCACCTGGATAATTTATGGGCGATCCGCAAAACCATGAACGATTCCCCGGACTTTGTGGATCACTTTATCCGGCGCATCAAACAGACCAAGACGAACGAAGAATTTTTTGAAGAACTTCAAAAAGATAAACAGGGAAAAGTAACGACCGGAAAGAAATAACCGAAATGAACGATTGATAAATTTCGGGGAAGTTGTTATAATCTCGTTATGTGTGAAAAAGAGAAGAATCGAAAGGAAGTGACCAGCTATGAAACAACAGGTGCATCCGGAATATCATAAAGTTGTGTTTATGGATACAAGTACGGGATTCAAGTTTTTGAGCGGTTCGACAGAAAGCTCGTCGGAAACCATCGAATGGGAAGACGGAAACACGTACCCAGTAATCAAAATTGAGGTAAGCTCCGACTCCCACCCGTTCTATACCGGTAAGCAGAAGCAGAATACTGCCGGCGGCCGTGTGGACAAGTTCAAAAGAAAATACAACCGCTAAGCACAATGGTTGGGTAAAGGCGGAAGCTGCGGCTTCCGCCTTTTTTATGTAACAAATAGATGTTGATAAGCAGGGGAGACTAATATGGCGCAGTTATTTTTTAAATACGGCACAATGAACAGCGGCAAGTCCATCGAAATTTTAAAGGTGGCCCATAATTATGAAGAGCAGAATAAACCGGTGCTGATCTTCACTTCTGGTCTTGATGACCGGCGCGGTGTCGGGTTTGTAGCGAGCAGAATCGGAGTGGAGCGCGAAGCCGTTCCAATTTTTGAAGAAACAAACATTTACGATATCGTGCGAAAAGAAGCGGAGCGTCCGTTCTGTATTCTCGTGGATGAGGCACAGTTTCTTTCCCAGGAGCACATCATTCAACTGGCAGAAATTGTAGACAACCTCGATATTCCAGTGATGAGCTTTGGGCTGAAAAACGATTTTCAAAATGAGCTGTTTGAAGGCAGCAAGCATTTGCTGCTGTACGCGGACAAAATTGAGGAAATGAAAACCATCTGCTGGTTCTGCCATAAAAAAGCAGTCATGAATTTAAGGCTCGACGGCGAGGGGCGCCCGATTTATACAGGGGAGCAGATTCATATCGGCGGCAATGACTCCTATTATCCGGTATGCCGAAGATGCCATGCCAATCCGCCTATTGCTCTGTAAAAAGAGAACAAGCCAACCGGTGCAATGCTGGTTGGCTTGTTTTGTTCAGTACAGTGAAGTTATTTCGCACGCCGGATCACCTGTTGCAGTGGATCCCATACCTTGTTGTACGGAGGGGCATAGCTTAAATCCAGGTCTTCAAATTCAGCGATGGTCATACGGTGAAAGAGAGCGGTTGCTAGAACGTCGAGCCGTTTATCGGTGCCGTCCCCGCCGATAAGCTGGCCTCCGAGGATAATGCCGGTGTCCGGACAGTACGTCACTTTAATATGAAGCTTGCTATTTCCCGGGAAATAGCCGGCATGGCTCGATGTAGTAAGTGTTTGGCTGCGGTAAGGAAAACGCATGTCGGCAGCTTCCGCTTCAGAAATACCGGTTTTGCCGAGCGTTAAACTAAAAAAGCGGAGAATAGACGTCCCGGTCACGCCTTTAAAGGACTTTCCGCTTCCGGCCATGTTGAGCCCGGCAACCCGTCCCTGTTTATTGGCATGCGTTCCGAGCGGAAGATAATCATCGATTTCCTTAATCCGGTGGAACTGGGTAGCACAGTCTCCAGCGGCATAAATGCCGGGGACATTGGTCTCCATATAGCGGTTCACCTGAAGAGCGCCGTTGCCGTGCCGGAACAGACCGCATTTGGACACCATCTCCGTATTCGGGCGAAGGCCAACGCCGGCAATTACCGCGTCAGTTTTAACCACTTGCAGCTCCGTATGGACGGCTTCCACCCGGCTGCTGCCTGACAGACGCTGAATGTTTTCCCCGAAAAGCAGTTCAATGCCGTTTGCTTCCGCTTCTTCGGCAATATGCGCTGCCATGTCAGGGTCGAATATGCCCGCAAGCTGGTCGCCGCGCTGCACGAGCGTCACTTTTTTCCCGGCATGAATACAGTTTTCTGCCACTTCAAGGCCGATGTAGCCGCCTCCTACAACAGTAACATGGTCCACGTTAACGAGCTCCGCTTTGATCGTTTCGGCGTCCGGAATCGTTTTTAACGTATGGACGCCCTCGAGCTCCCGGCCCGGCCAGTTGGGCAGGAGCGGACGCCCGCCGGAAGCGATCAGCAGTTTATCATACGAAATTTGAAACGATTCCTCCGTGTCGGTGCGTGTGCCCATCACTTCTTTTTTATCCGCATTGACATCGGTAACCTCGTGATTCACCCGGGCATCGATGCCGTACTTTTCCCGAAACGTATCAACATCGCGGGCAATTAAATTCGAGCTGTCTTCGACTTCACCCCCGAGTATGTATGGAAGTCCGCACTGGGCGTAGGAATACACTTCCCCGGCTTCAAGCGTAACAATCTCTGCGTTCTCATCCTGCCGGTAGATCTGCATGGCTGCACTCATGCCGGCGGCATCTCCGCCAATAATGACGTATTTCATCTTTTTTCCCCCTTCTGCTGGAACAATAGGCACTTACAGAGCGGTTCCCCGCGCCCGGCCTGATCAAACGAAATTTATAGAAGCGGCGGTATTTTGACGCCCCTATGCCCCTGTATTATAATTAGTATACTGTAAAAGAGAGCGAGAAACGTGTAAACGTAACGATATGCCCTTGAAACGGATAAAATTTAAAAGTAGAGGTGAACGGTGTGTTAGAGCGACTGCAGACGGTAGAAGACCGTTATGAATATTTAAACGAACAGCTGAGCGACCCGGAAATCGCGAACGATCCGAATAAAATTAAGGAGCTGTCCAAAGAACAGGCCCAGATGGAGCGGACAGTAGAGGTTTACCGGGAATATAAAGAAGCCCGGCAGCAGCTTGATGAGGCAAAATCAATGCTTGAAGACGAGCTCGATGCAGAAATGAAAGACATGGTGAAGTCGGAAGTGGAAGAATTGAGTGAGCGTATTGAAAACCAGGAGGAAGAGCTTCGGCGGCTGCTTCTTCCGAAGGATCCAAACGACGACAAAAACGTCATTATTGAAATACGGGGAGCCGCAGGCGGCGAAGAAGCGGCGCTGTTTGCCGCTGATTTATATAAGATGTATTCCCGCTATGCGGAAAAACAAGGATGGAAAGCAGAAATCGTGGAATCGACTGCAAGCGACCTCGGCGGCTTCCGGGAAATCATTTTTATGATAAACGGTGATTCGGCCTATTCGAAAATGAAATACGAGAACGGAGCCCACCGGGTTCAGCGGGTGCCGAGCACAGAGTCGGGTGGACGGGTGCATACGTCCACAGCCACAGTGGCTGTGCTTCCGGAAGCTGAGGAAGTCGAGGTAGATATTCACGATAAGGACATTCGTGTGGATACATTCGCAGCAAGCGGTCCCGGCGGCCAGAGCGTTAACACTACCATGTCGGCGGTGCGGCTCACTCACGTGCCGACAGGCATTGTGGCTTCTTGCCAGGACGGCAAATCCCAGATTAAAAATAAAGAAAAAGCAATGACAATTCTCCGTGCCCGCGTATATGATAAATTCCAGCAGGAGGCCCAGGCAGAGTACGATGAAACCCGGAAATCAGCGGTAGGGACCGGGGACCGTTCCGAACGGATCCGGACATACAATTTTCCGCAGACGCGTGTCACGGACCACCGTATCGGACTGACGCTGCAGAAGCTCGACCAGATTCTCCAGGGAGAGCTGGATCAGGTTATTGAGCCGCTCGTGATGGAAGAGCAGGCTGAACTGATGGAAAAAGCAGGCGAAGCGTAATGAAAGAGGAACCATTTGTATTTGAAGCCCGAAAATGGGCTTCTTCTTTTTTAAGTGAACACGGAAGAGAAGAAACGGCGGCGGATTGGCTTTTGGAGCATCACCTGCAGCTCTCCCGCTCCCAGCTGCTGGCTGCTTCGAGGGAGCCGGTAGCTCGACAGACGTGGGAGCAGTTCCAGCAGGACGTACGTATCCACGCAGCGGGAACCCCGGTTCAGCATTTAACCGGGAGAAGCTCCTTTTATGATCGTGATTTTCACGTCAACGCCAATGTGCTGATCCCGCGGATGGAAACCGAGGAGCTTGTCTGGTACGTGATTGACTGGGTACAAAAAAATAAAGATCTGAAGGCTCCGCGCATTGTCGACGTAGGTACAGGCAGCGGAATTATCGCCGTTACGCTTGCACTGGAAATTCCGCCGGCCCGGGTGCAGGCTGTGGATATTGACAGCCGGGCGCTTGAAATGGCTAAGCAGAACGCGGCACGACTCCAGGCGCCGGTCACCTTTCATCAGGAATCATTTCTTGAAGGCATGGTGCTCCGGAAAGAGAAGGCTGATGTGGTTGTATCCAATCCGCCGTATATTCCAAAGAAGGAATGGGAACAGCTTGACCCGCTTGTCCGGGACAAGGAGCCTGCGGTTGCATTGATTGGTGAAGGCGAAGAAGGCATTCACAGCTATGAAGAAATTATTAAACATGCTGTTGATATTCTCGCTCCCGGTGGCCTGCTCGCTTTTGAAATTGGCTGGCAGCAGGGACACTCCGTGAAGAAAGCGGTCGAAAAAGCGTTTCCGGGAAAAATGGCCCAAGTAATAAAAGACTTGAATGGAAACGACCGAATCGTTACAGTTGTGAATAAGTAGGGACGTTATCCCAGAGATGTGGATAAAAAAAGATAAATCATCCTTATATGTGGAAAACATTAATTTTTCGTAAAAAATGTAAATTCAAAGGCTGAATTAACAGGAAAATCCAAAGTTATCCACAGAAAATTAGAGCTTGTTGATAGTGTGAAAAAACAAAAATAAACCAAAATGGACCTTGGTATGAAAGCATTTTAACTTTTTGGAAGGAAAGAAAGCTGCATGAGTTATAAACAGACAGTTATAAGAAATGTGGATAATATTAGCGGGGGAATTCCAGAGAAGTCGGTATTAAAGGAAATGGGGCTGTGGATAAAGCAGGGTAAGACAGTGGCTCTCCCTACGGAGACCGTATACGGACTGGGGGCAAGCGCCGTATGCACGGAAGCCGTCCGGGCTATTTTTAAAGCCAAAAACCGGCCGCCGGACAATCCGTTGATTGCCCATATCGCTGACCGCGCGCAGCTTGACGCACTCGGGGTTACGTGGACAGAGAACATGAAAAAGCTGATGGACACGTTCTGGCCTGGCCCTTTAACGCTTATATTTCCACTGACGAAAGAAACCCCTCTCTCCTCTCTTGTCACCGCCGGGTTACCTACGGTGGCAGTCCGTATTCCGGAGCATGAGGTGGCGAGAGCACTGCTAACTTACGCTGGGGTTCCAGTAGCGGCACCAAGCGCCAATCGTTCCGGCTCTCCGAGTCCGACAACCGCAGAGCATGTTTACAATGACCTGAGCGGAAAAATTGATGCGGTAATTGACGGCGGCGCGTGCGGCTACGGAGTAGAATCCACCGTCGTGGATTGCACCACAGAGGTTTGCTGGATTCTGCGTCCGGGTGGAGTAACGAAGGAACAGCTCGAGCGGGTGGTCGGCCCGGGGACAGTCCGCTATTCCCACAGCGCGTCCTCCGAAGAATCTCCTGCAGCGCCAGGAATGAAATACCGCCACTATTCCCCCGCAACGCCTCTCTATTTAATGGAAGGACCGGAAGAGATGTGGCAGAACAGGCTGAGGGCATACCAGCAGGAAGGGAAAAAAGTTGCGGTGCTTGCTGTGGAGGAAAACAAACCTGCATGGAAGCAGGCGGATGCTTTCTTTAGTTTAGGTTCACGCCGGGCCCCTGAAGAAACGGCAGCAAAATTATACGCAGTACTCCGCGAATTAGATACAATAGATGCAGACGCAGCCTTCTGCGAAGTTTTTGCAAAAGAAGGCATTGGGGCCGCGCTCATGAACCGCCTGGAAAAAGCAGCATCTTCAGAAGCATGAAAATTTCTGCAAGGAGTCGATGACAATGAGTTATCATGTATTGTTTATTTGTACAGGAAACACATGCCGGAGTCCGATGGCAGCTGCGCTGATGAAGCACCACTATCCCGAGGTGGAAGTGGCTTCTGCCGGCGTGATGGCTGCAGGCGGAGAACCGGCAGCGGCCGAAGCCATCCATGCAATGGATGAAAGACAGGTAAAGATTGACCACGAATCCCAGCCGCTCACAAAGGAATTAATCGACTGGGCGGACGTTATCTTTGCAATGACCCAGGGGCATAAAGATATCATGCAGAGGATGTTTCCGGGTGCGGAACAGAAAACCGTGCTGCTGAAGGAATACGCGGGCGCCAGGGGAGACAGGGATATTGGAGACCCTATCGGTGGCGGATCGAAGGTGTACCAGGATACGGCTGAGGAAATGGAAGAGGCTCTGCAGGCAGCGTGGGAACGGTATACAAAAGAAAAATCGCCGGACTGAGCCTGAAGATTTACAGGCTGCCGAATACGTGAGAAACTAAAAACAGTATAATCAAACGGAGGAGAGGTCGAAATGAAAGTAGCGTTGGGTGCCGATCACGGCGGATATGAATTAAAAGAGGAAATTAAATCTGTACTGGATGAAGCAGGAGTGGAATACGAAGATCTGGGCTGTGACTGCAGTGATTCCGTGGATTACCCGGACTACGCTGTTCCGGTGGCTGAAAAAGTCACGGCCGGAGAAGCTGACCGTGGTATTCTTGTCTGCGGCACAGGTATTGGCATGTCGATTGCTGCAAACAAAGTAAACGGTATCCGCTGCGCGCTTGTCCATGATGTATTCAGCGCGAAAATGACCCGGGCGCATAACGACAGCAATGTGCTGGCCATGGGCTCAAGGGTCATCGGCTCCGGCCTGGCCGGCGAAATCGTCAAGGCATGGCTCAGTACGGAACACGAAGGCGGCCGGCATGCAGACCGTATCCAAAAAGTCGCGGCTATTGAACAATAAGGAACGAAGAAAGGACGGGTTGTCATGGTAAACAAAACAGAATGGCAGCAGCCTTTACGGGAATTGTTGACTTCATTAAAAGACCAGGCACCGCTTCGTCGCGGCCAGGTGCTCGTGATTGGGACGAGTACGAGTGAAGTGCTCGGTGAGCATATTGGCAAGGCCGGCTCCGAGGAAGTCGCTGAAGCACTGTTTGATGTCTTTCAGGAATTTCGCGAAGAAACCGGTGTGCGCCTTGCATTTCAGGGATGTGAGCATATTAACCGCGCCTTGACCGTAGAGAGGGAAACGGCAGATGCTTATGGCCTCGAAGCAGTGAGTGTAGTGCCTCACCCACGGGCAGGCGGTTCAATGAGTTCATATGCATATAAACACATGAGTGAGCCGGTCGTTATCGAATCAGTAAAAGCAGATGCAGGCATCGATATCGGATCCACCCTGATCGGTATGCATTTGAAACCGGTAGCGGTTCCGGTGCGCGGCCCAAAGAAGCAGATCGGTTCTGCTTACGTGACGATGGCAAAAACACGGCCGAAGCTGATCGGCGGCGAGCGTGCACGCTACGAATAGCCCTTCGGTGTACGGAGATGAGCCAGAAAAAAGAATCGCATGCCGCGGTTCTTTTTTCTTCACGTCCAGGCGAAGAAAAAAGAAAGAAATCCGAAAAAATTTCGAAAGGTACGGAAATTCGTAAAAAATACGTGTTACAATGAAAAACATGGTGACAAGAGGAGAAAAATAACGAACGAAATATTTTCATTAAAGTCAATCGTTCGTTGTTGTACCGAAGGGAAGGGAGATTTACAGATGGAAACAAAGGTAAATGCAGAAAGTGTACAAACGCAGGATCCGGCCATATTTGAGGCAATGCAGAAGGAACTGGGACGTCAACGCGATAAGATTGAGCTAATCGCTTCGGAAAACTTTACGAGTCGTGCAGTAATGGAAGCGCAAGGTTCCGTTCTTACTAATAAATATGCGGAAGGCTATCCAAACCGCCGCTATTACGGCGGTTGTGAGCACGTGGATACGGTTGAACAGCTCGCGATTGACCGGGCTAAGGAATTATTCGCCGCAGAATATGCAAACGTGCAGCCCCACTCCGGCGCCCAGGCAAACATGGCTGTTTACTATACGGTCTTAAATCACGGTGACACCGTGCTTGGCATGAATCTCTCCCACGGGGGCCACTTAACACACGGCAGTCCCGTTAACTTCAGCGGTGTGCAGTACAATTTCGTGGAATACGGTGTGACCAAAGAAGATCAGGTAATTGATTATGATGAAGTGCTTCGTGTAGCTAAAGAAACACAGCCAAAATTAATCGTTGCCGGCGCAAGTGCGTATCCACGTGAAATCGATTTTAAAAAATTCCGCGAAATCGCCGATGAAGTAGATGCATACTTAATGGTTGATATGGCGCACATTGCCGGACTTGTAGCAGCTGGCGTTCATCAGAATCCGGTCCCTCATTCGCATTTTGTTACGACCACAACCCATAAAACGCTGCGTGGACCGCGCGGAGGCCTGGTGCTGTGTAAGGAAGAATTCGGCAAAAAGATTGATAAAGCAGTATTTCCGGGCCTGCAGGGCGGACCGCTCATGCACGTAATCGCTGCGAAAGCCGTGGCCTTCGGAGAAGCGCTGCAACAGGATTTCGTAGCGTATTCCGAAAATGTTGTGAAAAATGCCCGCAGCCTAAGCGACTCCTTGCAGAATGAAGGCATTACTGTGGTTTCAGGCGGTACGGACAACCATCTCGTGCTGATGGATACCCGCAGCCTGGAACTGACAGGGAAAATAGCGGAAAAGGCTTTGGATGAAGTCGGCCTTACGGCGAATAAAAACGCCATCCCGTATGACCCGGAAAAGCCATTTGTCACAAGCGGTATCCGTCTTGGCTCTGCAGCTGTTACATCCCGCGGCTTTGGCGAAGAAGAAATGAAAGAAATCGGCTCCATTATCGCCTATACGTTGAAAAACCATGAAGACGCGGAAGCGTTAAAAGAAGCGGCCGGACGTGTAAAAACTTTAACGGGCCGGTTTCCAATTTACGAATATCTGTAATATCCCCAGCTTGCGGTAACAAACGAGCATGCTGAAACAGCTGTTCTCCTATTTAAAGGAGGCAGCTGTTTTTTGGCTTTCAGGAGAGACCTGTATTTTTCGGGGGTGAACACAAGTGTGTTAGGGTATATATAGATTGGGAAAAGGAGGAGTTCAAATGGTTTTTGCAATAAATGAGAAGGCACCAATGTTCACGCTTGCTGACGTTCATGGCGAAGAATTTAAACTCGAAGAAAAAATAGGTAAAGGCTGGCAGCTGCTCGTCTTTTTCCGGGGGTCATGGTGCCCGGTATGTAAAGAAGAGCTTCAAGCCTGGGAAGAGCACCGCAGCTTTTTTGAAAAAAATAACGTAAACATCACCGCTATTTCTACCGATAACCCCGAAGACTTGCGGACCATGGCAGAAGAATACGGGCTCACCTTTCCAGTGCTCGTCGATGAAGCCCTGAAAGTACTCGATGATTACGGCGTCTTTTACCACAGCTCGGAAGCTCCTTATGAAGACCACGGAGCGCACGGGGAACCGGCATACTTTCTGCTCGATGAAGAAGGCAGATTTTTATACCAGCACCGCCAGACAAATCCATTCGGCCGTCCGGGCCCGAAAGAGCTTCGCAAAACCGTAAAGTATATCGAAGACAATTTAAAATAAACGTTCGCAGCAGTGCATGCCGGCGCTGCTGTTATTTATAACCGGGCCTTGGAATTGCGGCATATTTCTGTCATTTCATATTACCTTGAATCCACCACGCTTTTTAGGTAGAATTTTTAAAGAATATGTTCGATAGGGACATGGGTTAATAAGCACCGGCTGGCGCCGGGGAAAAAGGAGCCGACTATACTTATGGGAAATGTACATGTATTGGATCATCCGCTCATTCAACATAAACTTACATTCATCCGGGACGTCTCAACAGGAACGAAGGAATTCCGGGAGCTTGTCGACGAAGTGTCTACCCTGATGGCATTTGAAATCACAAGAAATCTACAGCTGCAGGAAGTAACCGTGGAAACACCGGTAGGGCCGGCAAAATCCTATACGCTTGCAGGCAAAAAACTGGGAGTAGTGCCGATACTGCGTGCAGGGCTTGGCATGACCGACGGTATTATCAAACTGATCCCGGCCGCGAAAGTAGGGCACGTCGGGCTGTACCGGGATCCGGAAACACTGCAGCCGGTCGAGTATTACGTAAAGCTGCCAAGTGATGTCGAGGAGCGGGAATTTATTGTGATTGATCCGATGCTTGCAACAGGCGGTTCTGCTATTGAAGCGTTGACCAGCCTGAAAAAACGTGGAGCCCAGAACCTTAAGCTCATGTGTTTAATTGCTGCGCCTGAAGGAGTGGAGCTCGTACAGGAAGCGCATCCGGATGTGGACATTTACCTGGCTTCAATGGATGAGAAACTAAACGAAAAGGGCTATATTGTCCCGGGACTCGGAGATGCCGGCGACCGTTTATTCGGCACAAAATAAAAGGTGACAAGGGCTTTGTCCGCATGCACGGAGAAGCCCTTTGGTTTGTAAAGGATGTATACATCCCAAACAGTCAGGCAGGGAGATGACGTATATGCATATGAGAAATAACGAATATGCATATGCTTCATTTAGTCTTTTCTTGACGTAAGGATATGAAAATGTCACTTAATAGACACAAAATAAAAAATGCCTGAAACGTGCGCCAATACAGGGTTTTGTTAATTTTCGTCCATTGACATCAAGGGGCGGCTATTGTACGATGATGAAGAACGTATGATAAGGTTTACATATGGGAGAAATTTGGAATTCCTTCATGAACGGCATGATTCACGCATTTGTTTCTTTTTTTTGCCTAAAACATGTAGGAGGCAGCTATTGTTACGAAAAGTTGTGTAAAAATTTTCTCAATGGATTTCGTAGTGTATTAACGGACTAATCAGTCTGTTTCGGAGGAAAAGGTGGACCGCGCATGAATGATACAAGCTTGTATCTCCGCTCGTTATTTATAGGATTGGCTGGAATGCTTGTATTGTACATAGCTCCGGCGCTGATTCCAGCGTTCCGGCAGGAAGCAGTGAGCTTATTTGCAGGAGCATGCGGAGGAGCCTTTAACATCTGGCACGCCCACCGGGAAACAAAACGAATCCAGAAGGCGGTACTCGCGGAAAAAAAGATTTTTCCGTTTGGCATGGCCACGAGGCTCGCAGTAGGAGTAGTCATTGCCATGCTCTATGTCCGGTTTCCGGAACAATTCCGTCTGCTTTACCTGGTGATTGGATTGTTCAGTCCTTATCTGCTGCTTTACGCTTTATCCGTTCACTTCAGCAAAGAAAAATAATTTTTAGCTGCAGCGCACAATTGACTAACATAGTAAAGGGGTGACTGAGACTTGAATATAGAGCACGAATCGCCGTATGTTTATGATTTGTTTGGTATACCCGGCTTCCACATTAATCTTTCCAATGTCATGATGCTGACTATTGCAGCAGTTATTGTGTTCATCATTGGACTGATAAGTGCGCGGACTCTTTCGATGAGACCAACCGGCATGCAGAACGTGTTTGAAATGGTGATTGAATTCGTCCGCAATATGATTGGAAGCACCATGGACTGGAAAACCGGAGAGCGCTTCTTCGGCCTGGGAATTACGATCTTCCTATTCATTCTGGTAGCGAATCTGCTCGGGATTCCGTTCATGCTGATTAATGATGAAACCCACGTGCTTTGGTGGAAATCACCGACGGCTGATCCGGTGGTGACGATGACGCTGGCTGTAATGGTCATTGTGCTTTCGCACTTCTACGGTATTAAGCTTCGCGGGGCAAAGGAGTACGGAAAGAACTATTTCCGTCCAAAGAAATTTCTCTTTCCGATCAACATTCTTGAGGAGTTCACCAACACACTGACACTCGGGGCACGGCTTTTCGGCAACCTTTATGCCAAGGAGATACTTCTGACGCTTTTGGCGACAGTGGGTACGACTTTTCCAATCGGTACCGCTCTTGGCATTATTCCAATGGTTGCCTGGCAGGGATACAGCCTGTTCATCGGTTTTATCCAGGCGTTTATCTTCCTGGTACTGACCATGGTCTACATTTCGCACAAAGTGGAAACGGATCATTAATTACAGCAGCATCTGCAGAAACAACGAAATAACAATATAGTTTTAAACTAATTTAAGGAGGATTTGCACATGGGTCTTTTAGCAGCTGCAATCGCAGCAGGTTTAGCAGCAATTGGTGCAGGTATTGGCAACGCAATCGTAATCAAAGGGGCGATCGACGGTACTTCCCGTCAGCCGGAGCTTGGCGGCAGATTGCAGACACTTATGTTCATTGGTATCGGTCTTGTTGAGGCAGTTCCGATCATCGCAGTCGTTGTTGGTTTTATCACGCTTTTCCAATAAACATACAGTTTTGGAAAGGGAAGCAAAATGGCGGAGTGGGGGAACTGGCTTCGCCATTCCTTTTGTATATCTAAGAAAGGAGTGAAATCTTTTGCCATCTACATTTGCGTTCGGAGATGTGCTTTTCTCACTTTTTACGTTTTTCATTTTACTGCTGTTGCTTCGCCGGTTCGCCTGGGGTCCAATTGTTGAACAGATGAAAAAACGTGAAAATCACATTTCCAATGAAATAGAGACAGCGGAAAATCACCGTCAGGAAGCGGAAAAATATTTAGAAGAGCAGCGGGTGGAAATGGAGAAAGCGCGCGAAGAAGCGCAATCTATCATTGAAACGTCCCGCAAGACAGCTCAGGAACAGTCCAAGGAAATTATCCGGGAGTCCCACGAAGAAGCCAACCGTATGAAAGACAACGCCCTTGCTGATATTACGAGAGAGCGGGAGCAGGCAGTTGAAGCACTTCGTGCCCAGGTCGGCCAGCTTTCTGTGCTGATTGCTACGAAAATTATTGAAAAAGAATTAGATGAAGAAGAACAGGAAAAACTGATTCAGGAATACGTACAGGAAAGCGGCGGTCGCTTATGAGTAATCCAACCCTCGCGAAACGCTATGCCCGTGCGCTTTTAAAAAGTGCGGAAGAGCACGGGGCTCTTGAAGAAACGAAGCAGGAATGGGAAGCTATGCTCGAAGTGTTCCACGCGCATCCGGAGATGTACCAGATTTTTAGATATCCGTCGATCAGCCGTGAAAGAAAGCAGTCTTTCATTGCGAGTACATTCGGCTCCTGGAGCGAACGCAGCCGTTCAATGATGAGTGTGCTGCTTGACCGCAAACGGCTTCATCTGATTGATGAAGTGGCAAAGGAAACAATTGCGCTTATCAATGAACGGCTTGGCGTGGCCAATGCAGTTGTTTATACGGTGAAACCATTATCGGATGAAGAAAAACAGGCAGTTTCCCGCAAGTTTGCCCAGCGGGTCGGCAAGCACGAGCTTTATATTGAAAACAGAGTGGACTCTTCTCTCATTGGCGGCATGAAGGTACACATTGGACATACGATTTTTGACGGAAGCATTCAAGGTCAGCTAGACCGCTTGCAGCGTAATATAACGCAAACGAATTTATCATGAATGGGGTGAATCCTGGTGAGTATCAAACCCGATGAAATTAGTTCTTTAATTAAACAGCAGATTGAACAGTTTGAAGCGGAGACAGAGTCCAAAGAAGTCGGCATCGTCATTCAGGTAGGGGACGGTATCGCCCGTGCCTACGGCCTGGACAACGCGATGGCTGGTGAGCTTCTGGAATTCGAAAACGGCGTCATGGGCATGGCTCAGAATCTTGAAGAAGGAAACGTCGGTATTATCATTCTCGGCGCTTACGAAGAAATCCGTGAAGGTGACCAGGTTAAACGGACCGGCCGCATCATGGAAGTGCCGGTCGGCGAAGAGCTGCTCGGACGTGTAGTTAACGCCCTCGGCCAGCCTGTGGATGGACTTGGCTCCACAAACACAACCAAATCCCGCCCAATTGAAAGCGGTGCGCCGGGCATTATGGACCGGCAGTCGGTATCTGAGCCGCTCCAGACCGGTATTAAAGCCGTGGATACGATGATTCCTATTGGGCGCGGCCAGCGTGAGCTTATTATCGGCGACCGCCAGACCGGTAAAACGGCAGTGGCGATCGATACAATTTTGAATCAGAAAGATGAGGACGTTATCTGCATTTATGTAGCCATTGGCCAGAAAGACTCGACCGTGGCAGAGGTTGTGGATACATTCCGCCAGAAAGGCGCGCTTGATTACACGATTGTCGTAAACGCAGGGGCTTCCGAGCCGGCACCAATGCTTTATCTGGCGCCGTATGCCGGAGCTTCCATGGGCGAAGAGTTTATGTACAACGGCAAGCATGTGCTTATTGTATATGATGACTTAACCAAACAGGCAAACGCCTATCGTGAACTTTCTCTCCTTCTTCGCCGCCCGCCGGGCCGTGAAGCCTTCCCAGGGGACGTCTTTTACCTTCACTCCCGCCTGCTCGAACGGGCAGCGAAATTGAGTGACGACAAAGGCGCTGGTTCACTGACAGCTCTTCCAATCATTGAAACCCAGGCAGGGGACGTAGGTGCCTATATTCCAACAAACGTGATTTCCATCACCGACGGCCAGATCTTCCTCCAGGCGAACCTTTTCAACTCTGGCGTCCGTCCGGCCATCAACCCGGGTATTTCCGTATCCCGTGTCGGCGGCTCGGCCCAGACAAAGGCAATGAAAAAAGTATCCGGTACGCTCCGTCTCGACCTGGCCTCGTTCCGTGAACTTGAAGCCTTCTCCCAGTTCGGGTCCGACCTGGACAAATCCACGCAGGATAAACTGGCCCGCGGGGGGAGAACCGTGGAAGTGCTCAAACAGGGGCTGCACCAGCCGCTTCGTATGGAGCTTCAGGTAGCGATTGTGTTTGCCCTGACAAGAGGATTTCTGGACGACATTCCGACAGAAGACATCCGCCGTTACGAAAAGGAACTGCTTGCGTACCTTGAATCAAGCCATTCGGAGTTGCTCGCAGGAATTCGTGACACTGGAAAACTTCCGGACGAAGAAGAGTTCAAACAGGCGATTCAATCGTTTGAGAAGTCATTTAATCCTTCAAAATAAAGCTTGCCGCACGTAAAAAGGTTCAAAAGGTGGTGAACAGATGGCTTCCTTAAAAGAAATTAAAGGCCGTATCCAGTCGACGAAAAAAACGAAGCAGATTACAAGTGCCATGGAAATGGTGTCTGCGTCAAAGTTGAATAAGGCCCAGCAAAATGCTCAGCGATACGAGCCGTACACGAAAAAAATTAAAGACGTTGTCTCCGGCATCGCTGCCGGAAGCAGCGGTATATCTCACCCGATGCTTGAAGAACGGCCTGTAAAGAAGACCGGTTATATTGCCATATTTACAGACCAGGGGCTTGCAGGGGCCTACAACTCGAACATTCTCCGGGACTTAATGCAAACGCTGCGGGAGCGCCACCAGTCAAAGGACGAATACAGCGTCATTGTAATCGGCCGGACCGGGCGGGACCTGTTAAAGCGTTATGGCATTCCGATGTTCGATGAAATCACGGGCCTGCCGGACCAGCCGTCCTTTAACGATATTAAAAACGTCACGCGTCTTGCAGTGGACTTGTACGCAAACGAAGATGTGGACGAATTATATATCTGGTATAACCACTTTATTAACCCGATTCAGCAAAAGGTAACAGAAAAGAAACTGCTGCCGCTGACGGAGGAAGTAAGTGAAGAGAACAGCAAAGGCACGGCGCAGTATGAATACGAGCCTTCGCCTGAGGCAATTTTAAAACAGCTTCTCCCGCAGTACGCAGAAAGCTTAATCTACGGGGCTCTGCTTGATGCCAAAGCAAGTGAGTTCGGGGCCCGGATGACAGCGATGAGTGCAGCAACCGATAACGCAAACAATATGGTCGATGATTTAACCCTTTCCTACAACCGCGCCCGCCAGGCAGCTGTTACGCAGGAAATCACAGAAATCGTCGGCGGTGCAGCTGCGCTTGAATAGAAGAATTATTTCGTCCGGCCCTGCCGGACAGTAAGGAGGGAACGATTACAATGAGTGAAGAAAACGGTCGAATTACCCAGATTACGGGACCGGTTATTGATGTTCAGTTTCCAAGCGGCCAGCTTCCGGAACTAAACAACGCGCTCCGCGTATCACAGCCGGCAACTGAAAATAAAGAAGCCATAGACGTCACCCTGGAAGTTGCCCAGCATTTGGGCGACAATTCTGTGCGTACGATCGCGATGTCTTCGACAGACGGCCTCATTCGCGGAACGGAAGTAACAAACACAGGAGGATCTATTTCGGTACCGGTCGGAAACGATACGCTCAGCCGCGTATTTAACGTTCTCGGGGAGCCGATTGACATGAAAGAGCAGGTGGCAGACAGCGTTGAACGTAAGCCGATCCACCGCAAACCTCCGAAGTTTGACGAGCTCGCTGTGGAAACACAGGTGCTTGAAACAGGTATCAAAGTCGTAGATCTGCTCGCCCCTTACGTAAAAGGCGGAAAAATCGGCCTTTTTGGCGGTGCAGGCGTAGGGAAAACAGTACTTATTCAGGAGCTCATTAACAACATTGCCCAGGAACACGGCGGGATTTCCGTGTTCGCAGGTGTAGGGGAGCGTACCCGTGAAGGGAACGACCTGTACTTTGAGATGAGCGATTCCGGAGTTATTAACAAAGCAGCCATGGTGTTCGGCCAGATGAACGAGCCGCCGGGTGCCCGGATGCGCGTAGCCCTGACCGGCCTGACCATGGCAGAGCATTTCCGTGATGAAGAAGGGGCCGACGTGCTTCTCTTTATCGACAACATCTACCGTTTCACGCAGGCAGGCTCGGAAGTATCCGCCCTTCTCGGCCGGATGCCGTCCGCGGTTGGTTATCAGCCGACCCTTGCAACGGAAATGGGTCAGCTGCAGGAGCGTATCACGTCCACGAAAAAAGGATCGGTTACCTCGATTCAGGCAGTGTATGTACCGGCGGACGACTACACAGACCCGGCACCGGCAACAACGTTTGCCCACCTGGATGCGACAACCAACCTGGAGCGCCGGTTAACAGAGATGGGTATTTATCCGGCTGTGGATCCGCTTGCCTCCACTTCACGTGCACTTGCACCGGAGGTTGTTGGTGAAGAGCATTACGAGGTTGCGCAGCAGGTAAAACAAACAATCCAGAAATACAATGAACTCCAGGATATTATTGCTATCCTCGGGATGGAAGAGCTTTCCGAAGAAGACAAGCTCACGGTAAACCGTGCCCGCCGCATTCAGTTCTTCCTTTCACAGAATTTCCACGTGGCGGAGCAGTTTACCGGCCAGAAGGGTACGTACGTACCCGTAAAGGATACGGTACGCGGATTTAAGGAAATTCTTGACGGGCAGCACGATGACGTGCCGGAAGACGCCTTCCGCCTTGTCGGCCCAATTGAAGATGTAGTTGAAAAAGCAAAATCTATGTCCTAAGGACGACACGGGGGAGGGAGAACACAGATGGCAACGATGCATCTCAGCGTAGTGACTCCGGACGGGTCCGTCTTTGATGGAGAAGTAGAGATGGTCAGTGTTCGTGCGGAAAGTGGCGAAATGGGGATTCTCCCCGGCCACGTTCCGACCGTGGCTCCTCTAAAAATCGATGCAGTCCGCATTAAGTATGAAAACAAAGTAAAGTTACTGGCCGTGAGTGAAGGATTCGTAGAAGTCCGCTCCGACGCCGTTAATATTTTGGCGGAAGCTGCAGAAACTCCAGGAGAGATCGATCCGGAACGGGCCCGCATTGCCAAAGAACGGGCAGAAGAAAGACTGAACCGGATAAATGAAGAAGAAATTGACGTCATGCGGGCACGGCTTGCCTTAAAGCGGGCAAACACCCGCCTGAAGGTTTCCGAAGGCTCATAAATTACATCTGAAGAATCGTTTTTCCGAAAGGAGAAACGGTTCTTTTTTACATACTCAGCCGACTCCGGGGGAAGGCGGTAGGGAAGGACAGGAAGCTCTGCCTTTTCTAAAGAAGATAGAACTATAGATGTTTGGTTACGAATCCTTTATAATGAAATATGCTTATAGTTATATAAATCATTAAAAATAGTAAAAGAATCCTTAATCCCAATTATCTTCGCACATAGTAGCAGAACCTTTGACTCTTGTTTTCCCTGGTACATTTAATTATTCTGAAACGTAGCTTAAAATTTGCAAAGACATTGTACGGCAACAAAGAAAGACATGAAAGAAAGGCATGATGGCATGAATCCGGACGGTCAGGAAGCACTAATACATATTCTGCTTCATCTCTCTTTTTTTATCTTGACCTGGTGGTGTCTGCAGGCGTTTCGGTTTGACGTTTTTATCCGAAGGCCGGAAAGCCTGAAGGGAAGACTTTTGATTATATTGTTCGCTATTGCAATCAGCTACTCTGTAAGCAGCTTCTTTATTGACTATTTTGATTTTTCTTTGTATCTTCGTTACCTGTTTTTCACACTTTTGGCATAAAAGATTATGAAAATGCGGGAGCGGGTAAAGAATTCTGTATGAAACTCATCGATGGTGCCGGATCTGACAAGGAAAAAAAGGTCTCTTTACCGCTGTAACATTTCAAGACGGGAAGCGACTAATGAAAAGGCTAGACAAAAGGACGAAAACAGTACAGCTTTGCAGGTAAAGCACGCAGCACAAAAAGATAATATGCATAAGTATAGCGGAGGGAATTAAATTGGATAAAATTATTGTACAGGGAGGCAGACGCCTAAAGGGGTCCGTCAAAGCAGAAGGAGCAAAAAATGCGGTTCTGCCTGTTATTGCAGCTACTCTTTTGGCAGAAGAAGGGCAAAGCACGCTTTATGATGTGCCGCCGCTTGCAGATGTAGACACGATTTCTAATGTTCTTCGCCACGTCGGAACAGAAGTCACTTATGAAGATCACCGTTGGATTGCTGACGCTACCGGGGATCTTTCCACAGAAGCCCCGTTTGAGTATGTCAGTAAAATGCGGGCATCGTTTCTTGTCATGGGGCCGCTTCTGGCAAGAAAAGGTATTGCCCACATTGCACTTCCGGGGGGATGTGCAATTGGTTCCCGGCCGATTGACCAGCATTTGAAAGGCTTTGAAGCCATGGGCGCGCACGTTGAAATCGGCAATGGCTATATCGAAGCAAAAGTAGAAGAGCGTCTGCAGGGGGCTCGTATCTATCTGGATTTTCCAAGCGTTGGTGCCACCGAAAATATTATGATGGCCGCGGCGCTTGCAGAAGGCACCACAACGCTTGAAAACGTAGCAGAGGAACCGGAAATTGTAGACCTTGCCAACTTTATTAACGCCATGGGAGGCAAAGTGCGCGGCGCCGGCACCGGCACGATTCGTATTGAAGGCGTGGACAAACTAACTGGAGCGGAACACACTATCATTCCGGACCGGATTGAAGCTGGTACCTTCATGATTGCTGCAGCAATCACTGGAGGCGAAGTATTTGTGGAAGGCGCGATGCATGAGCATTTACGTCCTCTTGTAGCGAAGATGCGGGAAATGGGCGTCAAGATTGAAGAAAGCGACGGAGGTATGCTTGTCACCGGCCCGGACATTTTAAAGCCGGTAGATATTAAAACAATGCCGCATCCCGGTTTTCCAACGGATATGCAGGCACAGTTCATGGCGCTCCTTACCCAGGCAAAGGGTACGGGCCTCATCACAGAAACAGTTTTTGAAAACCGCTTTATGCACGTAGAAGAATTCCAGCGCATGAATGCAAGCATCAAAATTGAAGGACGTACGGCGGTTATCAGCGGGCCGAAAAAGCTGCAGGGCGCCGAAGTATCGGCCACGGACCTCCGCGCAGGAGCAGCATTAATTGTTGCCGGTCTCGTAGCCGAAGGAGAAACGACAGTAACAGAGCTCCGTCACCTTGACCGTGGATATGTGGATTTTCATAAAAAGCTGCAGAGTCTCGGCGCGAACGTAAAGCGCGTGAATGCAGACGAAGCTGCAGATACTTCCTTAAAAACAGCCGAGCGCTCCTAAACGTTACTAACGCAAGCCATCACTACACAGTGGTGGCTTTTTTAATACTTTAAAACTAGGTATATAACGATTGTTAAAATAGGATATACATCACTAAATGCCGGATTCTGCTCCTTGAAGCATGCTCGTGTGGTAAAATAGAACTAATTATCAATAAACAATTCATACGGAAAAAGCATGCCCGCTGAGTTGACACTGGGACTACATGCACGGAAACGGGGAATAGGATTATGCTGAGAGGTTTTTATAATGCTGCTTCTGGTATGGCAGCCCAGCAGAGAAAGACAGATATGCTGAATAATAATATTGCCAATGCCAATACCCCGGGATATAAATCCGATCAAAGCGCGATCCGGACGTTCCCGGAACAGCTGCTTCATGCGGAGAATGCAGGGAGGGGGCCGCACACAATCGGTGCACTCGGTACAGGCGTTTACATGCAGGACCAGGCTCCGTCATTTACTCCGGGAGAGCTGCAGGAAACGAACGCGCCAGCCGACGCCGCTCTGCTTCAGGCAGAGGTGCCGGATGAAAACGGGGCGGTGCTGTTTACGGTCCAGGGAGAAGAAGGAACGGCCTACACCCGGAACGGCAACTGGGCAGTGGATGCAGAAGGGTTTTTAACGACGGCAGATGGGCAGTACATACTGAATAACGAAGGCGCCCCTGTGGAAACTGGAAATGAAAGTTTTCAAATCACCGGAAACGGCACCGTGCTACTTGAAAATGGCGGGGAAGCCGGGCAGCTGGGTGTGGCGTACGCTCCCGATACTAATGATTTAGTTAAAACTGAAGCAGGCATGTTCGAAGCAGAGGAAGAGCTCGGTGCTGCGGCGGATAATGAAAACATCCGCTACCAGATCAAGCAGGGCTTTCTCGAACAATCCAATACCGATTCCACTCAGGCGATGACGGAGCTGATGGAAGCATACCGGATGTTTGAATCCAACCAGAAGGTCATGCAGACGTATGACCGCAGCATGGAAAAGGCGGTAAACGAAGTGGGGCGGCTCGGCTAATCTATTAAAAACGTAAAATAGAATTCAGGAGGAAAACAGCATGTATTCGGGATTACGCATACCATTTCAATCCATGGGGGCCGTTCAGCAGCAGATGGATACCATCAGTAACAATCTGTCCAATGCAGAAACGACAGGATTTAAATCAAGACAGGCGACCTTCAGCGAAATGATGTATCAGCAGGAAGACAACATGCCAATGCCGGAAAATGGAACGGGTCGGCTTACTCCGCCCGGGATCCGGACAGGCGGGGGGGCAGCAATCGGACAGACCGCGCTTCGCATGGAGCAGGGGGCGCTGAAAGAGAGCGAACGGGAGCTCGATTTTGCTCTTGAAGATAAGGATACTTTTTTTCAAATAGAGGCAGAAGATGGGACGACTGAATATACCAGAGACGGGCAGCTGTATCTTTCAGAAAATCCGGCAGCGCCCGGCAGCTATACGCTCGTTGATCAAAATGGCGGCTTTGTATTAAACGAAGCTGGAGGAAGATTCGATATTCCTGCAGGGACTTCGGAGTTTTCGATGCAGGAAAACGGGGAGCTGACAGGAGTAACGGCAGCCGGAGAGACTGTGAATATTGGTTCATTTGGCATCGTGCAGGTGGAGCGTCCGCAGGCGCTGACGTCTGTCGGGGGCAATCGGTACCGTTTTGAGGATTTAGATGGACTCGGGGCAGCGGAAAATGATATGGTTATAGAAGCTGACCCGTCCAGCGTAAAGCAGGGAATGGTCGAGCAGTCTAATGTGGATTTATCGAACGAATTAGTAAATATGATGAATGCCCAAAGACAATACTCGTTTAATTCCCGTGCGCTGACGCAGGGGGACCAGATGCTTGGATTGATTAACAGCATTCGATAAGTCTTTGTGGTTAAGGGAGCATAGATAGTACATATGAGCAATCAGAATAACCGTACAAGGACTTCGAAGCCGAATAGAAAAGAACAGCTGAAAAGAGGCACACAGAAGGTGCGTGCACGTCTTCAGCAGCTGCTCTGGTGGCATTGGCTGATTATTATTGTAATTCTGGCCTTTATTTGTGCGATTATAGGCCTGATGATCGGCTATGCGGTCGGAGGTGGCAATCCTTTTCAGGCCCTGAATCCATCGACCTGGTGGGAAATTTATCAGTTGATTCGAGGAAACTAGTTTAAAAGCGAGGGAAAATGATGCTTTCGATTGAACAAATTAAAGAAATTATTCCCCACCGCTACCCATTTCTGCTTGTCGATAAAATTATTGAGGTAGAACCCGGAGAGCGGGCCGTAGGCATTAAAAATGTCAGCGCCAATGAAGAATTTTTCAATGGGCATTTCCCTGACTATCCGGTAATGCCAGGGGTGCTTATTATTGAAGCGATCGCCCAGGCCGGCGGCGTCGCGCTGATGCAGCAGGAGGACATGAAGGGAAAGCTCGCCTTATTTGCAGGCATTGATGAATGCCGCTTTAAAGGCCAGGTGAAGCCGGGAGACCAGCTCCGCCTTGAAATGGAAGTCACCAAACAGAGACGCTCTATCGTCAAAGGAAAAGGGACGGCTTCCGTGGACGGCAAGGTCGTCGCAGAAGCAGACCTGATGTTTGCGATTCAATAGTAAAAGGGACTGCAGCCAGGTTAAGCTGCAGTCCCTTTTTTGTTATATGCCGTTATTCGTCATTTTCTTCTAATGCGTCTTCAATGTGTTCTTTAAGAGCAGGTCCCGTGGTTCGGGAATAAAGCGTGGAAATATGGTGATTATCCCGGAAAGTGATGACATTACCAATCACGGGATCGCACGTGTCATCATCACAGAAGTAGGTGGACATATCCGCAAAGGTAACATTGTCAGGAATTTTTTCCTCTTCAGTATTTTCCCATGGAGGATTTGCAGCCAAAACCTCATCTCGTGGAACAGCACAATCGGCTGGGTCATCGTTTTCTTCTAAGCAGGTGGGAATGTCTTCCTGCATTCGTGGATTATCGCGTATTGCGAATATTTCTGCATGGCCTTCGAACTCTTTCCAAATTTCCAGATAGCCTTCCGGTATAGTGGCTCCTACGTTTACATTAGCAGTCGTGAAAAGTAAATCAGGATCGTTTTTCTTCAGTGGTTCGATGGAGTCCTCATTCCACTGCATGCATGAGTCAGAGAGGGTGCCATCGAAATCGTCTGTCGAAAAGCGGCAGCCGTCTTTATTAAACACATCGATCCGCAGGCTGAGTTCATCGGACATTTTTTCGAGGGCCGGAAACCAGTGCCCAGAATGAGAACCGCCTACCAAAGCGATGGTGTATTCAGGATCGGTGGTGTCCCCGTAGGAGCACATGCTGATTTCCGTTTCTTCAAGGTCGGAATAGCACTCGCTATCAGAATAAAATTCCGGCATCTCGCTTTCAGCCTGCGCCACGTTATCGAGGGGATCAATGTCAGGGTTTGGTTCAATATCCTCTGATATTGCGCGGGCTCCGGGGTAGTCAGTTACTGTATAATCCTCGCTGATACTGGACTGGCTTTTTTCGACATAATTCTCCCATACGCCGGCAGCTGTCAGCGCGGGCAACAGAAACAAAGCCAGTGCTGTGACTGCTTTTCTTTTAGAATGTTTAATATTTATTTTGCGCAGAGGCGTTTCAATAACCTTGACAGATAGTACCGATGCAGCGAAGGCAAGGACTATAATAGCAATGCCGCCCTCAATTGATACAGTCGTGTTATCGAAATAGGCAAAATAAAAAATAAGTATCGGCCAATGCCACAAATAAAACCCATAGGAAATACTGCCGAAATAAAGAAACGGCTTGGAGCCCAGCAGTCTGTCTGGACCAAAACGGCTGCTGTTTTCGGCCGCTGTAATAATAAGAAGTGCCCCGGAAGTAGGAAGTAAAGCAGCGGCGCCAGGGAATACAGTAGAAACAGGCAGAAGCAGGCCGGTAAGAGAAATGATGGCCAGTCCAAGCCACCCAAGAATAAAACTTACGGTCTTGTTCATTGTTAAGTAAGGGAGTAATAGCGCTACAAGACCACCAAGGCTGAATTCCCATACCCGGGCAAACGTGTCGAAATAAGCCCAGGGCTGATTAGCAAAAGTAATATAGATAGAATAGCTGAGAGATAATGCGAAGACGAGGGCCAGTACGCCCAATAGCGTTTTACGCAGAGGCGTTTTAAATATTTTTTTTGCAAGAAAATAAGTTAGTAATATAAGCAAAGGCCAAAAAACATAAAACTGCCCCTGAATCGAAAGCGCCCAAAAGTGCTGAAACGGACTGGCCTCGTTATTTTGAGCCAGATAGTCGACCGCACTTGTTGCCAATTCCCAGTTCTGAAAATACAGTGCCGAGGCAAACGTTTCTGAAACGATCTGTGCCCACTGGGTTTGAGGCAGAAGCAGGATGGAGCCGACCATCGTAAATAAGATAACAATTATAGCGAGGGGCAGGAGGCGACGACCCAAGCCAAGCAGATATTCAGGCAGGTTGATTGTGCCTTCCCGTTCGAATCTGGATAACAGGGAAGTGGTAATTAAGTAACCGGAAACTACGAAAAATACATCCACCCCACCTGAAACTGAACCTAGCCAGATGTGATACACAGCCACTAAAAAAGCAGCTACAGCCCGCACCCCTTCTACTTCAGGCCGGAATCTTTTCTCAGGTACCCGTAAGTCATTCATGACATCCACTCCTAACTCGTACACTACTTCAGCCAAAACGTAATCACTAATATTCCCGATGCTATGCACTACGTAATCGTTATAAATTTTAACATGAAATATACAAGAATATGTTTTTCAAAGAATTTTTATCTGAAGCATAAGCTGAATTAAATTAAACCTGCCCCGGAAGAAAGGGATGCTGTAAAAAGATTAGTAAATAATGGCTAAATTTGGCGCTATTAATGAATAAAGATTCAGGTAGAAAACTTGCAAAAAGGGTACTATTTATTGATTTTTTAGCGTTTTCGATTCTTTTTGTTACGAAAATGATAAGATAATTTTGTATTACTTGATTTTCGAGCTTTATGAGTCGATATATTGTAGGAAGAACGAAACTTTTTTGACATTGAAACGTCTAACATTATAGGGTTTTGAAGCGAAAGATGTAAGAAATGTACAATTGTAGACAAAAGGGAGTCATCTTCCGGACTCGAACGTGTCTGAAATGTTCATAAAACGTTCTTAAACAGGGGGACGACGATGGTTACTGCTATTGCGTTAATAACGAGTTTTGTAGTGGCCTTGATAGCAACGCCTTTAGTGAAAAAACTAGCGTTTAAAATTGGTGCTACTGATCAGCCGAATGCAAGAAAAGTTCATACAGGGCAGATGGCCAGAATGGGCGGTCTTGCCATATACATTGCTTTTTTAGCAGGAGTGCTGATTTTACGACCCGAAAACGAAACTTATTTCTACATTCTCATTGCAGGCACTATTGTGATAGTCACCGGTGTGCTGGATGATATTTACGAATTAACAGCGAAGGTAAAATTTCTAGCACAAATTGCAGCAGCGATCATTGTCATCGTCGGCGGTGTGCAGGTAACCTTTATCAACCTGCCTTTTGGCGGAGACCTCGAGCTGGGGATTTTCAGTATACCTATTACGCTGCTTTGGATTGTTGGTGTTACCAATGCAATAAATTTAATCGACGGCCTCGATGGATTGTCTGCTGGCGTATCCGCCATTGTATTAACTACCATTTCGGTGCTGGCAATTTTGCAGAGCGATATTTTTATTGTCGCTTTAAGCATTGCGCTGCTCGGTGGAACGCTTGGGTTTTTAGTGTACAATTTTCATCCAGCTAAAATTTTCATGGGTGATGCCGGCGCTTTGTTTTTAGGATTTATGATTGCCGTTATAGCGCTAATGGGTTTTAAAAATGTTACCGTATTTTCTTTGATAGTCCCGGCGCTGATTTTAGCGGTGCCTATTTCAGATACATTTTTTGCGATTATTCGAAGGATCGTGCATAAGCAGTCGCTGTCTGCACCGGATAAATCCCATCTCCATCATTGCCTGCTGCGGCTTGGTTATTCCCACCGTGAAACGGTAATGATTATCTATTGCATAAGCGCAGTATGCAGTATCTCGGCTGTAGTGTTTACCCTCTCCACTTTATGGGTCTCCCTCATTCTATTACTGGTAATGCTGATTTTAATTGAGATCCTGGTTGAAAGCGTAGGGCTGGTCAGCCAGCAATACAGGCCGTTTTTAAATTTCATCAAGAGGTTAGCAGGATCCACAAAAGAGTGAGACACTTATTAAATTTTTGATGCAATAGATCCGCCGACAGCTTTTCACAGCTTTGGAGCCGGGTCTATTTTATTTAGATATGTAAATTTGGTTGAAGGTGGCGCAATCATGAAGATATTACTTGTATCTAATATGTACCCGAGCAGTAAACACCCTTCTTATGGAACGTTTGTAAAAAATTCCAAAGGCATTCTTGAAAGTAAAGGAATGGATGTCAAGGTATCAGTGATGACTAAAAAGAATTCGAAATGGGGAAAGGCGGCAGGCTATCTTTGGTTCTACCTCGCCTCTTTTGTGAAAACTCTTTTTCGCAGGTATGACATCGTTTATGTTCACTATCCTTCATTAAGCGCTCCCCCGGTAATTGCAGCTTCATGGTTTCGTTCAGTTCATTTATATGTAAATACTCATGGAAGCGACGTCCTGGCAAAGAATAAAAAGCAACGGCTCGTTAATTCTATAACCTCTATTGCGGTGAAAAAGGCAGAAAAGGTTCTTTGTCCCTCCAGTTATTTTAAAAAAATTGTGGAACAAAAATACAATCTAGCTCCAGAAAAGGTAGCAGTTTTCGCATCTGGAGGAGTGAACTCTAAGACATTTTCACCTAATTACAACCGTGAAGATGCGATAAATGAATTCAACCTTTCAGTGCCAGGTGAATATGTGGGCTTTATAGGAAGGCTGGAACCTGGAAAAGGGTGGAATACGTATTTGGAAACGATGCGCAAATTAACAGACAGGTATGGGCCGCGAGTAAAAGGAATAGTGATAGGGGATGGCAGTCAAAGAAACCTTTTCCATGAGCGGGTTTCAGAGTTAGATTTATGCTCCAGCATTATACATTTTGAAGCTTTATCTCCGGAAAAACTCGGCAGGTTGATGAGCTGCTTTGATGTATTTTGTTTTCCGACTGAAAGTGAAAGCCTGGGGCTTGTGGGAATTGAAGCATTGGCCAGCGGCGTGCCGGTGGTTGGGAGTGACATTTCTGTATTAAGAAGCTATATCGTTCACGGTAAAAATGGTTTCTTAGCTGAAAAAAATAACCCGGACAGCTTTTATAAGTCTATAATTGCTATACTGGACATGGAAGAATATGAATATGAGAGTATGAAAACGGAAGCGGTTAAGACAGCTGAACCATTTTATCAGGAACATATAGAGAAGGATTTTATAAATATATTCACGCGTAATAACTAGTAGATGCTTAAGCTGCGAGAGGAAGGGACTTTTGTAATGAGTAGTGAACTAATCAGCATAATCATACCAACAAGAAATAGAAGAGCATTATTGCAGCAGGCGGTGGATAGCGCTAGAGCCCAAACGTATAAAAACATTGAAATTATAGTGATAAACGAAGCATCTGAGGACGATACAGATGTTTACTTAAAAAATATTGAAGAACCACGGCTTAAAGTAATTACCCACAGTACTCCCCAGGGGGGGAATATTGCCAGAAACAAAGGGCTTGAAGCAAGCAGGGGGGCATATATTGCTTTTTTGGATGATGACGACGTATGGGCGGGGACGAAACTTGAAAAACAATACGAAGCATTCAAACGTGACAGCGCTATTGGGATTGTGACTTGCAGCAGCCTGGTCGTATACCAGGACCTGCAGATTGAACGCTACATGAACAGAGGGCAGAACTACTTATACAGTAATGAGGAAGCCTTCGCGAAAATTATGACAGAGAATTTTATAGGTGGCGCTTCTTTTCCACTTATTAAAAGAGAATGCCTGACGGAGGTAGAGGGCTTTCGTCCAGAAGTGGTGAGTGCACAGGAAACGGATTTGTATTTACGCATACTTGCGAATGGCCATAAAGTTTATGCTGTCGATGACGTTTTAATACTTTACAGAATACATTCCATGAACCGGATATCTGATAGCTTCAAGCCGAAAGTAAAAGGCCTCGAGCAGCTGTTTGAATACAAAAAAAACCACTTCATGCACCGCCTGCCGGCGCATGAAGCCAAAGAAGTGGAAGAAACGCATATAGTGGAAGTAAGTAAAATTTACACAAGAAACAGAAAATATAAAGCTTTTTTTCAGTACTTCAATGAAGAAAAGCAAAAATTGTCTTTAAAGAAAAAGATTCAGGTGTGGAGGAATGCTTTCGTGCACACCCTTCCCGTCCAGATATTTAAACAAAACTTGCAAAAAGTTAAAACAAAAAGGCTGGATAAAGAGTGGAAGGGGTATATGGACCAGAATTTTAAAAGCAATTGATAGAATCATTCTCAAGACCAGGCCCAGGTTTGAACTGCTTTAATACAAATTTATATAAAATCCTTTTATGCATAACCGAATTAAAATATTAAAATTTTTCTAAATTGAAAATAAAGTGAGTAATGACCGGGGCTGTTTAGAGACTTTTCTCTCTAGTGGAATGGTATAATGTATGATAGTATTCATGACGTGAGTGTACGTGCAAATGAATTAATATTATCTGTCCTTTTTAGGAGGATGCGACTTGATGGAAAGAACTACAAGCCTGAGGTTTGGGAATATAGCGAAGATTTTTCTTTTAACCTATTTATTAGTACAACCAGTTTTAGATTTGCTCATATTTTTTGACACCCCGCTGGTTTCGCAGTTCCGTGCTCTATTTATTGGGGCAGGGTTACTTTATTTATACTTTTTTTCTGCAGGCTGGATAAGAAAACTCTTATTCATTTATATTCCTGTATTATTTGTGTATTTTGCAATTAATTTCGGAGTTAATTATTTTGTGAAGGACCCCTATGTGCTTTCACTTGAAGTTACAAATATCGTAAAATCCATTTATTTTCCAATAGTTGTTTTTACGTATTTAACGTTTATTTATCAACAGGCAGAAGAAGGCATACATAAAAAAATCATCCCTTACATTTTAGGAATAAATATGCTCTTTATGGGGATTATAGTCTTCCTTGCCGATATTACCAATACAGGGCGTAGAGCTTATGGTTTTTTAGCAAAAGAAGGGCACACTGGGTGGTTTTTCTCGGGTAATGAAATCAGCGCCATTACTGCGATGAGCTTTCCATTTGTAGTGCTGGTGTTATTAAAAGCGGAGAAGCTATGGCAGAAGCTGGCTTTCCTGGCAGGAACCCTGTTAATCATATGGGCGATGATGACGCTTGGTACAAAGGTGGCTTTTGTCGGTCTTATTGCAGGGCTTGTTCTTGGGGTTATATACGCCATAATAATGCTTTTTCAGCGAAGATATCTAAATTTCGTTATTTTGGCTGCCGTTTTCGTTGTAACCGCCATAGCTGTTCCGGCTATGCCTATAGGCAATAACCTTGGTCTTGCTGTCACCGAGAGCATGAATGAAGAGCCGGAGCCTGTAGAAGAGGAAGAAGAAAGCGCGGCGGCAGAGGACCAGCCGGAAGGCGGGGAAAGTGAAGAAAGCGAAGAAAACGAAGATCAAAATACCGAAAAACCAAAAGAAGAAAAGCCAAGTCAGGAAATTTTGAACGCTATTAACAGTATTCCTTACCATTCTACTATTCTTAGCGGACGGGAAGAGCATTTGGCAGAGGCGGTTCACCAATTAAATGAAGCACCGGTTAGTCAAAAAATCGTAGGCATGGGCGTATATCAGAATTATCCAAGTGAAGAAGAAGCTGCACCTATTGAAATGGACTTGTTTGACTGGTTCTTCGATTATGGATTCATCGGCTTGCTGATACTGACGTTCCCAATATTTTTGACAGCGTATTTAATTATCCGAAATTTAATTAACTACAAGACGACTGCCCTGAATATGCACTTTTTCTTTGGGCTGATAAGCATGGGGCTTGGTATAAGTGCTTCCATTATTGCAGGCCATATTCTCTATTATCCTGCGGCAGCTATTTACTTGGCAGTAGCAATGGCATTGACCGTTAAGTATTCAGAGCAGCAGAATATATTATCGTTTCGCAGCAGAAGCAAATACTAATAAAAAGGATTCTATAAAATGAAAAAAGTAGTGTTTATTTCATCTGTCGGCGGTCATTTAACCCAATTACTGCAGCTAGAGCCGCTGTTTTCAGAATACAATTATCATATCATTACAGAAAAAACAGATATAACGGTGGATATGAAAGAAAAATACCCAATGTCCTTTTTAGTATACGGGGCCAGAAACTATCCATTCCGGTACTTGTTTAAGTTTTCTTACAACGTTATTAAATCACTATTCCTATTTTTGAAGCTGCGCCCAGACGTAGTGGTTACAACAGGCGTGCACACGGCGGTACCGATGTGTTACATTGCGAAGCTGTTCCGCAAAAAGGTCATCTATATTGAAAGCTTTGCCAAATCGCATTCCCCGAACCTGTCGGGGCGCCTGGTTTATCCTATTGCGGATCTGTTTATTGTTCAGTGGGAATCGATGAAAAAGTTCTATCCGAAAGCAGTCAACGGGGGGAGTATCTATTGATACTAGTAGTACTCGGTACACATGAACTTCCTTTTCCGCGGATCCTGCACGAAGTGGAGGCATTGATAAAGGAAGGATATATTCAGGACAATGTCATCGTGCAGAACGGCAACACGAAATTTGAAAGTGCACACATGACTCTTCGCCGTTTTATTCCTTCGGAAGAAATGGAAAAGCTGTTTCAGGAAGCGGAAATTGTTATAAGCCATGCAGGTACTGGCTCAGTGACGACGGCATTAAAGTATTATAAAAAAACCATCGTTGTGCCAAGGTTGAAAAAGCACGGAGAGCATAACGATGATCATCAGCTTCAATTAACCGAATCGTTTACAAGCAAGGGCCACGTTATTTCCATGACTGGAGAAAAAACGCTTAAACAGGCGATGGAGGAACTAACATTATTCGAACCTACTCCTTTTCACACGGGAAACGAGCAAATGCTGAAAACGATTAAAAATTATATTGATTCCATTTAACCACAGGTTTTGATTTAAAACCTGTGTTTTTTTATGCTTAACAATTTAAAAATCAGGGAAAAAAGATGGTTGAACAAGATAACGAAAGGAGAGTCAATGTAATGGGATTTATACTATTTCTTATCGTCGGCGGCCTGATTGGCTGGCTTGCCGGTTTAATTCTCGGCAAGGATATTCCAGGCGGCATTTTGGGTAACATTATTGCAGGCATTATCGGTGCCTGGATCGGTGGCTTGATTTTTGGTTCCTGGGGACCGGTGATCGGCAGTATTGCGATCTTCCCAGCGTTAATCGGCGCAATTATTTTCGTCGTCATTTTAAGCTTTATTTTAAAAGCAATCCGCTAAATACAAAAACGAAGCCGTCCTATTTTTAGGGCGGCTTCGCTTTTATGAAAGGGCGCGGTTTTTGCTGATCTGCTGCAGGGCTTTGTTGATGCCGAGCACTTCTGTGGCGGTATGGCCCATGCCGGGAAACGTTTCGAGTACAGCCCCGGTAATGTGATTGGCAAGGTAAACGGCATGCCGAAGGGGAATCATCTCATCTTCTTCCCCCGCCCATACATACGCGGGAGTATCGATGTTCTCCAGGTGATAGGCCCATGGCGTCGTGAGCGTCTGAAGGTCACGAAGGAAACCTTCAGCAGAGTGGGCGGATTCCTGAACCGCAAACCTCCATTTATCCAGCACAAATGGGGTCACGTACTGCTGCTCTTCCTTGGAAAGCTGTTCGTAATCTGTCTGGAAAATGTTATCCTCCATATTCGTCTGTTCCCAGCGGCTGCGCAAGAGCTCCGGTGCTTCCTGAATCGTTTGCAGCGGAGCTTTCAAAGAAGTGTCGAGCAGGCGAAACAACTCAGGATCCTCCGTAGGACCGATAGAGCCAACCAAATGAAGCTCGCTGATGCGTCCCTTTAAAAGACTGGTGCTTGTCACTGCATAGGGGCCGCCGCAGCCGACACCAATTAAGGAGCAGCGCTGAATCTCAAAATGATTCATTACTTCGTCGATATCTTTGGAAAATTGGAGAAAAGTGCCGTGAGGATCGGGGATGGACAAGCCGTAGCCCGGGCGGTCAACAGAAATAATACGAAGGGAGTTGGAAGCGGCAGCTTCTTCTCCGATCGCAGCTTCAAGCCGGGAGCTTCCGACCCCATGCACATACAGGACCGGTGTTCCGTCCGGGTCCCCGAACATGGAAATACTCAGCATGCGGCCGTCGCGTAAAGAAAGCGCTAATTGCTTCAATTGTCCCCTCCTCCTCCCGTTTCGTTGTCACTTGTAAAGGACGTGTAGGTATATTCTAGCATACAATGGGAAAAACGGAAGAATTTCATTCAGAAATAAAACGGCCCTCCGTGAAGGAGAGCCGCTGTTGATTCATTTTATACGGTGCGGGTCCAGTGAAGTACATCTTCTTTGTCCCCGGTCTGAATGCCGGTGATCGTGTCATACAGCTGCTTGGCGAGGGGGCCGGTTTCTTCGTCATTAATTTTATAGGTTTGGGCGTCCCACCGCAGCTTGCCTACAGGAGAAATGACTGCCGCTGTCCCGGTACCGAAAATTTCTTCGAGTGTACCTGCTTCATATGCAGTGCGTATTTCTTCCATATCAATTCGGCGTTCCTCCACAGGAATGTCCCAATAATGCAGGAGTTCAATGACAGAGTCGCGGGTAATTCCTTCAAGAATGCTCCCATTCAGAGCAGGCGTTACGACTTTTCCACTGATTTTGAAGAAAATATTCATGCTGCCGACCTCTTCGATATAGCGCTGCTCCACCCCGTCGAGCCAAAGCACCTGATCATACCCGGCACTCCCGGCCTGCTCCTGGGCTTTCAGGCTGGCCGCATAGTTTCCCGCTGTCTTCGTGAAGCCGACGCCGCCGCGGACGCTGCGGACGAATTCGTTCTCTACATAGATGCTGACTGGTTTCATGGCGTCGCCACCGCTTCCGTAATAAGAGCCCACAGGAGTTAAAATAATGAGCAGCTTGTAAGAGGAGGACGGCTTCACGCTAAGGCTTGCTTCCGTAGCGATCACAAACGGGCGGATGTACAGTGATTGCCCTTCCCCGCGGGGAATCCAGTCACGCTCAAGTGAAACGAGCTCCTTTAACGAATCAATCAATAGCTGCTCGTCGATCTCCGGAATGCTCATCCGGCGGTTGGACTGGTTCAGCCGTTCAAAGTTTTTTTCCGGGCGGAAAAGCATAATATCGCCGCCGGAATAATAAGCCTTCATTCCTTCAAACACAGCCTGGCCGTAGTGAAACACAAGGCTCGAAGGATCCATGGTAAGCGGCTGGTACGGCACGATTCTTGGATCGATCCAGCCTTCTCCTTCTACATAATCTACAACAAACATATGATCGGTAAAGTTTTTTCCGAAAGCGAGCTGAGAGAAATCCGGCTTCGGTTTCGGGGATTTTGTACGCTCAATGGTCAATGATTCAGCCACAGTAACATCACTCCTATGTATTTATCGTGCCATCCATCTCTCTTTTAATAACAACATTCAAATTGTATCATATATAGAAAAGTTCCATCCACTTGAAAGCCGGCGACAAGCGCTGTCCGCCTTCCGAAAAATAGCTCTTTTATTTTGCAGGAAGGAGACAGCGACCTCGAGCCGGCAGTGGATGGAACTGGACAAATAGAAAAGATTTCTCCACCTGCACACCAGCGGCAAAAGGTTAATCCAGCTTTAGTTCGCTGGTGTGTGCGCGCAGCTTGCGCAATGCGGATTTCCGCCATGATTTAACCGTGGAAGCTGCTACCCCGTGTTTCGCTGCAATGTCGCGTATGGGCAGGGCATGCACGGCGAAATCGGTGAGCCAGGTTCGTTCCCGTTCTGACAGAAGAGGAAAATAGGCCTCGAGCTCAAAGTGGTCCTCCATCTCTGATGGCTGCTCAAAAGGCTGGTGGTCATCAAACAGCTGATGCCGCTCGGAGAACCGCACTTCTTTTCGGAGCATCATTAGCATTTCACCTCGCACGAGGGTAAAAGCATAAGCGGAAAAAGTGCCTTTTTCGGGAGAAAAGGTACTGTAAGCCTTCCATAATCCTACATAGCCGGCCTGCATATATTCTTCCTGTTCCTGATAAATCCGGAGACGGGTAATCATTCGTTTAACGAGCGGAGTATATTGTTCGTATGTTTCTTCAAATGAAGCAGGAATTGTACTGGTCAATGGTCTCTCCTGGCGAAGCCGCGCGGTTCTGATTTATTCCATGGTAGGATCAGCATATACAAAGAGTAAGAATGCCGCCGGAGCACTACGTGCTGATAAATAGGGAGCGCTCTGTTGTATCATAGAAAGGGAAGGGCCTGCCAAAGTATAGAGAAAGAAACTCATGCCCAGAGAAAAAATAAAGCAGATCGGTTGAAAGCAAATAAAGATAGCGTACAATTAAAATAGGAATGATTACGATCAGGCAGGTGAATAAAATGCCAAACGAAAACAAAAGCGCGCAGGCAAATGTAGAATGGATCCAGCAGCAAATACAGGAACGCTCGCTCGGCATTATGACGGATATGCTGAAGGGGCTCGCAGACGGCAAGCGGATGCAGATTGCCCAGGCGCTCGCCCTGACACCGGAATTGAGTGTACATAGTATTGCAGAAATCATCGAATCTTCCATTGCTACAGCATCCCATCATCTCAGGTATATGCATAAGCTGGGATTGACGAAGTTTCGAAAGGAAGGAAGAACCGTTTACTATTCTCTTGATGATGAGCATGTCCGGCAGGTGGTGGAACTTGTCGTCAGCCACCAGGCAGAAATTAAAGAGCGGCAGGAAAATGAGGCGTAGCGGCGTCTCTTTTTTGTATCCAAATCGTGGTATAATGAAAGAAGAATCATTAAAGGAGGGGCTGAAGCGATGAAAAAACGTAAGGAGCTTATTTACTTACAGTGTTCTCATTGTAAGGAAGACACGCCCCATAACGTAGAGTATATTAATGGGGACGTGTACAGCATGGAATGCCGGAGGTGCGGCCGGGAGCTGACGTTAAACCGCGATATTATGAAAGAATGGTACAGCGAAGTGTATGACCGTGTAACCACTAAACCGACACGTTTAACAGAAGAATACAGGGAAAGCAGGACGCCGTTTGTCATAAGAATGCCGTTCCGGATGGCGAGCAAGCCGTACCGGCTGATGCGGGATTTCAATGATACCCAGAAAACCCTGCGTTATTATAAAAATAAACAAAAGAAATCTTCCTGACCACGCGTGAGCGGGGGAGGAAGATTTCTTATGAATGAGTATATTATCCACTGGCCAGCTGCCTGCGGGGGGAGGGGGCAGCCTCGGACACCCGGTTAAACTCCAACAGGGGACAATTTGTGCAGGCTTCTGATACTCCGGTGCATGTAGCAACGGAGTCAAGCACGCCATCTGTATATACGTAGGATAATTCGTGAAGGACCGTCTGTCTCGTTATTGAGCAATAAATGACCTGACGCGACATGGAGTAATCCATCGTATTTCACTCCTTCGGCGTATAATAAATAACATGAATAAGAGCAGTATATATCTGTTTACTTAATGACTATGTACCCGGAACTGCCTTGAAGAAAACTACGGGTTGTAAGCATATAGTCTCAAGCAGCTGATGTTTACGCCGGGAGGTATGCGGGGAAATAATATTTTTGATAGCCTATCAAATCTTAAAACAATTGACTCTGCACTAATGCTAATGAAGCTCGAAGGCATCACGGCTGAATAAGAAAGGAAAGAAAAAGGGGGAGCAGCCATGACACAGAAATACATGCTGATTGCAGTGGACCAGGACGGCCATGAAATTTCGCTGAAGAATTATAAGGGCCGTGAAGCGAAAGAAGAATTGATTTTAGAAGGAAAAGAGTGCGCAACTACAATGTATGAGCAGTTAAAGGAAGAACTTCATCCGAATTCGGTGAAAATGCTCAGCCTGTAAAATGAATATCAGAACCCCCCGGCAGCCGCTGCTGGGGGGTTCTTCTATCTCTCGATCAGCTCGATCCGGTTGACGAACGGGTCCTCTGTATAAAAGCGCGCAGCTCCATTCAGCGGCTGTTCAGGCTTTACAGGCCAATTGAACTCCTGAAGGCGTTCTCTGGCCAGCTCAAGGCTATGTACGCGAAGCGCGGGATGCGCTTTTAAGGCCGGAGAAAACGGCTCTTCTACGCCGATATGAACCTCAAGTCCGCCGCAGTCAAACCACACGCCGCCGCGGCTGGCTAAATCGTCAGGCTTTTGTATTTCCGGCATACCGAGAATGGCGTGGAAAAAATGCCGGGCTTTTTCTTCACTACCCGGCGGCGCAGCAAGCTGCACATGGTCGATGCCATTAAATAAAGTCATCAGAAAGTCATCCTTTCACTTTTTGGGCTATCGTTTTACCGATTTCAAGAGAAGCTGTTGCTGCGGGAGATGGAGCGTTTAATACATGCAGGCTGCGGCTGCCTGTAATGAAAAAGAAATCATCCAGAAGCGTCCCGTCTTCCTGGATTGCCTGCGCCCGTATGCCTGGTTCTCCAGCCATTAGCTCCTCCGGGAGAAGAGAAGGAATCAGCTGCTGCAGCTCTTTGGTGAACGCCTGCTTGGAAAACGAACGTACGTATTCCTGCGCTCCTTTCCTCCAGTACCGGGAAGCCAGTTTCATTAGTCCGGGAGAGCGGAAATGCTCCCAGGCATCGGCCGGATTCATATCCAATTTTCCGTAGCCTTCCCGTCCGAAGCTTAAGACCGCGTTCGGACCAGCCTCTACGCCTCCCTGGCTCATCCGTGTGAAATGAACGCCGAGAAATGGAAAAGCCGGGTCCGGGACCGGATAGATTAGCGAGGAGACCTTATGTTCAGCCTCCGGAGTAAGCGTATAGTATTCGCCGCGGAAAGGCACGATACGGACGTCTGTATGGTAGCCGGCCATCCGGGCGATTTTATCGCTGTGAAGCCCGCCGCAGTTAATAAACTTCCGGCCGGTGAACGTCTGATGCCTGGTGGTGACGCTGACAGTCTGGGCTTCTTCCTGAATATGCTGAGCCTGTTGGCCAATTAATATATCGCCGCCGCGCCTGCGGATCTCCCTGGCGAGAGCATCGGCTACCTCTGCGTAGTCGACGATCCCGGTTTCCGGCACTAACAGGGCATGCTGGGCGCTTACATAAGGTTCGCGTTCTGCAAGCTCGTCGAGCGAAAGGTAGCGCGGCTGCAGGCCATTTTGTCTGCCGCGTTCGTAGAGCCTGCGCAGCTGCAGCAGCTCACCTTCGTCCCTGGCTGCGATGATTTTTCCGCAGATAGTGTAATCCACCCCGTGCTGATCGCAAAAAGCTGTGAGCGACTTCCGGCCTTTCTCTGTAAGAACAGCCTTCAGGCTGCCGGGCCGGTAATAGATGCCGGAATGAATCACTCCGCTGTTTCGGCCTGTCTGATGCGAGGCCAGGTGGGATTCTTTTTCTAAAACGACTACCCCGGCACCGGGCTCTTCCTCGAGCAGCGCGTAGGCTGTAGCGAGTCCAACGATGCCGCCGCCGATGATGACATAATCGTACATATTGATGCTCCTTTAAACGACAATTTATTGGCAAGAACTGCTTATGCAAAGCATACCCGTTTTTTTGAAACTTACAACCACAGCAATTTCTTTTAAAGGATGTTTTTATTATAATAGATGAATACACCCGGTAAAGAAAAATAGGAAGTTTACCGCAGTGTGGGAAAAAGGAATAAAAAGAACGAAGTACATAACAACTATTCATATTAGGAAAGGATTGCACGCGCCATGGATGAGTTTAACGATGAGATTTTGACGAATTCGTTAATTTTAAAAGCGATCGACCATTCAAAAGTGGGGCTGGTTATCACAGACCCCAACAAGGATGATAACCCCATCGTTTATGTAAACCGGGGCTTTACCGATGTAACCGGTTATACGTACGAAGAAAGCATAGGGTATAACTGCCGGTTTCTCCAGGGGGAAAACAGAGATGAGCAGGCAATAGAAAATATGAAACGTGCGGTGGCGGCCCAGGAAGAATACGTCCTGGAACTCGAAAATTTTAAAAAAGACGGTACGCCCTTTTGGAATGAAATTTATATTGAGCCTATTTATATGGAAAACCGCCTGTATTATCTCGGTGTCCAGCGTGATATCACCCGGCAGAAAAAATACGAAGATGACCTGAACAAAAGCGAAAGCCAGGTGGACCGGTTGTCTACGCCCATTGTACCGATTACAGAAAAAATATCTGTGCTTCCGGTCGTCGGGGATTTATCCTACGAACGATTCGAAATGATATTTCATAAAATTTCTGAAACATACGGGAATGTCCATTACGAAAAACTGATTCTCGATCTTTCGGGGATGGATGAATACGACGAGCAGGTAGCCGATGGGATTATGAATCTGCATCACCTGCTGCGCCTGCTAGGTTCAGAGCTGATTGTAACCGGCATCAGGCCCGAGCTTTCGATGGCATTCACGTCGCAAAACATTTCGCTTTCCTACCTGCGAACTGCTGCCACTGTAAAAGAAATGCTGCTCGAGCTCGGGCTGACGTAGAAGCAGCGTAAAAATAAAAAGCCGGAATGCTCAAGATTCCAGCTTAGAAAACAGTGCTTATTTTTCCTCGTCCTGTCTCTTGGCGTCACCGGTTTTGTTCTGCACTTCACCTTTTATTTTGTCTTTCTTGGCATCGCGCTGCATTTTTGGATCATCCTTTGCATTGCCGGCCTGATCTTTTGCTTCACCCTTTACTTTATTAACAGCGCCTTTTACTTTATCGCTTAGGCCTTTTTTATCTGCCATAAATGAATACCTCCTGTGTTGAATTCTTATCTGGGGTATTCCCGGCGTGGTACGTGATAAAACAAATGATTCATCTAAAAATACGAATAAAAGGAGCTTGCCTTGATGTCTGTCATTATTGCCTATACGAACCCCCCGGAGCACGTCCGGGAATACCTGGAGGCGGAAGCAGAGCTTCATGTAGTCCGTCCGAATAAAGAACGGGATAAATTCATGGAGCTGCTTCCGAAAGCGGACGCGCTGATTGGAGCCGGTCTTCCGGTGGATCGGGAACTGCTGGATAATGCACCCGGACTCCGGGTAGTGAGCAATGCTTCCGCGGGAGTGGACAACCTTGACCTTGATCTGCTGACAGAGCGGGGCATCACGGTCACAAATACTCCGGCTGCGGTCGTTGATACGATGGCAGACACGATGTTTGGCCTGATGATCGGCGCCTCGAGGCGTCTGATGGAGATGCATGAGCTCGTCAAAAGCGGACAATGGGACCGGAATGCCCCGAAGGAATGGTTCGGGTTGAACGTACATCATAAAAAGCTTGGCATTATTGGAATGGGCGGTATAGGAAAAGAAATCGCACGCCGGGCTAAGGAAGGCTTCCGGATGGAGGTCAGCTACTACAACCGCTCGAGGCATGAAGAAGCGGAAAGGGAAACCGGTGCTGTGTATGAGCAGCTGGACGACCTTCTCGCTTCATCAGATGTGGTCATGGTGCTTTTGCCGCTGACAGAGCAGACGAAGCATATGCTCGGAACAGAGGCCTTCCGGAAAATGAAATCAACAGCGGTCTTTTTAAACGGCGGCCGCGGCTCGGTCGTAGATGAGCAGGCACTGATTACGGCTCTTCAGGAAAAAGAGATTTTTGCGGCCGGACTTGATGTGTTTGAAGAAGAACCCCTGCCCGCAGATCATCCGTTTCTTGCTATGCCGGAGGTAACGGTGCTTCCCCATATCGGAACTGGCACCACGGAAACCCGGGAAGCAATGTATATGGAGGCGGCCGCACAGTGCGTAAAGGCTCTGCGGGGAGAAAAGCCCGAAGCGCTCGTCAATAAAAAGGTATGGAATGAAGGCAGCCGGCAGCAGTTTAAGAAATGAAGGAAAGGCGGTTTTAGGCATAAGAAAAACCGCCCTCTGCATACGAGAACGGCTGTCTTTTTCCAGCGTGTATATGAGCGCTCCGTGATTTCAGCGCTTTTGTTTACGGCTTTTCCACCATTTTCTAACATAGGGATAAACAAAAGGTCCAACTTTGACAGCCATTTTAATTAGTTTTCTCATAGTAGATAACGTCCTCCATCTTCAAGTTCTTATTTACCGGATACCCTGTTGAAGGACGTGATAATCATGAAGTTCAACTTCAGCTGCTTTTCTGTTTGCGGAATTTCCGCTTGGAGGCCTGCTGTGGTTTTTTAACCTGCTGTTCTCCGTTTTTAATTGCGTCTTCCTGCATACGTTTGCGGGCTTCAATAAATAGCATGAAAATGCCCCTTTCCTTTAATAATGATTGTACAAGGACTATTCCCAGGATAAAACGAAGATAAAACATCGTTTTTAAAGAAAATGAGCGTATAGAGAAGCTATCAGCAAACAAACAGTGAAAATCGCTGAAAATGAGAAGAAAGGAGACTAAGTATGGGTAAACCATTAGTTGTAGCCTACAACCGGGTCAGCAGGGAGGCCCGTGAAAAATTAGCAGAAACGTGCGAGGTCCGTTATTTCGAACAAAGCGAAACACTCGAGGACCCGGAGTTCCGTGAAGCGGTAGCCGGGGCCTCGGCCATTATCGGTGTGGAATATGAAGTCGATGAAGCATTTCTGGAACAGGCCCCCTGCCTCCGCATTGCTGCCAACGTTTCTGTCGGCTACGACAATCTGGATCTGGAAGCTTTAAGCACCCGGGGCGTGTATGCTTCCAATACGCCGGAAGTATTAAACGACACGACCGCGGACGCGATTTTTGGGCTGCTGCTGGCGGCGGCGAGACGCATTCCCGAAACCGACCGCTACGTGAAAGACGGAAAGTGGCAAAACACGCTTCCAGATGATTATTTCGGCGTCGATGTGCATCACCGGACGCTTGGTATTATCGGCATGGGGCGGATAGGGGAAGCAATCGCCAAGCGGGCCCGCTTTGGCTTTGACATGAACATTTTGTATTACAACCGCTCACGAAAACCTGAAGCAGAGGATAAATACGGAGCGTCGTGGACGGAACTTGAGCCGCTGCTTGAACAATCGGATTTTGTCTGTACGATGACGCCGCTTACGAAAGATACCTATCATCTAATGGACGAAGCAGCATTCCGCCGGATGAAAGCCTCTGCTGTATTTATAAACGGGTCCCGGGGAGGCGTAGTAGATGAAGAGGCGCTCGTGAAAGCGATCCAGGAGCGCTGGATATGGAATGCCGGGGTAGATGTATTTTCGGAGGAGCCGGTTCCTTCCGGTCATCCGCTGTTGAAGTTTCCACACGTAGTGACGCTTCCGCATATCGGCTCTTTTACCGAGGAAAATGAGAACAATATGTCGTTGCGGGCAGCGGAAAACGTGCTTCAAGTATTAGATGGAAAGGAGCCTCAGGACCAGCTGTGAAGCAGGAGGGGTCTCCTGTTTTTTTAACAATATTGGTATAGACAACTATATTTTATACTGGTACGATGTAGAAAAGGAGGGGACTCGTAGTGGAAGATATTATTATACACTCAGCAACAATTGTAAACGCGGACCGTACGTCGCCTAATCAGTTTATCTGGATTCGCGGCGGGGCCATTCACCGGACAGGAAGCATGGACCTCCTGAAGCAGAACGTGCCGGAAGAAATACGCCTTCGGGCGGTCATGGTGGACGGCTCCCGGGGCTTCTTTATACCGGGAATGATTGATATGCATATTCACGGTGTCCAGGGGGCAGATGCGATGGACGGCACGGCGGAGGCGCTGGAGACAATGGCCCGGGTGCTGCCGGCTGAAGGCACGACTGCGTTTCTTCCAACTACGATTACCCAGAAGAGCGAAAGCATCACACGGGCGCTGGAGAAGATGGCTGAATACCGGGCAGCGGCGCCGGGGGACGGAGAGGCAGAAATTGCCGGTGTGCATATCGAAGGGCCGTTTTTTGAGCCTTCCAAGGCTGGGGCGCAGCCGGCCGAGTTTATGGTCAAGGCTTCTGTTGATTTGTTTGAACAGTGGCGCCAGGCTTCGGGAAATGCGGTCCGGATCGTTTCGCTGGCTCCGGAGCATGATCCGGGCTTCGCGTTGACGGCGCACCTGCAGCGTATCGGTATAACCGCCTCCGCTGCGCATTCCAACGCCTCTAAAGCGCTCGTAGACGAAGCGGTGAAAAAAGGACTTTCCCACGTTACCCATTTGTACAATGGAATGAGCGGACTGCACCACCGGGAGCCGGGCATCGCTGCGGCAGCCCTGTTAAATCCCGCACTTACCGTTGAAATTATCGCAGACGGCGTGCACAGCCACCCGGACATGGTGCAGCTTGCCTATCAGGCGGCAGGGGCCGATCGGCTCTGTGTCATTACCGATTCCCTGCGGGCCAAAAACCTGCCGGACGGGGTGTACGATCTTGGCGGCCAGCAGGTGACGGTGGCAGGAGACAAGCCGTATCTGCCGGACGGAACAATTGCCGGAAGCATGCTTGCCATGGATAAAGGATTTCGTAACATCCAGGCGTTCACAGGCTGCAGCCGCGAAGAAGCAGTGCGTATGACCTCTTTGAACGCCGCGCATGAAATAGGGATTGCGGAGCGAAAAGGGAGCATCGAGGCCGGCAAGGATGCCGACATTGTCTGGATGGATGAAAGTGCGCATGTGCAGAAAGTCTGGTGCCGCGGGAGCGTCGCCGCTACAGCCGAACAGAAAGGAGGAGTGCAGCCATGAAGCTTATTCCTGTTACTGACAGAGAAGCACTGAGCATACGGGCAGCAGAGATGGTCGCGGAAAAAGTACAGGAACAGCCGGACAGCGTACTCGGTCTTGCCACCGGCGGCACCCCGGAGGGTACGTATCAGCAGCTGAAAAAAATTTACGATCACGGGGAGGCAGATTTCTCCCGAATTACTACATTTAATCTCGATGAATATGCCGGTATGCCAAAAGACCATCCGCAGAGCTACCACACGTACATGCAGCACAAAGTTTTTCAGCCGCTGCAGCTGAAGCCGGAGCAGGTGCATCTGCCTGATGGCAGCGCAGCTGACCTGGAGCAGGAATGCACGCGGTATGAAAAGCGTATTGCGGAAACCGGCGGCATTGACATGCAGCTTCTCGGCCTTGGCGAAAATGGCCATATTGGGTTTAACGAACCCGGTACTTCCTTTTCGAGCCGGACGCATGTGGTACAATTGAAGCCGTCAACGAGAGAAGCCAACGCCAGGTATTTTGACAGTATTGAAGAGGTTCCGCAGCAGGCAGTAACCATGGGGATCGAAACGATTACAGACAGCCGTGCCATTCTGCTGCTCGTATTTGGCAGGCGCAAAAAAGAAGCACTTCTCCGCCTGCTGGAGGGAGAAGTGGATGAGGGCTTTCCAGCCTCCGTGCTGAAAAAGCATTCGAACGTAACGGTGATTGCCGATGAAGAGGCGCTGACAGACGTATCCGCAGAGGTGATGCGGCACTTTACCGGGTGAAAATGTAAAACGGGAGGACGCCGTGAATGAAAATTAATAAAAAATCCCCGCTTCCTATTTATTATCAAATACAAGAAATGATTCGTGAAAAGCTTGAGAACGGCGAATGGCCTCCGGGCTATATGCTCCCGTCCGAGCGCATTTTCGCGGAGGAATTTGATGTGAGCCGCATGACCGTCCGCCAGGCAGTAACAGAGCTTGTAAGCGAACAGCTTCTGACAAGGGAAAAGGGGAAAGGCACATTTGTAGCTGAACCTAAGCTTGAACAGACGCTTCAGGGACTTACGAGCTTTACTGAGGATATGAAAGCCCGGGGCATGAAAGCAAGCAGCGAGCTGCAGCTGTTTCAAATGGAAGAAGCAGATACGGCAACGGCGAGACTGCTCCAGCTGGAGGGCAGGTCCGTTTACCGGATGGAGCGGTTGCGGCTTGCCGATCATAAGCCGATGGCGCTTGAAAATTCCTACCTGAACGCGGATATGTTTCCAGGACTCGGCGAGGAAGCGGCGTCAGGATCTATTTATAACCGGCTTGAACAGGAGTACGGCATTACCATCGGCTCTGCGGATCAGTCCCTGGAGGCATCCCTTGCCTCAGAGCGTGAAGCGGAGCTTCTCGGCATCGTGCCGGGAGCGCCGGTACTTTTAATATCCCGGACCACCTATACCGCGGACGGGGCTCCGTTTGAACACGTTATCTCCTCTTATCGCGGAGACCGGTATAAATTCCGTATTCATATGCCCCGGCAGGGCTGACCGGCCGGGAGCGGCTTTCCTGGTTTTCTTGGCTGATTTACGTTAAAATGCTCGCAGGATAACGATTAGCCGATAATGAGGGAGGCCGCAAAAATGGATGATCGATTGTTTAAAGCAGCAATGGGCAAATTTACGACCGGGGTGACGGTGCTTACAACAGAGCTTGAAGGGGAAATCCGCGGCATGACGGCGAATGCGTTCATGTCTGTGTCGCTCGAGCCGAAGCTGATCCTGATCTCTGTCGCAAAAACAGCCTCGATGCACGAATACATGCAGCAGACAGACCAGTTCGCTATCAGCGTCCTCGGCAACAACCAGGAAGCAGTGTCACGCTACTTTGCCCGCCAGTCGGAGGACGACGCGGGGGTGAACTTTGAACGGTTTGAAGACCGTCCGGTTATTGAAGGAGCCATCACACAGCTTGCCTGCACGAAATACAATGAAGCCGATGCCGGAGACCATACGCTGTTTATCGGTTCGGTGGAGAATGTGACTGTCCAGGACGAAGCACCGCTCGTTTATTTTGAAGGCAAATACCGCTACATGGAATAATTCATCCGGCTTCTGGCCGGATGTTTTTTTATGCCCTGGCTCTTTTTTCCCGGGAAGGACCGTGCTACATTATATTTAAGATAACGCTTTCAAAAGGAGAGGTGTGAATCTTGAATAAAGCGGAATGGAGCCGGTGGGCGCAGACGGGTATACTGGACCGGACACGGATGGAGAAGCGGATCGCAGAGTCGTGGCATGCATGTGCGAAGGAGGGCGTCGATCCGGCGGGAGGCGTCGGACAGCTCCCTGAACGCAAGGAGTGGCTGGCCTATAAAAAGGAACGGGAGCTGTATCTGGAAGCGGCGAATCCCATGCTTCGGCAGCTTCAGGCGTTTTGTGAAGAGATGAAGCTTTTGCTTCTGCTTACGGACGAACACGGCAAAGTACTGTATATTAACGGCCATGAGGGTTCCCTGGAGCACGCTTCGAGCATTAGCTTTGGCGAGGGTGTCACCTGGACCGACCGGGCGGTGGGGACGAACGCCATCGGCACCAGTCTTGCTGCAGGAGAGCCAATCGCGGTGGTAAAAGAAGAGCATTATGCAAAGGCGTCCAAAAGCTGGGAGTGTGCTGCAGTACCGATATATGACGGCAAAGGGGGCATTTTAGGCGTGCTCGATATGTCGAGACCTTTTGGGTTTACACACAAGGAGCAGATCATGGGCACGGTGGTATCCGCAGCCTTCGCCATTGAGCGCTCCTGGCAGGAAAAAATCCGCCAGCAGGAAATCGAGCTGCTCCAGTATGCTCTCTCCAAGGATCACACGTTCACTCCGTATTTACTGACAAATGCTAACGGAACAGAAATTTACCGTCATCCGGAATGGCAGGAAGAAGAGGTGGATATCAGCCGGCTGGCCGTGCCGATATATTCCGCCGTAACCCGCCGACTGCTCGGCTACAGGTACCAGCCTGTAGGTGCAAATAACAAAAGGGATAAAGCCTCGGGAGCCCAACCGTTTTCCCGGGGAGCTGCCATAGGTACAAGCCCGGCATTTGAGCAGACAGTGGCAGAAGTACAAAAAGCGGCCAGGCAGTCGGTGTCGGTGCATCTTTCCGGAGAAACCGGCACCGGCAAAGAAGTCATGGCAAGGCTTGTGCATGACAATAGTGACTACCGGCACGGGCCGTTTGTTGCAGTCAACTGCGGGGCAATTCCGGAAAACCTGCTCGAAAGCGAGCTTTTTGGCTATGACAGCGGAGCTTTTACCGGAGCCAGACGGGGAGGAGCTGAGGGAAAGATCCGGGAAGCTAAAAACGGCACGCTCTTTTTAGATGAAATTTCTGAAATTTCCTTAGCAGCCCAGGTAGCGCTTTTGCGGGTACTGCAAGAAAAACAGGTTACCCCTGTGGGAGGTAAAAACGCTATTGCGGTTAACTTTCGGCTCATCACCGCAAGCAACAAAAATATTACGGAACTTGTGCAGGAAGGCTCCTTCCGGGAGGACTTTTATTACCGTATTTATGTGTATCCCATCAGGCTGCCACCGCTCAGAGAGCGGGTGGAGGACCTTCCGGGGCTGATCCGCCATATTTCGGGCAGGCAGGGGTGGAATATCGAGTGGCCGAAGCAGCTGCTTGCCCAGATGGCCGGCTACAGGTGGCCAGGTAATATCCGGCAGCTGTTTAATGTGCTTGAGCGCATGCATACGCATTACGAGGGGAACGTGCCGATGGATGTGCGGCTTGAGCCCTTTCTTTCCGATCCAGCTGTGTTACAGCCTGTAGCAAGTCGGCTCACGTACCGGGAGCAGATGGAGTGTGAGCGGATTGAACAGGCGCTTGAAGCATGCGGCGGCCGCGTTGCTTCATCGGCCAGGCAGTTGGGCATGGCCAGAAGCACACTGTATCGGAAACTGAAAAAATACGGATTGGAATAATTGCAACAAAATGAGACAAACCGGAGCAATATGCTTCAGGTTGTCTCATTTTTTTATAGAGAAAAGGACGGGTATGTAAAGCAGTCGCGCGAAAATAATGATTGTAATGTTGGCACAAAACTTGCAAGTAGATAAGGCAGAAATGCCCGCAGGCTTCTTTTGCCTGCAATAAATGAATTATAAAGGAGGATCACCATGGAAACGTCCAACACAAGAGCGCAGGCGATGGATTCGCACCAGGCCATGTGGATGTATCAAAAAATGTCTGAGATTCGCTATTTTGAAGATACCGTCCATGAAACCTTCAGCAAAGGCTCATTGCCGGGATTTGTTCATTTGTACGCAGGGGAAGAAGCCGTAGCCGTTGGCGTATGTGCTCATCTAAACGATAAAGACAGCATTACAAGCACTCACCGCGGACACGGGCACTGCATCGCGAAGGGCTGTGACTTAAATGGCATGATGGCGGAGATTTATGGTAAAGAAACCGGACTCTGTAACGGCAAAGGCGGTTCGATGCATATCGCCGATGTCAGTAAAGGCATGCTCGGGGCAAACGGCATTGTCGGCGGCGGATTTCCACTGGCTGCAGGAGCGGGATTGACGGCCAAACTGCAAAACACTGGAGGTGTGGCGGTCTGCTTTTTTGGAGACGGAGCCAACAACCACGGGACATTCCATGAGGGCATCAACATGGCAGCCATCTGGAACCTGCCGGTCATCTTTGTAGCTGAAAACAACGGCTACGCAGAAGCTACTCCGTTTTCTTATGCCTCAAGCTGCGAAAACATTGCCGACCGGGCAGCGTCCTACGGCATTCCGGGAGAAATTGTTGACGGCAAGGACGTCATGGCTGTATACGAAGCGGCAGAACAGGCAGTCCGGCGTGCGAGGAATGGAGACGGGCCAACGCTAATTGAATGCAAAACGTACCGGAACTACGGTCACTTTGAAGGCGATGCCCAGAAGTACAAAGGCTCAGAGGAGCGGGAAGAGCATCTCAAGGATAAAGACGCGATTTTACAGTTCCGCCAGTACATGCTGAAGCACAATCTTTCCAGCGAAGAAGGGCTGAACAAGCTGGATGAACAGGTGAAAGCTTCCATCCAGGCTGCAGTTGAATTTGCTGAAAGCAGCGACTACCCGGATGCCGGAAGCTTAATAACGGATGTGTATGTAAATTATACGAACACAGGGAGGGAGTCGTAATGGGACGGACAATCAGTTTTTCTGCTGCAATTAATGAAGCCCTTGCCGAAATAATGCGCAGGGATAAAGATGTGATCTTGATGGGCGAAGACGTAGCAGGAGGCGCAGCCGTGGATCATTTGCAGGATGAAGAAGCCTGGGGCGGGGTCATGGGTGTAACGCAAGGACTGGTGCAGGAATTCGGAAGAGACCGGATTCTCGACACGCCGATTGCAGAAGCGGGATATGTCGGCGCAGCCGTCAGCGCAGCAGCAACCGGCATGCGCCCGGTGGCAGAGCTGATGTTTAACGACTTCATTGGCAGCTGCCTCGATGAGGTCATGAACCAGGGGGCCAAGCTGCGCTATATGTTCGGCGGCAAAGCGAAGGTGCCGCTGACCATCCGGACGATGCACGGGGCGGGATTCCGGGCAGCAGCCCAGCATTCACAGAGCCTGTACGGTATGTTTACCGCGATTCCGGGTATCAAAACGGTCGTGCCGTCAACGCCGGCAGAAGCCAAAGGGCTTCTGATCGCAGCAATTGAAGATGATGACCTGGTTGTCTTTTTTGAAGATAAAACGCTCTACAACATGAAAGGCGAAGTGCCCGAAGGCTATTACACCACGGATCTTGGCAAAGCGGATATTAAACGCGAGGGAAGTGACGTCACGATTGTCGCCATCGGAAAGCAGGTGCATACCGCACTTGAAGCAGCGGAGCAGCTTGCAGCCAAAGGCATTCAAGCGGAGATTGTGGATCCGCGCAGCCTTTCGCCGCTGGATGAAGATACCATTCTCGCTTCCGTGGATAAAACCAATCATTTAATTGTGGTGGACGAAGCTACTCCGCGCTGTAACGTAGCTACCGATATCGCTGCCATGGTCGCAGATAAAGGCTTCGATTCGCTCGATGCGCCGATCAAGCGGATCACTGCTCCACATTCGCCAGTACCGTTTTCACCGGTGCTTGAAGATTTGTATCTTCCGTCTGCGGACACGATCGTACGAACCGTTATGGAGCTCACTGGCGAAGATACGGCGATGACTACGTAAACGAAAGGAGGGATAGTATGGCCACAGAGATCGTAATGCCGAAGTTTGGCATGAGTATGGAAGAAGGAACCATTGCCGAATGGCTGAAAAAGGAAGGAGAGGACGTTCAAAAAGGAGAACCGGTGGTCACAATCAGTTCGGATAAAATTACAAACGAAGTAGAGGCTCCCGCAGACGGCCAAATGCTCAAAATTACTGCTGCGGAGGATGAAACGCTGGCTGTCGGCCACGTGATTGCCTATATGGGAGAGCCCGGGGAAGAAATTACTGAAAGCACAGCAGCCGGAGAAAAATCAGCAACGACTGCTCCCGAACCGGCAGAAGAATCGGTTATTTCCCAGGAAATAACTCATGCACCTCAGGCTGATTCGCGCGTAAGGGTGTCCCCGGCGGCCAAAAAACTGGCAGCGGCGCACAGTATTTCGGTGGAAAACATCGAAGGCACCGGACCAAAAGGGCGGATTATAAAGAAGGATGTGGAAGCTGTAATAGAAACGGACGAAACGAAACACAGCGCTGCCCGGCCGCAGAATGAGCCCGCTTCCGCCAATCCATCGCTTGATACAACTCAGGTGACGGCTGTTAAAGGGATGCGTAAAGTAATCGCAGAACGTATGCACCAAAGTCTGCAGGAAAGTGCCCAGCTTACGCTGATGAGAAAGGCAGACATTACCGGCCTGCTGCAGATGCAAAAGCAGGCGAACGCTGAGCTTGAACAGCAAGGGGAAGCGAAAACGATGACGCTGACCGCGTTCATCGCCAAAGCAGCAGTACTGGCTCTCCGAAAGCATCCGGCGGCGAACGCTTCGTTTCAGGAGGGGACGCTTTACCGCTATGATCACGTGCATTTGGGAATAGCGGCCGCATTGACGGAAGGTCTCGTGGTGCCGGTTATTTTTCATGCCGAATCCAAATCAGTGCGGGAGATTGGAGAAAGCATCCGGGTGCTCGGACACGGGGCAAGGGAAAACCAGCTGGCATCTGAAGATATGCAGGGCTCCACGTTTACGATTACGAATATCGGTGCTACTGGCGTGGAATATTTCACCCCGGTTTTAAATACGCCCGAAGCGGCTATTCTGGGCGTCGGAGCCGTGCAGGACGGGATCCAGTTTCATGAAGGCATGCCGATGGAACGAAAGCTGCTGCCGCTCAGCCTGACGTTTGACCACCGGGCGCTTGACGGCGAACCGGCCGGGCGGTTTCTTGCAGAGCTTATCGGAATATTGGAGCATCCGCATCGCTTGTTTTACTAGTACACTGCTCGTAAATGGTTAAGCCGTTTCCATAATGGGAACGGCTTTTGTATGAAAAAGGAGTGAGATTATGACTGGAATCACCCACATCGGTTTAACCGTTCCGGATATCGACGCTGCTGTCGAATGGTACACACGGGTGCTGGATTTTGAGCTTCTGGCTGGTCCTTTTACGGCGAAAGCTGAGGGGACGGACGACGCCTCCACGAATATGACGATGGATCTTCTCGGCGAAGAAGTAAAAGAGATGCGCAACGCGCATCTGACCACAGGCAATCAGGTAGGTCTCGAGCTGTTTGAATTTGTTGATCCCAAGCCTGAACTGAAGGAAGGCCCGCCGTGGCAGCAACGTTTTTTTCATCTGTGTCTGCTCGTCTCTGGCATTGAAGAAACCGCGGCACGCATAGAAGCGGAGGGAGGAAAAAAGCGGAGCCGGATATGGGCACCAAGAGAGGGAAAACCGTACCGGCTTGTATATATGGAGGATCCATTCGGCAATATAATCGAACTGTATTCCCATAGCACTGAAGTAACCTACGGAAACATGGACAGCCCATAAGCTGTCTGCGTGAATGCAGTGCTTTTTCCTGCTGATCAATGTTATTCTATACAGATGAGTAAGCACGGACGGGAATGTCAGCAGGAGGCAGAGTATGTATCACGCAGAAACAATTAAAGAAAAGCTGCGGTTGTTTATGGTTATTTTAGTGCCCATTCTGATTACGCAGCTAAGCTATTTTGGCATGAATTTAATAGATACGATCATGTCCGGGCGGGCCGGCACCGACGACCTGGCTGGCGTTGCGATCGGGGCGAACCTGTGGATGCCGGTGTTTACAGCGGTGAACGGCATCCTGCTCGCCATCACCCCGATTGTTTCGCAGCAGCTTGGAGCCGGGGAAGGAAGGAAAATCGCCGGCACAATTACGCAGGGGCTGTACCTGGGCGTGCTTTTCGGGTTGCTTGTTATGGGGCTCGGAGCAGCGGCTTTAAGCCCGGCTCTTTCTTTTATGTCACTTGACCCGGGCGTCGAACGGATTGCGGCTCATTATTTAATCGGCCTTGCTTTTGGAATTATTCCGTTCTTCCTGTCGATTGTGCTCCGGAATTTTTTTGATGCCCAGGGGCATACACGGATTACAATGGTTATTATGCTTGGTACGCTTCCGTTTAATGCATTTTTTAATTATGTATTAATCTTTGGCAAATTTGGTTTTCCGGAGCTTGGCGGCATCGGGGCGGGCTATGCCACAGCGATTTCCTACTGGATCATTTTTGCGTTCAGCATTATAATGACGTTTCGTATCCCGGCAATGAGGCAGTTCCGCATCTTTTTGGATTGGTACAGGCCCTCCTGGCATGCATGGAAAGAGCAGCTGCGGATTGGCGTGCCGATGGGCATGTCACTATTTTTTGAATCAAGTATTTTTTCGGCAGTGAGCCTTCTGATGGCATCGCTGTTCAGCACTGTGACGGTCGCTGCCCACCAGGTAGCGCTCAGCTTCACGTCCCTGGTATTTATGGTGCCCCTGAGCATCTCTATCGCGTTGACGATAGTGGTTGCCTTTGAAGTTGGTGGCGGTTACCTGGAGGGGGCCAAAGCGTATACGCGCCTCGGGGTAACGGCAGCCATGGGCATATTGGGCGTGGCGTCCATAGGAATATTTCTATTGCGCGAGCCGATTGCCTATATTTACACGGCCAATGGAGAAGTAGTGCAGCTGGCGGCTCAGTTTTTCCTGTTTGCGATTGTCTATCAGATTTCAGACGCTGCGCAGGCCTCGCTTCAGGGTGTGCTCCGGGGCTATAAAGACGTAACGGTGCCGTTTTTTACCGCCCTTGTATCCTACTGGGCCCTCGGACTGCCGGCCGGCTATTTGCTTGCTGTTGCGACGCCGCTTGGCCCTTTTGGTCTCTGGCTCGGTATTACTGTCGGACTGACAAGCGCCGCGATCGGTTTTTTCGTACGGTTAAAGATTGTAGTGAAAAGGAAGGAAAAAGTTTACAGCCTCTCTTAATCTTTCTTACTGTTAAAGCCCCAGCCGGTCCCGGTACTTCTCCAGCCACTGTTCGTTTTGGTCGTCCCCGCCATCAGCATTGCCACTCGCAAAGATAGGGGGCATGTTTCCGCGGTCTGTCGTGATCTCAATGGCCCGGGCAATAATTGCCTGCAGCATAGCCGTTCCTATCGCCGTAGAGCTTGAAGCAAAGGGGGCAGTGAGTGCTGGATGCGTAAGCAGGGCATCGCCGGAAGGGGCATGGTTATCGAGAACGATATCAACCACATGCATCAGCTTTAATCCATCCTTATGGCGGGAGGGCTGGGCCGAAGAATAAGCAACCGATGTCAGGCCGGCAACCTTAGCGCCGGCTTTTTTGGCATGAAGGGCGACGTCAACCGGAACAGGATTTCTTCCCGACGTAGAGATAACAATCACAGTGTCCTCCGGCTGAATATGCTCGTCTGCTAAAAACGTTTGGGCGTAATCGTTTGTCCGCTCAAGCTCTGAGGACCGGACAGCTCCTTCATGGAGCATTAGCGGTTCATGAAGAATGGGATGGATCGGCACGAGCCCGCCGGCCCGGTAGTAGACTTCGAGCGAAAGAAGGTGGGAGTGCCCGCATCCAAACAAATGCACAAGGCCGTCCTGCTCAAGCGTTTTGGCAATGGCTTCTGCGCATGCTTCCATCGGCCCGCTTTCTTTTTCTTCCACAGCATTCAGCTGCTGGTGGATTCGGGAGAAATATTTTTCTATCATAATATATATCATCCTTTCTGTACGGTAAAAGTATACCTGTTTTATGGCAGAGAAAAAGCCCCCGCCTTTAAAACGGGGGCAATTGTTATTCTGCCTTGGAATCAGGGTGCTGGGTACGCATAGCGTCGGCGACAAATTCCACCTCTGTGCCAATAATGACCTGCAGATTGGTTTTATCTACCTTCACCACGCCCCTTGCTCCGTTCTGCTTCAGTTGGTCTTCGTCAACTTCGTCCATATCGTTCATCTGGAGCCGCAGTCTCGTTACGCAGTTATCAATCGACTGGATGTTGGAGTAGCCCCCGAGAGCAGCCACATAGTTTTTAGCGAGCGATTCGTATTTACCCTCACCGCTGAACGTATTAGTTGTGGTGACCGTTTCTTCATCCTCGCGGCCCGGTGTTTTAATATTCAGCAGCCGAATCAGCACTGAGAAAACCACGAAGTAAAGAACACCGAATACTAATCCTACCCCGAGAAGTAGCACAGGCTTGGTTGCAATGCCGAAGTTGAGCAAGTAGTCTATAAAGCCAGCGGAAAAACCAAAGGCGTCTAATATTCCCAGCTGGAATGTTACCACCATCGCAAGCCCGGTCATGAGCGCGTGCACGACGTAAAGCAGCGGGGAAAGGAACATAAATGTAAATTCAATCGGTTCCGTAATACCGGTCAGGAAAGAAGTGAGTGCCAGGCTGCCGAGCATACCGGCAACTTCTTTGCGACGCTCCGGCTTTGCAGCCAGAATCATGGCGAGACACGCGCCCGGAAGGCCGAACATCATGATTGGAAAGAATCCGGCAGTATAGGCGCCAGCATCCGGGTCACCATTTAAGAAACGAGTGATCTCACCGTTATAGCCCTGAAAAGAACCAAAATCAAACCAAATGTACACATTAATTATATGATGCAGGCCGGTTGGAATCAGGAGTCGGTTTAAAAATCCGTACAGCCCGGCTCCGGCAGCTCCAGTTCCTGTAATTACATTGGTAACCTGGTCAATACCAGTCTGTACCGGCGGCCACACATAGCCGAAAATAAACGCAAATACGAGCATCGTAACGGCCGTAATAATAGGCACAAACCGCCTGCCCCCGAAGAAGCCGAGGAACTGCGGCAGTTGAATGTTATAAAAGCGGTTATATAATAGTCCGGCCGTAATACCTGCGATTATGCCGCCAAACACTCCCATGTTAATATCATCGTTTATGCCTTCTAATCCTCCAGTTAAAATTAAATAACCGACAACGCCCGCGAGTGCGGCGGCGCCACTGCCGTCCCTGGAAAAACCAATCGCCAGTCCTACCGCAAACAGCAGTGCCAGGTTATCGAAAATAAACTGGCCGGCGTTGGCGACAAAGGCAATATCGAGCAGATCCTCCTGCCCGAAGCGCAGAATAAGAGCGGCAGCCGGCAGGACTGCGATTGGAAGCATTAATGAACGCCCGAGCTTTTGGAACTTGCCCATGATTTGAATGTTTCCAAGCATAAGTAGATCCCCCTTTAATAGAATGTATGATGAAAATGTACCTTATTTTAGTTATAGATGTCTATACCAATTTTCTTAAAAATTTAAAAACTCTGTCAGAGAATCTGGCAACATCCATAAGTTAACGCTTACAAACATAGTAACACATTATATATAGATGTCTATACCATTTTTAAAATAGATTTTTATGACGGACATGATACGATAAAAAGAAAAAGGAAAGGTGAGAAAAATGAAATTTGATCTTCACAACCATCATGATCGCTGCGGACATGCAGAAGGAACCATTGAGGATTACATTCAGGCAGCGATCCGGAAAAAGCTGGACGTGATCGGCATTTCCGACCATTCCCCGTTCTTTGCAAGTAGCGAAGAACATCCTTATCCCCGCATTACGATGGCTAAAGGAGAATTTCCGGTCTATATTGAAGAAATTCGTCAGCTGAAAGAAAAATACATAAATGATATTGAAGTGCTGATCGGAGTGGAATCCGATTATTTTCCGAACCAGGAGACGCCGTATCGTCTGCAGTATGACAACTATCCGATGGATTACGTGATCGGTTCGGTCCATTTTGTAAACGGCATAAATATTTTCGACACTTCAAGATGGGACGGTATGGATGATGCAGATATCCGTCAGGTAAAGGAAGAGTATTACCGCCAGATTATGCTCTCTGCCAAAAGCGGAATGTTTGATATTTTAGGCCATATTGATGCCCTGAAGGGTTATTTTCCCTACGCAGCAGAGATCGATACTCCGAAGGTGGACGAAGCTCTCCGGGTGATTGGGCAGGAAGGGACGGCCATTGAGATTAACACATCGGGTAAAACTAAATACTGCGGGGGCTGGTATCCGTCGGACGATCTGCTTGAACGCGCCCTGTACTACAGCGTTCCCGTAACTTTTGGTTCTGATGCCCATGTACCCGAAAGGATTGGGGAAGACCTGGAAGAAGTACAAAAGCGTTTGAAGCAGATTGGCTATCGTTCCTGGAGATTTTTTCGGCAGAGACGCCCGGTGGATGTTTATTTATAAGTGTACAAAAGCTAGCTGTATTGCCTTTTTAAGAAGCAATACAGCTTTTTCATCAATAAATTTACTAAAATATAACTAAAGGATAATAGTGAATGATTACATTATTAACAGCAGAGAAAGATAAAATAGTTTGGTATATCTTTGTTAATTCAGTAAAAAAAGGCATTTATCAATAGAATTAGACGAAGCGAAACATAATTAAATTAATTTTCAAACTTTTATTGAAAGCGTTTGCTCAATGTGTTAACTTAATAAAAACGAATAAAAATTTACTAAATAAAAATTTAGGGAAGGATGTTATTTTATGAAAAAAAGGTTGTTGCTTTCAGTGCCTGTCGTTACAGCGGTAGCATTGAGCGGTTGCGGGGGCGGAGGGGGAGACTCTTCGGGTGAAGGTTCTGGTGAAACATTAACATTGTATTCCTCGGTAACGAATGAATCAGAAAAAGAAACGTTCGAAGAACTCGTTGCCGACTTTGAAGAAGAGAGCGGCATCCAGGTGAACGTGAATCTGCCGGGAGCGGATTATGAAAGTCAGCTTCGTGTACAGATGGCGTCTAACGAAATGCCGGACGTTTTCGATACCCACGGCTGGGCACAGAATCGGTACGGTGATTATACTGAAGACCTTTCCGGAGAAGAGTGGGCCAGCGATTTAAACGATAACATGAGCTCGCTGTTGTCGGACGAAGACGGAAAACTATATGCATACCCAATCAACGAAGCGCTGGATGGGATCAGCTACAACAAAACGCTTCTTGACGAGCATGGCATTGAAGCGCCCGAAACATACGACGAGCTGCTTGCAGCAATGAGACAGCTCGAAAAAGAAGCTGGAGATGAAGTGACGCCGATGTTTATGGCTCAGGAAGGCGCCGGAGCAATCGCCCAGTATTTCGATCAGATGGCTACGCCGCTTTTGACCTCTGCTGAAGGTGAAAACAATTATGAAGAAGAATTGAAAGAAGGTACGTTTGACTGGAGTAATTATACATTCCTGCCGGAACAGCTGCAGACGATGCACGAGGAAGGTTTAGTTAACGAAGACGCGGTCAACGCTAACGGTGCCCAGGCTGTAAATCTCATGGCCCAAAACCAGATTGCTTTCATCTTTGCTGGTGGTTCATTTGGAGCTGACGTAACAGAATTGAACCCTGACGTGGAAGTGGGAATGGTACCGGTGCCTTCCATTCATGAAGGGGACGACCCGAGCTGGATCGGCGGCGAACGCCATACGCTGGCTGTCTGGAATGATTCTGACATGAAGGAAGAAGCGAAAGAGTTTATCTCCTTTATGGCTGAAGAAGAAAATGCGAAGACAATGGCTGAAGCTACCGCCCTCCCGTCACCGCTCGAAAGCGTAGATTCGGAGAGCTACTATGAAGATTCCTACGCCAAATATGAAGATATTGAAATTGAACCGTACTTTGATCGGGAATACCTGCCGAGCGGTATGTGGGACATAATTGGAAGCACTGGGGAAGAGCTTTTGGCCGGCTCAATGACCCCTGAACAGGTGTCCAATGAAATGGCTACAGAATTCGAGCGTCTCCGTGAAGAAGTTGGGGTTGAAGAAGGCGAAGACATTGAAGAAGCAGAAGAGCCGGAAGTAGACGAAGAAGAAGCAGAGTAACCAGGAGGATAGAATGGAAAGGGCTTACTTCCGGGCAGGCCCTTTTCCTTTTATAGGAGTGAAAAAGATGGAAAAAACCGAAAAATACGAATCGGCAGCCTCTAACGCCAAGAAAAACAAAATTAAAAAATCAAAAAAGTCCTCGCTCTGGATTATGTATGTTCCGGCGCTTGCCTTTGTTATTATCTTCATCGTTTATCCGTTTATTAACGGTCTGCGTATTTCATTTACAGACTGGGACGGTTTCTCGCAGACAAGGAACTTTGTCGGCTTCGAACAATATACCCGGATGCTCACCGACCCCACCACGTGGCTCGTAGTGCGCAATACGCTGCTTTACGGTATCGGAAGCACGTTTTTACAGATGACGGTAGGCCTGCTGTATGCGCTGCTGCTCATGCAGAGCCTGAGAATGCGGGCCATTACTAGAACAATCGTGTACATGCCGGTTATTATCAGCCCGCTTATCATGGGGTATATCTGGTACTTTATGTTTGCTTACAGTAACGGAGCGTTAAACGATGTTGTCATGCTTTTTGGACTTGATCGTATTAATTGGCTGAATAACCCCAGCCTGAACCCGTTTTTAATCGTACTGGTAAACACATACCAGTTTGTAGGCATTTCGATGATTGTATTTATTGCCGGACTGCAAAGCGTATCCAAAGAATATTATGAAGCAGCTCGCATCGATGGAGCCTCCCTGTTCCAACAGTTTAAAAACATCACGATTCCGCTGTTAATGCCGGCAATTACAATCAATGTTGTGCTAAATATTATCGGAGGGTTAAAGCTGTTTGACGTGATTGTATCCTTAACCGGTGGCGGCCCGGGAGATGCCTCGCAGTCTATGTCGACATTCATGTACTCGCTGTACTTTGACCGTCAGGATGCAGGCTACGCAGCCACACAGGGTGTGCTGATGGTTATCATTATTCTCGTTATTACGCTGGCCTCGGTCATTTACCTGCGCCGCAAGGAGGTAGAAGCATAATGAATCGTTTTTCGGGGAAGCAGCGCTTAGGGTTGAATCTATTGTGTCTGCTCATATGTCTTTTGCACATCGTTCCCTTTTATATTTTGATTACTACTTCGCTCAAAGCACTAGGTGATTTTAGCTCTATGTGGGTCCTGCCGCAGGAATGGAGCTTTGAGAACTTTACGGTGGCCTGGGAACAGGCCCAACTCGGGACAGCAATGTTTAACTCAGGCTTCATTACGTTTTTCTCCGCGGCCTGCCTGATTCTTGCTGGTTCGCTGGCTGCTTATCCGCTCGCGAGAAGGCAGACGAAGTTGAACAAATTTGTATACTTGTTTTTTATCGGTATTATGATTGTGCCGCCGCTGACGGTCCTCGTGCCGCTTTACCAGATGGTCGTGGACTGGGGACTTTTAAATACGCGGGCCGTGGCTATATTTAATAACGTTGCAGCATTTCTTTCAATGACAATCTTTCTGTATGCCGGGTTTATTCGCTCTACGGTGCCGAAAGAGCTTGAAGAAGCGGCAAAAATTGACGGTGCAAATACGCTGACTATTTTCTTCCGGATCGTGTTTCCGTTGCTTAAGCCTATTACAGCTACGGTATTAATCATTGCCTGCGTCTACATCTGGAACGACTTCCAGTTTGCGATTTTCTTCCTTCAGGAAGCGAGCGTGCAGACGCTGCCGGTAGCAGTAAACAGCTTCTTTGGGGAAAACTCCGCCAATCTGAATCTGGTGGCCGCGGCTTCTCTTGTGGCGCTGCTGCCGATGACCCTGTTGTTCTTATTTCTGCAGCGCTTCTTTATCGAAGGCCTTGCACAGGGATCGATCAAATAAAATAAAAAGTGGGGAGAAACCAAAATGCCTATTCATTACAGCAGTGCCACTAAAACATTTCATCTGCAGGCAGCAAATACGAGTTACGTGTTCGATGTGCTTCCAAACAATCAACTTGGGCATATTTACTACGGAAAACGTCTGCCGCACCGTGAGAATTTTTCCCATCTGCGACGGTTTGAAGAACGTTCGAATACGGCTTCTGTATTTGAAGAAGCCCCTTCATTTTCGCTCGAAAGCGTGCAACAGGAATATCCAGTCTATGGAACAACTGATTTCCGTGAACCGGCGCTGCACATTCAGCAGGAGGATGGCAGCCGTATTACTAATTTCCAATATGAAAGCCACGTCTTTCTTAAGAATAAGCCGGAACTGTCAGGGCTGCCGGCCACATACACAGAGCACGGAGATGAAGCTTCTACGCTCGTCGTTACTCTGAAAGATTACCATCTGAACGCGGAATTAACTTTGCTGTATACTCTTTTCGAAGCTTCGGGGGTCATTACTCGGAGTGCAGCTGTTTATAACGGCGGAAGTGAACCGTTTCGTCTGCTTGGTGTCAAAAGCATGAATGTCGATTTTCCGGACGCAGAGTTTGAGATGCTGCATTTATCCGGTGCCTGGGCGAGAGAGCGTCACGTGAAAACACGAAAGCTTGAAGAGGGAATACAGCAGATTGCAAGCACCCGAGGCATCAGTAGTGCCCAGCACAACCCGTTTCTGGCGTTGAAGCGGCCGGGAACAGATGAAAGCCGGGGCGAAGTATTTGGTTTCAGCTTTGTTTACAGCGGTAATTTCGAGGGCCGGATAGAGGTGGATCATTTCGGAGTATCGAGGATGTCTATGGGGCTGCCGGATTTTGATTTTTCATGGAAGACAGAACCAGGCGAAACATTTCAGGCGCCTGAAGTCGTGATGGTACATTCGATGGAAGGTTTAAACGACATGAGCCACAAATTTCATGATCTGTACCGCAGCCGACTTGTGCGCGGCCCGTGGAGGGATAAAGCACGACCAGTGCTTTTAAACAACTGGGAAGGCACTTATTTTGATTTCAATGAAGAAAAGATTGTTTCCATGGCGGAAACAGCCAGTCAGTGTGGTATCGAATTGTTCGTCCTGGATGATGGGTGGTTCGGTCGCAGGAACGATGACACGACATCGCTCGGGGACTGGTTTGAAGATGAAAGTAAGCTTCCAAACGGCATCCGGGGGCTGGCGGAAAAAATCACAGGCATGGATATGCGTTTTGGCCTGTGGTTTGAACCGGAAATGATATCAAAACAAAGCGAACTGTTTCAAAAGCATCCGGACTGGATACTTGAAACACCGGGGAGACAGCCCTCACAGGGAAGGAATCAATTTGTGCTGGACTTTTCAAGGCCGGAGGTAGTTGATGAGCTCTACCGTCAGATGTCCCGGCTGCTGAAGGATGCTGCCATCACTTATGTGAAGTGGGACATGAACAGGCCGCTTACAGAAGTTTACTCTAAGGTGTATCCGCCGGACCGGCAGCAGGAAATCATGCACCGTTACGTGCTCGGTGTCTATGATTTGTATGAGCGGCTGACGACAGAATTTCCGCATGTATTGTTTGAGTCCTGTGCAAGCGGGGGATGCCGGTTTGATCCCGGCATGCTGTACTACGCGCCGCAGACATGGACGAGCGACAATACCGATGCTGTGGAAAGACTCCGTATCCAGTACGGTACGTCGATGGTGTATCCGCTGAAGACAATGGGTGCCCATGTATCTGACGTACCCAACCATCAGGTGCACCGGACTACGAGTCTGCAGACACGGGCGGACGTTTCCTATTTTGGAAATTTTGGCTACGAGCTTGATATTACGAAGGAGCCGGATTTATCAGTGCTGCAAAAGCAGGTGGAATTTTACAAACACTACCGGGAGCTTCTCCAGGAAGGTGACTTTTACCGGATTACGAGCCCGTTTGAGGGTGATGGAAACGTGACTTCCTGGAGCGTGGTTTCGAAGGATAAGAAAACGGCAGTCATTGGCAGGTACCAGGTGCTCGAAGAACCAAATGATGGGTTCAGCCGGGTTTATGGGGGCGGACTCACTGAAGAGCTGCTTTATGCAGTGGAAGGAACAGACTGGCAACTGTATGGTGCTGAACTGATGTATGCAGGGCTTCCGGTGAATACAGAGGGGGTAAAAAAGCCTATAGGAGATTATGCCTCCACCGTTATAGTACTGCGGGCAGTATAGAGAATCAGTAAGCCGGAAAAAGTGATATTCGCTTTTTCCGGTTTTTTTCGCGTTAGTATAAAAATACTAATAAAGACCGCTATAATTATCGAGAATGAAGACCGATGAAAGTAGTAGAAGAATAACGTACGATAAAAGAATATGTGTGTAATTTATAATTATACAACAAGAAAGTATAGACGCCGGCAGGACAATATGAAAAAATATATTAAGTATAATTCAAATGGCTGCTTATTTTTGCATAAAAACAATTGTTAAATTAATTCTTACACAAGTGCAAAAAATTAATAATATGAAGACCGTCACTGAAGAAAGGAGATTCACCCTTAATGCCAGCAAAATATGAAGAACAGTTACAGGAAATACTGCTTGAGGCGGTGCAGAACCATAACTATGACCGCGCCGAACAGGCCGTACATTATATGCGCAGCCTCGAACGAATGAAGGCTTTTATCGCGGGAGAGGATGCCAGTTACCCGGAACGGAATAACGCGGAGGCGGTCCCCTTTGGAGAAAACGGGTTGATCGACCTGTCCGCTCCCACAGTTCCCTTCAGAGATCCCCATCTGAACGTTACCAGCGCTTCTGCAGCCCAAAACCGGGATACGCTTCTTTTATACTACATTGAAGAAGAGGGGCTGCTGAAATTCAAAAAAGCACCACAGACATACGCTGTAAGCGTTGAATTTTTCAGGACGTTCTTACAGAACCTGGTTTCCTGGGAGAATAAATCTCCTTTCTCTTCAAAGGATTACTTTGAAGCCTTTGGGGATTCACTGAAGGAAAAATCCACCTATCAGGCCTCTACGCTTCGCCAGTTTATCACTCTGCTGTTCCGCTACTGCGTGAAGCTGAATATTCTTGAAAAACCGGAAGTGCATCAGCGCAGCAGGTATATTCTGGCAGAGGATATTAGCGTGGAAGAGGTCATCGACTACATTAAAGAACATAGAATATTACAGATGTGAAAATAACGCATAACTTCTTCCGCCTTTTCGCAGGTGGAGGAAGTTTTTTATGTTTACTGGGCATATTATACCGTGTACAAAGGTTTAAGTAGGTCTAAGATCACTAATAAAGTTACGAATTTGTGTGCTAAATTACATTTGTGTAACAAAAGTTCCACTTCTATTGAATTAGTTGTGCCTCCAACATATACTACGAGTAGTTAATAAATACGGAAAAAACATACTTAATCACTTAAAAATAAAATAACAGGAGGTGTAATCGTCTTAAACTCTTAATAATAAAAAATATCCCTTTTATTACATATATTTCTATCAGATGAGCTGTTCTGAAACTTTAGATTCACAACATACACACTCCGGATATTAAGAGACCTTACAGACGAAAACATATGAAAAAATTCTTATTCAGCGCTGCGCTTGCAGCAGGACTTCTAGCTACGCCGAGCATTGCAGACGCTGCTCTTGGAGACCAAACATTAAAAATAGGACACCGGAACTCTGACGTAAAGGAGCTGCAGGAGTACCTGCAAAGCGAAGGGCATCACAGCGGCGCCATTGACGGTGTATTCGGCCCGGTAACAGCAAGCTCGCTGAAGTCGTTCCAGCGTGCGCAGAACATTGGTGTGGACGGAGTAGCAGGCCCGATCACATTCAGTAAAATGAATCTTGGCGGCAGCAGCTCTTCCTCCAACGTTTCTTCGAATTCCTCAGGTTCTTCCAGCTCGAGCGTGTCTTCAAGTCTCCGTCGGGGGGACCGCGGAAGTGAAGTGACCAGTCTGCAGAGCACGCTGAAAAGCAAAGGGTTTTATAACAGCTATGTGGATGGCGTATTCGGCCCTGTAACAGATGCAGCAGTAAAAGACTTTCAGCGCGCTGCAGGCATCGGGGTGGACGGCGTCGTCGGGCCGGTTACCAGAAAAGCATTGAGCAGTAATGTGACGGCTTCTTCAGGAAATTCCAGCTCCTCTTCGAGTTCCAATTCCAGCGCAGTAGCAGGCGTATCGACCGGCTCGTCCTCAGCGGTAGTGGAAACAGGCAAGCAGTATATGGGCACTCCATATGTATGGGGCGGCACTACACCGAGCGGCTTTGACTGCAGTGGCTTCGTCCAGTACGTTATGAATCAGCACGGTGTAAAGACGCAGCGAACTGTAGCGCAAATGTGGACCCAGGTATCGAAGGTGTCGAATCCAAGCGTCGGCGATGTCGTATTTTATGAAACAAGAACTGGCCCTTCCCATATGGGATTTTACGTTGGAAACGGTAAGTTTCTCCATGCCGGTGCTTCGACTGGCGTCACGATTTCCGATATGAACAGCTCCTACTGGAAATCCCGTTACATTGGCGCAGGACGTTTCTAAACATAATAAATAAACGAGAGGCTGAAAAGCAGAGTCATTGCTTTCAGCCTCTTTTTTGTGATAAAAGTCTTGCGGGAAGGATGTTGGCAGACTGAGATATAGTTACTTTGACGGGGGAGGTTATGTGCTATACTTAAACTGCTTAATCATTTCCATGCCGAAGGAATAATAAAGGCTGAGGGCCGAACCAAAGGAGTGGGAGAGTTGATTGACATTAACAGATACATCTTAAGTGAGGAAGACGATACTGCAGAGAAAAAGAATAATGTCAGGCAATGGCTCACAGAATGCCAGAAAACAGGAGTTACAGATATTATCGTGGCTCCAGCGCAGTGGCATGAAAACGATAAACGTCCAGGAGATACAATTCCATTTTTAATAGAGCAGTTTCAAAAGCAGTGGTACAGTGAATTAGGCAACATTCGTATTTATCCTGGCCAGTGCGTTCGGCTGACAGATACACTGATCAATGAATTAAAGACGGAAGAAGCACTAACGCTAAACGGCAGCCGGTACGTTCTTGTAGAGTGGAGCGAAGAGCTTTCCTATCACAACATGCATGCGAATTTACATGAACTGCGTATGGAAGGGTACATGCCCATCCTTGCAGAACCGGAAAAGGAACCGGGTTTTCAGCAGCACCCTGAAGAGCTGTACCGACTGATTAAAGACGGATCGCTCGCACAGGTGAGTGCAGAAAGCTTCAGCAAAGCCGCCCCGAAGCCGCAAAGGCATCTGGCAGAAAAAATGATTCAGCACCGGTGGGCTAACATGACAGCGAGTATGACCATCGATCCCTCTGAAGAGGGAGCTTCCCTGGAAGGAGCCTTCAACAGTATTGAAAAGCTGGCTGGAAAAGGTTATGCAGAAATGCTGAAGGACAACGCAGCATGTGTGCTGAATAATCGTTATGTGAGTACCGAGGAGCCGCTTCCGTTAAAAGAAAAAAGAAAATGGTTTATGCCAAACCGTTCCAAAGCCAAATAAAAAACGGCGTCCTCGCTGAGGACACCGTTTTTTTTATTTATTCTGCGGGAGCTTCTTCACCGTTTTCAAGCTCGAGATGCTCACGGAGCGTGTTCGAGATTTCCTGCACTTCGGCTGGATCTTGCTCCATGTAGTAAATTCCATCAATTGTCCGGTCCTGGCCGTTTTCAAAGCTAATGTTTTCAATATCATTCCGGGCGCTGAAGTAATTCGAGCGCAGATCCTTCATGTCATCGAAGGTCATGTTCGTGCGCACATTTTCCTCTACCACATCGAGATAGTCGCCAATGCGAGTGATGGATGTCACGCTCTGTCCTTTATTCGCAATAGCTTCAAGTACCTGGCGCTGGCGCTCGTTACGTCCGAGATCCCCGCGTGGATCTTCTTTTCTCATACGAACATAGGTAAGTGCTTTTTCCCCGTCCATTTCGATTTCACCTTCTGGAAAATCATAGCCGTTGTCGCTGAAAGCAAAAGTATTGTTGACGGTTATTCCACCTACCGCATCTACCATATCCTCGAATCCTTCAAAGTTAATAGTAGCGTAATAGTCAATCGGTACGTTCAGGAAGTTTTCCACGGTATTCATTGCCATGTCAGCCCCGCCAAACGCATTTGCATGTGTGATTTTGTCTTTTCCTTCATCTCCCCGTCCGATCATTTCCGTATACGTATCTCTTGGAATGCTGACCATTTTGGTTGATTCAGTTTCAGGATTTACAGTAGCCACAATCATGGTGTCGGTCCGGCCTGAGGTGCTTCCATTCCGGGCATCAACGCCCATGAGCAGAATGGAAATCGGCTCGCTTGCATCCATGTCTACATCGGCTTCCCGAAGGTTGCTCTGGCGATCGTTGCCCTCGTTAATATTTTCCGCGGTATCTGCGACCGAGTCGTAAAGGTACCAGGCATAGATGCCGACTGCTATAAGGAGCGCCAAAAACAGCCCGCCAATAATTAATAATGCTTTTTTCATATGTCTCCATTTCTCCTGTCTGCCTGGTTATGTAGTATTGCTTCATTTTATAGTTAATTCAGCAATAGTTCAATAGGCTGTAATTATATGATATCTGCTACAAATAATAGTCGCCTAAACTGCCGGGAAGTTACAAAAAAATCCAGACAATAGAATTGCCTGGATACGTTTAGTTATTTACTTACCCCTTTAATGGATTCCGGGGTGGCGCCGGCGGTCATGGCGCAGAAAGCTTCCTGTTCTTCAGAGGAAAGTGTTTGAATGAGCTGCTGCAGCTGGGCGTCGTCTGTCTGCCTGCGCAGCTTCTGGACTTCTTCTATATAAAGGCTTCGTACAGAAGCCGGCAGCGCCTGAACGTCATCCGGAAGATTCTCTGTCTGTTCGAATAGCTTGCAGAGGCTCTGATAGCGAAGCTGAAGCTTCCGGGTGAGCTGGACGGCATGCGCCCAGAGCGTATAGAGCTCTTCGTTGTTTTTCATCAGCGTGCTGCGTTCTTCCTCGACGCTTCGAAGTGTTTGAATACTAGTTAATGTGATCATACTGTGCGCCCTCCTCGTGTTCATCCCAAGGTTTTTCCAGTGTTATAAATTTCGCTAGCTCCTTGCTTTTCTGCCGGTGGTGCTTGCGGTCAATTTCGCGGTCTTTGCCGGTTTCAAATAGCGTTTTTTCTTCATCCGTTTCTGGAATAATGCCTGGAACCGGTACCGGTTTGCCGTGATCGCCGAGAGCGACGAACGTTAAAAAGGCGGTAGCTGCTATCCGGCGTTCTCCGCTCATCATGTCTTCAGCGATCACCTTGCAGAAAATTTCCATCGAGCTTGTGCCTGTATAGGATACAAAGGATTCAATGCAGACTGAATCTGTCTGGAAAATCGAACAGAGAAAATCAATGGAATCGGTCGAAGCGGTCACGCACTCCTTCGCCCGGGAGTGCCGGCGGGCCGACAGCGTGGCGCAGCTGTCGAGTTTTTTCATCAAAACGCCGCCAAATAGAGAATTATAATTATTTAAATCGTTCAGCAGTACCTGGTCAGTGTTGACGATACGGCTTTCACGCATTTTCCGTGCCTGCATAGTGAAGTCTCCTTTCATTTATAAGGATACTCTATACAAAATCATAATGAAAATGAATGATTAACATATTTAACATAACCTTTGTCTATGCTAAAGACGTTAATGCTCCTGCCCCATTTGGGAAAGCACCGGAATGGAAAAATCGAGCCATTCTTTAGCGATAAAGGAGAGGTAATGCTCGCGATGCCAGATAAGGCCAAGCCTCCAGCGGAGCGTTTCGTCGGAAAGCGGACGAATAATTACCTGCCCGCCCAGCTCCCGGCAAATACTTTCGGGAAGAAGGGTAATGCCGAGACCGCTCGCCACCATTTTCTCAATAAAATCCCACTGTGAGCTTTCTGAAAGAATGTTGGGCATAAACCCGATATCCCGGCAGGCGGCAATTATCTGCTGGCGCAGGGAAAAGTCCTGGTTGAACAGCAGGAATCGCTCCCGGTTCAGCTCGGCAAGCCCGACAGACGACTGCACAGCAAGGGCGTGTCGGGAGGGAAGCACGACCTGAAGCGGCTCATCAATAAAGGGATGGATATGAAAAAACGATTCCTCTGTTGGCAAAACGACGGCGCCGACATCAAGGTCGCCGTGCAGCAGAGCTTCTTCGATTTTTTTTGACCCGTTTTCTTCGAGGTGGAGGGTGATTTCGGGATACTTTTCGTGAAAAGGGGCGATCACGCGAGTGAAAAAGGAAGAACTTAAAATAGGCGGAAGCCCGATGCGGAGCTGTCCTCGCTTTAAGCCGCGGAGAGCGTCAAGCTCGTGCTCAAGGCCATGATAAGCGTGGCGTATCTTTTTGGCCTGTTCAAGCATGACTGCTCCGGCATCTGTAAGGGTCAGCTTCTTGCGAGAGCGGTCAAACAGCGTTACGCTCCATTCCTCCTCAAGCTGGCGCAGCATTTTACTAATCGTCGGCTGGGTAACGTACAGATGTTCAGCGGCGCGGGTAATGCTTTCAAGCCGGGCGGCTTCCATAAAATAAATGAGCTGGCGGTAGTCCATGCGATCACTCCAATAATTAGATGATACCATTGTAATAAATCCATAATAAAAAAGAAAATATTGACACTTCTTTATGAAAGCGTTACCATATAATTACTTATTAAAACAATTTTAAGAAGTATAGGTGGCTATCATGACGGTAACGAACGCAAACATGTTAAAAACAGCAAACCGACGGCGTGTATTTGAATTGCTGCACCGCAGTGAAGAGCCAATGACCCAGCAGGAAATGGCTAAAACGACAGGCTTAACAGTAGCCTCCGTAGGAAATATTCTGGTTGATCTGGAAAAAGCACGGCTGCTGCAGGAGGCGGGGCAGGCACTGTCCAATGGAGGCAGAAAACCTACGCTGTATACCCTGGATTCCGAGTGGCACTATTTAGTCGGCGTAAGCATTTCCGTAGAAGAAGTGGTGCTTGTGATTACTACGTTAAAGGGGGAGATAATTTACCGGGAAACAGAATCTTTTTCTCTAGCAGAAGAGCCTGAAGCGGTAATAGGGAGAGTGATAAATAGAGTTGAAAAAATTGTAAATGCGCCCGAGTTCCAGTTAAAAAAGATGGTAGGTATCGGTATTAGTTCACCCGGCCCGGTTAATGCGGATAAAGGCACCATTTTATCCCCGCCGCACCTGCCTCTATGGCGAAACATCCAAGTCGTTACATTATTTGAAAAAGCGTTTGATACAGCTGTCTGTCTTGAAAAAGACGCAAACTGCATGCTGCTCGGAGAATGGCATTACGGTCATGCACGGGAGGCAGAAAACGTGCTTTATTTTATGATCGATTTTGGTATAGGGAGCAGTTATATCATCAATGGCCAACTCTTCCGGGGCACGACTCACCTGGCGGGGGAGGTAGGATTCGAAAGCAGGCGGCTGCGTCCGAAAAACAATGTAACAGGAAAGGCTTTATACTCTATTCTTCCCATTTTAGAAGAAACAAAGGGCCGGATACATCGAGGTGATTCAACATCACTGCCAAAAAATTTACATTCCATAGAAGAATTCATCGAAGGCCTGGCAAAAGGGGACCCGCTGGCGCAGGAGATCATTCAGGAAAGCATGGAGGACGTCGGCAGTGCCATTGCCGATAAAGTGAATTTTCTTAATCCGGAATTAGTCGTCATTGGCGGCAGGTTGATTACAGCTGTCCCGGAGTTTCCTGAAGAAGCAGAAAAAATAGTTAGAGAATGTGTTTATCCTGAAACAGCAGGCGCAATGGAGTTTATTTCGTCGAAGTTCGGGCAGGAAGCGGAGGCTATGGGAGCGGCTTCCCTGATTCTAAAACGAGCGCTGCACTAAGAAATTTCTGCAGCCTTTAGCTTTTAAAGACTTATTAAAACTGTTTTAAGAAGTGAAAGGTTAGAAAATAATGCAGATCGGAGGCGGAGCCTCATGAAAAAATCAATATCGATTGGAATGTCTATGCTGGTAATAGCAGGACTGGCAGGCTGCAATGGTGACAACCCGAGCGCAGAAGAAAAAGAGACGCTCACCTGGTACACGACAGCAGGCTATTCACCTGAAGCCCCATCAGCCGCAACATCAGATTATATTTCAGAAAACATAGAATCCTTTGAAAAAGAACATCCGGATATGAACATTCAACTTAGTCTGCAATCGAGCAACATTGATGAAGCGATGGCCAGACTGCTTGAACAGGCAAATACCGGCCGGGCGCCGGATATGGCTGCGATTGACGGCTATATGCTGGATCGTTACAAGGAATATTTGCAGCCCCTGGATGAACTGATGGAAGAGCGGGGTCTCGATCCAGATGATTACCTTCCTTTTGCGGAGAAGGTATTACGGGGCGATGACGGAAAGATCTATGGCCTGTACATGAGTACGGATACGAGAATGCTTTATTATAACAAGGAAATCATTGAAGAACCACCGTCGACCTGGGACGAAGTCATTGAAGTATCCAATGAAGTACAAAAAGAAGGCTATGAAGGGCTTGTGCTTCCGCTGGGAATTGGAGAAGGCACCTCGGTGACTTCGTTATGGCCGTTATTCTGGTCGCAGGGCGGCGAGCTGGTGGATGAGGAAGGCAACCCGACGTTTGGTGAAGGAAAGAACCGGGAGGCCATGATCCGTACGTTTGAAACGCTCGACCGAGCCCAGGAAGAAGGAGCGGTTTCCAAACGCATGGCAAGCTCTGGACAGGAAAATGATGCAAACGGGGAAGTTGCTGCCGGCGATACGGCCATGTTTTTAGGTGGAAGCTGGCAGGCGGCTACGATAAAGGAGATACTTGGCGATGATTTTGAGAACTGGGAAGTAGCTTCACTCCCGACAATTGGGGAAGGCGATCCAACCGTATCAAGCGCCGGCGGCTGGGCCTGGGGGATTTTTACAGATGACCCGGAGAAGAAGGAAGCCGCCTTTGATTTTCTTATGGATTCCTTTATCAGTGAAGAAGGGATGGGCGAATTCACTTCGATTCAGGGGTCGCTGCCGGCCCGGACGTCTGTATATGAATCCGATTCTTACAATCCCGGCGCTTTCAATGACGAGTTTCTGACATCTTTGGAAACAGAGGCCGAAGCCCGTCCGGGGGCTTCAAAATATAACGAAATTTCGGTACAGCTGCAAACGGCTATTTCCCAGGTAATATCCGGGAGCAAGGAGCCGGAACAGGCGGTTGATGATGCATGGGAAATTGTCACCTTCGGAGAAAGCGGTGAGAGCGAATGAGCACATACGATAAAGCATTTCCCCCTCAGCAAACGGAACAAAAGCGGAGGCCGAGAAAAACAATGTGGGACACCCCGTATCCCTGGCTAATCCCTCTTTTGCTGGTATTGGCCGCAGTATTCTTCTACCCAATTCTCCAAATAGTGCGGCTTAGCTTCACAGATGCAAATATGATTCAGGTAGGGTACGACTATACGCTGGAATCATATCTTCGCATGTTTACACTTCCAGGCTTTTTGCCGATGATCGGAACAACAGCGTTCTTCGTATTTTTCAGTGTTGTTTTTCAGCTCTTTGCTGGATTTATCGTTGCACTTCTCATTGTACAGGGGGAGAAAATGAACCTGCGGGGCACAGTCGTCGTGCGTACCTCTGTTCTCGTGGCCTGGGCCATTCCAGGTGTTGTCATTGGGGTTATATGGGGCATGCTGTACAACGAAACAGACGCAGGCATTATCAATTATGCTCTGAGTACCATAGGCCTCGGGCCCGTTTCCTTTCTCTCAGACCCGACCATGGCGCTGTTATCCGTGACGCTCGCCAATATATGGCGCGGCACAGCGTTCAGCATGATTTTAATGTATGCAGGATTGAAAACGGTTTCGAAGGATGTGCTCGAAGCAGCGGTTATTGACGGAGCAAGTGCACTCCAGCGCATGAAAAATGTTATTCTGCCTGCGATCGCTCCTATTATACTGGTGAACCTGATTATTATTTCTATTGATACCTTCAATACGTTCGATATGGTGATGGCCCTTACAGGCGGCGGACCGGGTAACAGCACAGAAGTTATCGCTTTAAGTATTTATACAGCTATTTTCAGGGAGTTTAACCTCGGAGAAGGTGCTGCGACTGCCGTAGTGCTGTTGGTTGTGAACGTAGTGATGACGCTTGTGTACTTAAAGGTACTCGGCCGAAGGGGGGAGGAATAAATGATGGTAGGTGCGAAAAAACAGCAGTGGATAAGGATTGGGCTGTATATAAGCTACGTGCTTGTCGTACTCAGCTTTTTGTTTCCGCTTCTCTGGGTGCTTTCCCTGTCCCTGCAGACAAGGTTTGAGGTGCTTCAGGTGCCTCCAAGTATCATCCCGACAAGCTTTGCGATTGGGAACTACCGGGAAGTGCTGGATTCAGCCCCGGTGCTCCAGTATTTGTGGAACTCGTTTCGAATTGTGGCTTCCACGGTTGTATTAACACTGCTCATTGCAGTTCCGGCAGCGTTTGCCTTATCAAGGTACCGGATGAAGTTTAAAAGCCAGCTGATGGTCGCTGTGTTAATGACCCAGATGATTTCAGCAGTAGTTATTACCATCCCATTGTACCGGCTGTTTGCAAGCTGGGGGCTTTTGAACCAGCTGTGGCTGGTCGTTCTCGTATACGTTGCCGTTGTGCTTCCGTTTACCACATGGTTTTTGAAAAATTATATTGATACCGTGCCGGTGGATATGGATGAAGCGGCAATTATTGATGGGTGCAACAAATGGCAGATGCTGAGCCGCGTTCTGTTTCCGGTCAGCATACCTGGTATCGTTTCCGTAGTAATTATTGTCGCCGTGCAAAGCTGGTCGCAGTTTGTTATTCCATTCATCCTGATCGATGATGCATCGCTGTACCCGGTTTCGGTCGGCGTGGTAAACCTTCAGTCCACCCAGACCCAGATTACGACCCACCTGCTTGCCGCAGGAAGCATTATGTCCATTATTCCAGTAGTCATTTTATTCGTCCTGCTGCAGCGCTACATTGTCGGAGCATTGACGAGCGGAGCTGTTAAAGGGTAGCAGGGATTTACTTCAGAGAGGATGAAAAATATGTTTTGGACAGAAGAAAAATTAGGACAGCGAATAAGCGAGCTGCAAAAATATCGTTATATCAACAAACAGCCTATCGGGCATTTTCAAACGGTAGAAGAACAAACAGGAGAAGAAATCATCCAGGCCATGCCGAAGCAGGAAACGACCGAAATGAATATTGGCGACCGCTGGGAAGGGAGGGACCGCTACCTCTGGCTGAAAGCAGAAGTGGAGCTTCCGGGCGAGTGGCAGGGAGAAAAGGTCGTCGGTGTGTTTGACTTCGGAAAAACAGGCGGCGGCCACAATTCCGGATTTGAGTCACTGCTGTACGTCAACGGCGAGCCAATGCAGGCCGTCGATGGGAACCACAAAGAGGTATTTTTTCCAGAGCGGTTGATCGGGCAGAGAATCACGCTTGAGTTCCGGCTCTGGTCCGGTCTCGAAGGAATTAAAGGAAACCGGGAAATTCAGGAGCATCGGCTGCAGACTGCCTTTATCTCCTGCCTGCATGAGCCGGCGGATGATCTGTATTACACGGCAGGGGCAGCTTTAGACACGGTCGCCGTACTTAGCGGGCGGGACGCAAAAAGAGCCCTGCTGCTGCAGGCACTGGACCGGGCGTTTAAGCAGATCGACTGGCGCGTGCCGGGGAACGGAGCATTTTACGAGTCGGTGGAAGAAGCGAACGACAAGCTTCATAACGAACTGAAGCCGTTGCAGGAAGAGCATCCGCTGACTGTGCGCGCCGTAGGCCACACCCATATTGACGTTGCCTGGCTCTGGCGCCTCAAGCATACGAGGGAAAAAGCGGGACGTTCCTTTTCCACTGTCCTGAAATTAATGGACCAGTACCCGGAATACCAGTTTCTGCAAACGCAGCCACAGCTGTATGAATATATCAAAGATGACTACCCGGAGATTTACGAACAGATCAAGCAGCGCATAGCTGAAGGCCGCTGGGAGGCTGGGGGCGCCATGTGGCTTGAAGCCGACTGCAACATCCCTTCCGGTGAATCTCTCAGCCGGCAGCTTTTATACGGCCAGCGCTTCCTCGAACACGAGCTTGGCGTGAAGCGGTGCCGGTATCTGTGGCTTCCGGACGTTTTCGGCTACTCGTGGGCGCTGCCGCAAATTTTAAAGCAGGCGGGCATCGATACGTTTATCACCACCAAAATCAGCTGGAACCAGTACAACCGTATGCCGCATGATACATTCACCTGGCGTGGCATCGATGGCACAGAGATTGCTGCTCATTTTATTACGACGCCGGACGGCTCAAGCAAATACACATACAATGGTGAAATTGAAGCGGAAAGCATTCAGGGTATATGGGATCAGTACCGGGACCGCTCCTTTAACAATGAGCTGCTTTTATCCTATGGATACGGAGACGGCGGCGGCGGGGTCAACCGGGATATGCTGGAAAAAATACGCCGGTTCGACGAGATGCCGGGGCTCCCAAATGTGAAAACAGGGAGGGTAGACCAGTATCTCGACGGGCTTCATGAACGCATGGAACAAACCGACCAGTACGTGCACAAGTGGGACGGGGAGCTGTATCTGGAGTACCACCGTGGCACCTACACAAGCCAGGCCTACAATAAAAAAATGAACCGCACCGCAGAGCTTCGCTACCGCCGGGCGGAATGGCTCGACACCCTGGCGTATCTCCAGAACGGTTCGTGGCACAGGGGCCGGCAGGAAAAGCTGCAGCAGGGATGGAAAATCATTCTGCGCAACCAGTTTCATGATATTATTCCGGGTTCTTCAATTCGGGAAGTGTATGAAGACAGCACAAAGGAATATGCAAAAGCGCTGGAGCTCGTTGAAGCAAACGAACAGGAAACAAAGACGGAACTGCTGAAGCATGAACAGGCCGGACAGGAACAGACTGTTTTCAACCCGGCCTCCCATTCGCGCGGGGCACTGATCCAGGTGCCGGATGGAGAGACCGGATGGACCAGCCATACGGGTGAGCAGCTGCAGATGCAGACAGAAGAGTCTGGAGAGGTGTTCGTGCACGTGCCGGATCTCCCGGCGCTCGGGTACAAGGTGATTTACGCCGGCGGGGCAGCACAGAAAAAAGAGGAAACGCCGTTTCAGTACGAGAGCAGGCGCCTGGAAACTCCTTTTTATACGATCGATTTTAATGATCGCGGCCAGCTCGTGAGTGTGTATGATAAAGAGTCCGGACGTGAAGCATTGGACGGGCCGGCGAACGTTCTCGAGGTGTTTGAGGACAAGCCGCTTTCGTACGACGCCTGGGACATCGATATTTTTTACAAAGAGAAACAGTATGCCGTTTCTGATTTGAAAAAAATTCACCTGGCCGAAACCGGGCCGCTTCGTGCGGTCATTGAATTGGAATGGAGCTACCAGTCTTCTTCGGTGTACCAGAAAGTTATTGTGTACAGCCATTCAAGAAGAATCGATTTTAAAACGACGGTCGACTGGCATGAGCACCAGCAGCTGCTGAAAGCAGCGTTTCCAGTAAAGATCCGTGCCACCGAAGCTACCTATGATATTCAATACGGCAATGTCACGCGCCCAACCCACTGGAATACAAGCTGGGATATGGCCATGTTTGAAACCGTCGGCCACCAGTGGGCGGATCTTTCGGAGCGCGACTACGGCATCAGCCTGCTTAATGACTGCAAGTACGGCTATGACATCAAAGACAATGTAATGAAGCTGACGCTGTTAAAGTCCGCAATAGAACCGGATCCGACCCAGGACCAGGGCGAACATATTTTCACGTACAGCCTGTTTCCTCATAAGGGAGACTGGTTTGATGGCGGCACTGTACAGGAAGCAACGGAGCTCAACATTCCGGCGGAAAGCGTGGATGGAACGATGGAAGCACACGAATACAGTTTTCTGCAGACTGAGGCGGCTAATATTACCGTGGACGCCGTCAAGCAGGCGGAGGATGATGACGGCATTATTGTGCGTTTGCATGAGCACGGAGGCGTGCGCGGGGAAGTAACGTTTGCAAGCGCCCATGCCTTTTCCACCTGCATGGAATGCAGCCTGCTGGAGGAGCCGGTGAAAAAGCTCGAAGCCGGCTCCAGCCTGACGTTACACTTTAAACCGTATGAACTCAAAACGATCAAGCTGACGATTTGAACAGCACGGAATTACAGTCCGGAAGACTTCGGCTAACGACGTCTTCCGGGCTTTTTATTGTGGAGTATTCTCCGCAGGTCTTCTGCATAAAATTGCGAAAATATGGTAAGCTGTTGGTGTGGAAAAAATGTAAAGGAGCAAATAATTATGATCGATTTGCATTCACATATACTCCCCGGCATTGATGACGGGGCCGCAACAATTCAGGACAGCATCGAAATGGGAAGAGCCGCACAGGTGAACGGCATACACACCGTGGTTGCCACACCGCATCATAAAAATGGTGCCTGGGACAACAGCGGGCAGGATATTCCCCATCTGGTGGACTACGTGAACGAGTCGCTGAAAAGCGCCCGTATCGACGTGAAGGTGCTGCCGGGCCAGGAGAACCGGATTAACGGGGAACTACTTAACGATTTGAACAAAGGCATCTCCATTGGCCTCAATCACAGCCGCTACGTGTTTGTTGAATTTTCGAGTGCGCAGGTGCCAAGATACGCGAAGCAGCTGATGTTTGAGCTGCAGGTGGAAGGCTACGTGCCGGTCATTGTGCATCCGGAACGGACAAAAGCGTTCCGCGAGCAGCCGGACCTTTTGCATGAATTTGTGAAAAACGGGGCGCTCACCCAGGTCACCGCCCACTGCTTTACCGGTAAAATGAATAAGAGCATCAAGCAGTTTGCTGAAGACATGGTGACCCACAGCTTAACCCATGTCGTGTCGACCGATGCTCATAACATCGATATGCGCCCGTTCGACCTGCGGGAAGCCTATGATTACATTGACCATCATCTGGGAGCAGAATATGTAGACACCTTTTTGGAGAACGCCGAGCGCATTATTGAAAATAAAGACCCGCTGCTTGATGAGCCGCTCAAAATTAAAAATAAGAAAAAATTTCTAGGGTTGTTTTAAATGAATTCATGAAAAGAAAAGGGGATTTTGGTTGCCAAAAGTAGTTATTATCGGCTCACATTTACAAGATAAAGGCGGAATTGTATCCGTTCTTAAAAACTTGTTCACTTCTTCGCTGGTGGAAAAGCATGACCTTAAAATGATTCCGTCATACATCAATAAGTCCAAGGCTGTGCGGGTGAAGATGTTTCTCCGCGCCTTTGCTCTGCTGATAAAAGAAGTGAAGCACGACCGGCCGGACATTGTTCATCTGCACGCTTCGGTGGCAGGGAGTTTTTACCGCAAGGCTTTATTCATTTTTTATTTAAAGAGCAAAGGGATCCCGACAGTACTTCATATTCATGGGTCAAGATTTGAAAGCTTTTATAATACGATGCATCCTGTACAAAAAAAGTTTGTCCGGTATGTACTTGGCTTAAATGAGCGAGTAATAGTTTTATCCGACTATTGGAGAGATTTTTTCCAGGCGATCATGCCTGCAGAAAAAATTGCCGTAGTGGAAAATGGAATAAGCCTGAAAGACTATCATTATGATAAAAGCGGCCCTGAGGTGAATATTTTATTTATGGGACGTCTTGGGGATCGAAAAGGCGTGTATGATCTACTGGAGGCAAGTGGCCGGCTGGCAGAGACGCATAGCGGCTTCCATGTCTACCTTGCCGGAGACGGCGAAGTGGAAAAGGTGGCAGCCCTGGTCAAACAGAAAGACCTGGAGGAGTACATTCATGTGCTTGGCTGGGTAGGGGAAGAAGAAAGAGCAATGTACTTAAAAAATGCTGACCTCATGATACTCCCGTCGTATAATGAAGGCTTTCCAATGGCGATTTTAGAAGCAATGAATTATGGTTCGGCCGTTATTTCTACAAGAGTCGGCGGTATCCCCGAAATGATTGATGAAGGGGTGAACGGCTTTGTGATTGAGCCGGGAGACATAGATGGGCTGGCGTCCCGTATGCAGGAACTGATAGAAAACCCAGCCCGGCGGGAACAAATGGGGAAAAGTAATATAAAAAAAGTGCACGATCAGTTCGACGTCGATGCACAGGCAGAAAAAATTGACAGTATCTACTGGGAAATACTTAAAAGGTAATACGATGCATCTTTAAAAGCGCAGTCCGCCGAGCTGTGTTTTTTATGCAGAGCCGTTAGTCTCATTAGTATACGCTCATCTAAACAGGGAAGAATATGTGATAGGATAAGTTGTAGTCTGCTTAGAAGAATGTTAGTGAAAACAGCAGTTATTTCGATGTGGCACTGGAGGGATAGGGTTGTCTGACTTCATTTATAGTTCAAAAAAGAACAAAAGCCGGAAGCTTCAACAACTATTGAAAATATTTGACCCGGAAAAACGAAAGTCCGCAGTTGCCGCAGAAGGGCCGTGGGGATCCATCGCTTTTTTTGAGAATCACTATAAAAGCAGTGAATGGATCGAAACAGATGATTACATAGCAATACTCACAGGCGGCCCTTTAATTAAAACGGAGAATAAAAGCTTTAATACGAATCGTGTGCAGAAAATTATTAATGAATGGAATAAAAAGAACGAAAAATTTGATGAATACATCGACGGGCCTTTTTTCTTTTGTCTTATCGATAAAAATGAGAATAAAATTCATGCAGTAACTGATTTAATGGGCTTCATTCCTGTGTATTATTCAGCTGAAGACGACACAGAAGAAGTAGTTCTAGGAACTCATGTGGACGCTGTTGCCAAAGCATCACACCGTTCCGGGGACATCGATTACGTTTCGTTCGCTGATCTGATAGTAAATAAGACGATCACTTATCCACACACGATGTATCAGGGAGTCTTCCAGGCACATCCAGCTTCCTACTATACGTTGGATCCCGCTGAGCATGAAATAAAGAAAAACCGCTGCTACTGGCTTCCGAAAGAAGAAAACAAACAGAACCTGGATGAACTGGCTTCGAGATTGGAGAAAAGCTTTACGCAGTCGGTATCGCAAATAACAGAGGGTTGTGCAAGCGCCGCGGTGTTTGTAAGCGGGGGCGAGGATTCCCGGATAGTACTGGACTCTATGCCCCGAAGCGTAGAGAGGGTAGGACATTTGTTTTTAGACGATATAAACAGAGAACTAACCATTGCTAAAAAAACTGCTTCTGTTTACAAAATAGATACGAAATTAGGCTTAAGGGCTAAATCATACTACCTGGATCAGTGGCTTCCGGTTTCCCTGGCCCAGGGCTCCAGCTCTCCGGCGTATCATGCCCATGCATATGGCATGAGCCGGTTCCTTGGACTGGACCAATACGGGGCTGTAATAGGCGGTCTCGGGGCAGATGCTTATTTAAAAGGCAGCCGGGTGAAAAATGTACATAAATACAAGTTCCGGGGCTTAAAGTACAGGCTTGATACGCTGGATAAAAACAACAGCTCCTCTGACTTTTTTTTAGAAAACCAAAGTCCTTCGTTTATTGGTAAAAACGTTTATGAAGCCGTAGTGAAACGAAGAAAGAAGCATAAGGATTATATAGCCTCCTTTCGGCCTGCGAGCGCGGTAGAATGGAGTGAGCTCTGGCCGGCTTCGATGAACGAAAGCATGTCTAACTTTTTCGTGCACCGGCGCGTATTCAACAATTATGAGCCTTTTTTACAAAACGAAGTGATGAAAATAGCGGCAGCAGCCCCTCAGGAGTATAAAATTAACCGCCAGCTCTTTCACCGGGCGTTTAGGAAGCATTTAAAAAAGTCGTGGTATGTTTCCCACACTAAAGGCCAGCTTCCCTATTTTTCAGCAAAGGTCAATTTCCCAATCATGGCGGCGATACGTACCAAAAGATCGCTGGTGGATACTGTGTCGAAAAACAAAGTAAACCAGGATTCTTGGGCAGACTTTGATCGTCTGGTGAAGGACCATAAAGCGTACATTACCGAAGAGCTTCAACAATTAAATGGAAGCCAGTTGCTGGCGCCGCTTTTTGATGAAAAAATGGACGAAGAAGAATTACTGGAGACATTGAGTGCCAAAGAAATACTTATTGTTCTGCAGGCAGCAATGCTTCAAAACAGCTTAAAGCCTCAATAGAAGGCTTCTTTGTCGAAAACAGATATTTTCCTTAATTGGCGGACTGGAGAAAGGACGGGACATGGCGCACGAAAACAATTCATCAAAATGGAAACGTCTGATTTCTAATAAATTTATTCGCAATATGAGCGTCCTGATGTCGGGAACAGTGCTGGCTCAAATCATTACAGTTGCTGTGACTCCTGTGTTGACAAGACTGTATACCCCGACAGAATTTGGCATATTGGCTCTGTTCACTTCCATTGTTGTAGTATTGACGGCAATAATGACCTTAAGGTATGAAATGGCTATTGTACTTGCAGAAGATGAAGAAGAAAGTGCAAATGTTTTTGCACTTTCTCTGCTGATCACAGCATGTATTACTATTTTTCTATTTATTATTGTATGGCTCTTGCGGGAGAATATTGCCGGTTGGCTGAATACGCCGGGACTGGCGCCGTGGCTGTGGCTGGTGCCTGTGAATGCCATGCTGATGGGGCTTTATAAGTCCTTTGAATTCTGGTCGACACGCAACAAACGCTATAAAAAAATCGCTGCTTCAAGAGTATCCAGGGCGATTGGGGTCGTAGGGGGACAGCTCTCCGGCGGTTTCCTTCGTTTCGGTGCAGGGGGGCTTGTCGGCGGCCAGGTGCTCGGACAGTTTCTTGCAACGTCCACGCTTATGTACGATACACTCAAAGGCCAGAACTACCGCGTGTTTAAAAAAGTCAATACACGCCTGTTCCGCCCGATTATCGTAAAATTTAAAGACTTTCCAATGTTCAGCTCGACGCAGGCCCTGGTAAATGCTTTTTCACAGAACATGGCTCCTTTTCTTCTTGGCGTTTTCTTCGGAACAAGCGTGGTGGGCTTCTATTCCCTTGCACTGAAACTAGTGAAAATGCCGACCAACTTAATTTCAGAGTCATTCAACCAGGTGTATTTTCAAAACGCTTCAGACATGTACAATAAAGGAAAAAACTTAGGGCCGCTCTTAATAAAATCCACCCTGTATTTAGCCGCCGGAGCATTAATCCCGGCGATTCTGCTAATTATATTCGCCCCGTGGGCGTTCAGCTTCATTCTGGGCGAAGAGTGGAGAGAGGCCGGTGTGTATTCGTCCTGGCTAATGGTATGGCTTTATTTTGGGTTCATCAATCGGCCCGCCATTGGAACCATACAGGTGCTGAAAATCCAAAAGATCCTGTTTAATTATGAGCTGCTGCTGCTCGTTTTTCGCATTGCTGCCATGCTCGTTGCTGCGAATTATTATACAGCTGTTACAGGTATTGCGATCTACAGCTTACTCGGGGCAGTATTTAACTTAGCTATTATTTTAATTACGATATTTATCGTGCGACGCAGAGAAGCGCAGAACGAACCCGAATAAAAAGACACCTCCCGCCCCTGAAACAGGGAAGAGGAGGTGCTTTTTTGCGTTGCTTAATTAATGGTGTCGATGCTCATGATATTGGAAGTCATCACGTTACTTCCAACCTTGGAACGAAACTGATCAGCGGACATTTCCTCGTCGCCCTGTTCAAAATGAACGATCACCTTCTGAAGCCGTTCATTCTTCGTTTCAAAGTCGACATCGAGAACCTTGCCTTTGTTGTAAGCCTTAAAGCTGCTCAAGTTGGAAAGCTCCTGATTAGAAATGGAATAGGTCCAGGAATTCTGCGCGTATCTCGAAACGTCGTAAGGATCCGGAACACCTATTAAATATGGAACAGAATTGCCCCAAACGTCGCCGGCATCAACGGTGTGGCCGCTTGCGGAAGCTGAATAGATCGCTTCTGCCAATCGTCCGCCGTAGTTAATGGTCTGTCCGCTTGTTGCCTGGATAGCGTTCAGCACCATAGCGTCGTTCCGGCTCCCGGTTGGTACGCCGTGATACACCTGGGAGCGAGTGTCGTCATAAACGTCGAAGTTTCTGACAGAGGACAGCTTCGTCAAAGCGTAGCTTCTCGAAGCAACAGCCTGGGCTTTAAAAGCTTCCGGCTCCTGCCAGCCGACGATCATTTCATAAGGAACGACTCCTTCAAGATAGGTGTCGATATTGACGTGGTTGACGACGTCCATTACCCATTCGCTTCGGTACGTATTTCCGTTAACTTTAACGTTGGACTTAGGGAAATGAAGCTCCCCTTTGTACAAATTACCCTGGTACGAAAAGGTGCCGTTGCCAGAAGCAATAACTTCTGCGGAAGAGGTGACAGAGTTGCCGTTGTTCGTGATAGTATACTGTCCGCCCTCTGCAGTATTTGCGTAGTTTACAGTAGTTTCACCGGTAAGGCTGCTCATAAGCGTGGTTCCGTTCGTATCCTTGATGCTGTAAGTGCCGGAACTGCTGAAAACAGCGTTATTGGTTTGTTCTTCAAACAGAACGCGAATGTTTTGGGACTTATACTGTTCGGACGTGCCTACATTAATCCCAGTATAATAATGATTTAGTATCTCTTTATAGCTCTGGCCGTTTTGGGCCATACCGTAAGCTCCCCACTGGGTCATGCCAACGCCGTGCCCGAAGCGGTCTTTACCGGTGAAAACGTACGTTGTTTCCCTTTCCTCCACCAGGGCCCGCAGGGTCGGGGCGTCTGCTACGCCAGTAACATTAAGGCTTCTTGCCTGCTGAAAAGCTTTTAACTGTTCAACGGCGGAGCTGTCAAAAACAGAGCTCGAGCCTGCATTGAAGCCTGCAGCTTTTAGGTATTGTTTTACGAGAAGAACTGCTTCGCCCTCATCGCCCTGCTTAATTTCCTCGGTGAAAGGGGCAGGCATTTCTACAGTCGATTCGTCCTCGGTATCTTTATCCGTCTGCGGGTTGTTCAATACCTCGCTGATTTTTGCGAGGGTCTTCGGTCCGGCGATGCCGTCCACAACCAGCCCGTGGTCGCGCTGGAAATCCTTCACGGCGGCTTCGGTGATTGGGCCGAAGTGCGTGGTTGGTTCGGAGATGTCGAGGTAACCAAGCGTATACAGATCCGCTTTCATGGCTTTCGCCGCTTCGCTGCGGACACCGTCTTTCAGAAGGGTGCTATCACTGTCCAATTCTTCGTCCTCGGTGTTTTTGTCCTTTGTTGAATCTTTCAGGACCTCGTTCAGCTTTGCGAGGGTGTTTGGTCCCGCGACGCCATCTACGACGAGGCTGTGGTCGCGCTGGAAGGCCTTAACAGCCGCTTCCGTCTGCGGGCCGAAGCGCTCGTTCGGCTCAGCAATGTCGAGGTAGCCCAGGGTGTACAGGTTCTGTTTCATCACCTTGGCTGCGGGGCTAGCCACGCCGTCCTTCAGAACCGTATCGGTACTGATTGGCTCCTTATCTTTTTCGTTGGAGCTGTTATTTTTCTTTAGCACTTCACTCAGCTTCGCCAACGTGTTCGGACCGGCGACGCCGTCCACGACGAGGCCGTGGTCGCGCTGGAAGGCCTTAACAGCCGCTTCCGTCTGTGGGCCGAAGCGCTCGTTCGGGTCAGCGATATCGAGGTAGCCGAGCGTGTACAGGTTCTGTTTCATCACCTGGGCTGCGGGGCTGGTGACGCCGTCCTTCAGGAGTGTATCGGTGCTGATTGGTTCCTCTTCTTTTTCGTCAGCAGCGTGGTTTTTCTTCAGCACGTCGTTCAGCTTTGCCAGGGTGTTCGGTCCGGCGACGCCATCGACCGCTAATCCGTGGTCGCGCTGGAAGGCTTTAACCGCGGCTTCTGTCTGCGGGCCGAAGCGTTCATTCGGGTCAGCAATGTCCAGGTAGCCGAGCGTGTACAGGTTCTGTTTCATCGCCTTGGCTGCGGAGCTGGTCACGCCGTCCTTCAGAATCGTATCAGTGCTTACAGGCTTCTCATCCTTTGGGGCGGCGGTGTTATTTTTTTTCAGCACTTCGTTCAGCTTTGCCAGGGTGTTCGGTCCGGCCACGCCGTCCACGACCAGCCCGTGGTCGCGCTGGAAGGCTTTAACCGCGGCTTCTGTCTGCGGGCCGAAGCGCTCGTTCGGATCAGCGATATCGAGATAACCGAGCGTGTACAGGTTTTCTTTCATCAATTGGGCGGCGGGGCTCGTTACGCCATCCTTCAGAATCGTACTGTTAATTTCTTTCATGATAGTTGCTGAAGAAAAAGTTCTAGCCGCCAATACAAAAGTTCTTTCTTTTTGCGGTTCAGCTTCTTCCTGCTTTTCTGTATTTCCACTTCCGTCGTCAGAGGACTCATTCTCAGAGGCAGAGGCGTTCTCTTGTACTGTATCTTCAGATGCCTGCTTTTCCTGGTCGATATTCTCCTCTTCATGATCAGGGCCAGCCTGGTCTTTGATCTCCGTTTGTTGTGAATCTTCTTCGGAACGTTCCACTGGCGGATCTTCCTCTAATTCTTGGTCTTTCTCCTCTTCTGAAGATCTCTCAATAGAAGATTCATCTATATCATCCTTTAGATCACTATTCTCCTCTTCAGAAGTATCTTCCGGGTTGGGTTGGTCAGTGGAGGAATCGTCCGGTAAGTCTTCTTCTAAATCCGTGTTAACGGAGGCTTCACCTTCTTCTTGGTTTTTCACGTCACCCAGAATATTTTCAAGCAATTCCTGATCAACTTCCCCAGTTACTTCAAAGCTGTTTCGCTCCTGGTAATCTGAAATATGTATAGACGTATCGCTGTCGAATAAAGTGTCTGCTTCTTGAAGGGGGTAGCCTAAAACAATTAAAGCTTCTTCGAGTTCTTTCACTTCAGAAGCTTCTGTACCCTGCGTCATGTATAATTCATTGCTATTATCTTCTTCATTGGCCTGGGCCGTGTCAGCGGTGGCGAAACTACCTAAAGAAATAGAAACGATAAACGAACTGAAAAATATAATTTTTTTAGATGAAACCATACTCAGCCTCCTAATTAAGTAGTACGTGTATATTATCGTCCTAACTAAGAAAAATTACACAATAAAGTGCGGTTTAAAAGAATTATGCAATTTTTAAAATATATATGATAGGACAAAAAATAATTCTTTAGAACTAATTATAACAAGACGAAAATGAAATTTAGTGTATAAGAATAAAATTAAAAAATAACGATAAAAACAGACTATATTGGGTTTTTTTATGAGGGGGTATATAATCACGATGCATTTTTTGCATAATAATTACCTATTGATTGATTCTTAAGTCCTAACTAGAATGAACACATGCATAAAATTAAGTTATAGAAAAAGGAGTGAGGAAGTAATCAAGATGTCTAAAAACTTCATATTTGTCTTAGCTGGCGTTTTGCTCGCTATTTCGTTTGTATTGTCTACGTCAACTCCAGCCAATGCAGCTTCCAATATCGTTAAATACGGAAACAACAGTTCGCAGGCACAGGAACTGAAAGAGGATCTGTATGAGCTTGGTTATTTGGATATAGCGAACCCGACTAAATACTTCGGTAGGCAGACAGAACGAGCGGTGGAAAATTTTCAAAAAGACCACTCGCTGACTGTAGACGGGGTCGCTGGACCAAATACATTCTCCAAGATAAACGAAATCTTACATAGCAAATCTTCTGGAGACAGCAATACAAACAGCAGCGTGCTGAAAGATGGCGTCACGAGCTCAGCGGCGAAGGCGATGAAAGCGGACCTGTATACGCTCGGATATCTGGACATCGCCAACCCGAACGAGCGCTTCGGCCCGCAGACAGAAGCCGCTGTTAAAGCCTTCCAGCGCGACCACGGATTAGCGGTCGATGGCGTCGCCGGCCCGAACACGCTGGCGAAAATCGATGACGTGCTCAAAGCTTCGTCGGACGACAGCAAGAGTGAAGACGACAGCGCAGGCAGCAGCGACAGCAGCACGCTCCTGAAAGACGGGGTGACGAGCCCGGCGGCGAAGGCGATGAAAGCGGACCTGTATACACTCGGCTACCTCGATATCGCTGACCCGAACGAACGCTTCGGCCCGCAGACGGAAGCGGCTGTTAAAGCCTTCCAGCGGGACCATGGCCTTGTCGTGGACGGCGTCGCCGGCCCGAACACGCTTGCGAAAATCGATGACGTGCTAAAAGCTTCGTCGGACGACAGCAAAAGTGAAGACGACAGCGCAGGCAGCAGCGACAGCAGCACGCTTCTGAAAGACGGGGTGACGAGCCCGGCGGCGAAAGCAATGAAAGCAGACCTGTATACGCTCGGCTACCTCGACATTGCTGACCCGAACGAACGCTTCGGCCCGCAGACGGAAGCCGCGGTTAAAGCCTTCCAGCGGGACCATGGCCTTGTCGTGGACGGTGTGGCTGGCCCGAATACCCTGTCGAAAATCAGCGAGGTACTGAAGGCAGCTTCAGAGGATGGCGACAACGATGACAACAGCAGTGACAGCAGCAGTACCCTTCTGAAAAACGGTGTGAGCAGCAAAGCTGCCCAATTACTGAAAACCGATCTTTATACCCTGGGGTATCTGGACATCTCCGAGCCAAATGAACGCTTTGGCCCTCAGACGGAAGCCGCGGTGAAGGATTTCCAGCGCGATCACGGGCTGGTGGTGGACGGTGTGGCTGGTCCAAACACCCTGTCGAAACTCAGAGAAGTACTGAAGACCCCGCCAGCAGAAGACGACAATAGTAACAGTGAATCTGGCAGCGGCTCTGATGAGCTGTTGAAAGACGGTGTAACGAGTCCGGCAGCAAAAGCGATGAAAGAAGACCTTTATACGCTCGGCTATCTGGATATCGCGAATCCGAACGAGCGCTTTGGCCCTCAAACGGAAGCCGCGGTTAAAGAATTCCAGCGTGACCATGGTTTGTATGTAGACGGTGTAGCTGGTCCGAATACCCTCGCGAAAATCAGCGAAGTTCTCAGCACTAAGGGGAGCGACGATGAAGAAAGCGATGTAGGAGATCCAGGAAACTACGGATCGATTTCGATCATGAAGATAGGCACGACTCATGATGGAGTGGTTCAGCTGAAGCTTGACCTTGAAGCACTTGGGTTCATGAGTGTAAGCAACCCATCCAATCAGTTTGATTCCGCAACTGCGCAGGCAGTAAAAGATTTTCAGCGTTCTGAAAATCTCGCAGTGGACGGTGTGGCTGGTCCGAACACCATGAAAGCTCTTCGTGCAGCATTGAATGTAGATGAAATATATCCATCCGAATCTGCTGTAGCCGGCAAGACGATTGTGGTAGACGCTGGACACGGCGACCATGATCCAGGCGCACAGGGAAATGGATTGAAAGAAAAAGATATCAACCTCGAAACATCTAAATACCTGGCTAGTAAATTACGTGCAGCTGGAGCAAACGTGGTAATGACGCGTGAAAGTGACAAGTATCTATCGCTTTCCCAGCGTTCTTCGATCGCAAATAACGCAGGCGCGGATGCTTTCATCAGTATCCACACAAACGCCGGTGGCGGTCACGGAATTGAAACGTACTGGTACAGTAAATACGAAGGTGCAGAAAGTAAAGAGCTCGCAGAAGAGATTCAATCAGGAATCATCCGGGAAACCTCTGGAAAAAGCCGTGGAGTAAAACAAGGCAACTTCCACGTTATCCGTGAAACGAAGGTTCCTTCTGTGTTAGTGGAAGTTGGATTTATCGATAACGCAACGGAAGCTTCCTACTTGAAACAAAGCTCCTACAGAGAAAAACTTGCTGAAGGAATTTATCAAGGTACCAATTCTTATTTCAGCAAAAATTAATAGCAACGAGCTGCTCATATGGGCGGCTCGTTTTCTTTATAATATGTAAAAAATTTCGGCCCACACTATTATTAAGAGGAAATCATCTTTTCACTTAATTGGAAGAAGTGTACAATAAAGCAAGTGAAACAAAGTAATTAAATTAAACGGCAAATTTTTAACTCAAATGGACCACATAAACATGTAATTAAAAAGGGAGCATGCATATGCAGGCGGTTATCACAAGCGCAATTATTTCAATTGCAGTAGAAGCAGGGCAGGAAATCATGGACGTGTACAAGCGGGATTTTACCGTTGAGCATAAAGAGGACAATTCCCCGCTGACAGAAGCGGATAAGCGCGCCCATAATGTCATCGCTAAAGGGCTTCACGAAGCAGACCCGGAAACGCCGGTCATCAGCGAAGAAGGAAATGCCGTGGATTACGAGCAGCGGAAAGACTGGGACTCGTTTTGGCTCGTGGACCCGCTGGATGGTACAAAGGAATTCGTGAAAAAGAATGATGAATTCACGGTTAACATCGCAAAAATTGAAAACAAATACCCGGTTATGGGAGTTATTTATGTACCTGCACAGGACGTGCTGTACATCGGCGGGCAATCATTCGGGGCATATAAAGTGACTGACGTTACCTCCAAGCTGCCCCTCAGTGAAGAGCTGCTCCGGCAGCACGGCGAAAAGCTTGCCGTTTCCAGGCCTGAAGACAAAGCGCATGTGGTAGCAAGCCGCTCACACATGTCAGCGGACACGGAAGCATTCATTAATGAACTAAAAGAAACGTATAATGAAGTCGATGTAGTCTCCGCCGGCAGCTCATTGAAATTCTGCCTGGTCGCAGAGGGGGAGGCCGATTTTTATCCGCGATACGCTCCGACGATGGAGTGGGACACAGGAGCGGGTCAGGCAATTGTAGAGGCCGCCGGAGGAACGGTAGTAAGGTACGAAGACAATGAAAGGTTCTATTATAATAGAAAAGACCAGAAGAACGGCTGGTTTATTGTAAAATCGGTTTAAACCTAATTCTTTTTTAAACTATAAACTAATGAAAAGAGACTCCCGCAGTGGGTCTCTTTTGCTGTATAATCATTCCTATAAGAATGGTAGGAAATAGAGGGATACATATGACGATCGAAATGGGTGTTGTATTAATATTAATTGTGGCAATGCTGCTGGCGTTGTTTTTTGAAGTTGCGCGCCCGGATATGATCGTATTTACTGTGCTGGTTATTCTTCTGATCAGTGGTATTCTGACGACGGAACAGGCCCTTGTCGGCTTTTCCAACGAAGGGATGCTGACAGTGGCGCTTTTATTTATTGTCGCCGGAGCAGTGCAGAAGAGCGGGCTCGTGGAGCGGTTTATGACTCACTGGCTGCAGAAGAGCCGCGGCCCGGTATCATCAATGGTACGAACCTTTGTGCCGATCTCCGGCATGTCAGCGTTTTTAAATAACACCCCCATTGTGGTAGCGTTCACCCCGATTATCAAAAAATGGTGCGAAGACCGCGGCTACGCCCCCTCCAAGTTTTTAATTCCTTTGTCATACGCGACAATTATGGGGGGGACGATTACGCTGATCGGAACTTCGACCAACCTGGTGGTTCACGGGATGCTTCTGGATTATGATATGGCAGGGTTTGGCATGTTCCAGCTGGCGATCGTCGGCCTGCCGCTTACAGCTGTCGGGCTCATTTACCTGTTTACCATCGGCTACCGGATACTGCCAGCCTATGAGGGAACGCAGAAACGGATGGAGGATGAGGCCAAGGAGTACCTGTGTGAGATGAAGGTGGAGCCGACATTTCCATATGTGCGGAAAAGCGTTCAGGAAGCAGGACTCCGGGATTTGCAGGGAATGTTTTTGATCGAAATTATCCGCCGTGATGAGCGGATATCACCGGTAAGCTCCAATACGATTGTGCAGGCGGGTGACCGTTTGATCTTCACCGGGATACTCGAGAAAATGGCCGATCTTCAGCGCACAGCAGGACTAACGCTGAAAACCGGCACCGAGCTGACGCTCGATGACCTGCAGAACGGCTCGAGTCAGCTGGTGGAAGCAGTCGTCTCCCACCAGTCCTCGCTTCAGTCAAAGACTATTAAGCAGGCGCAGTTTCGTTCTTCCTACGATGCAGGCGTAGTGGCGGTGCACCGTAACAACGAACGGATCCAGAGTAAAATTGGGGACATCCGGCTGCGTCCCGGGGATTCGCTTCTTCTTCTCGCCGGTTCGGATTTCCTGCAGAAATACAAGCGCTCGAACGATTTTTACGTTGTTTCTGCCCTCGAAACTCCGGGGTCCATTAGAGAGAAGCCCATGAAAGGATGGCTCTCGCTCGGGGTGCTGCTCGCAATGATTGCGATTGTTACAGTCGGATGGTTGAGCATGTTTCAGGCGATGGCAATGGCAGTACTCATTTTCCTGGTGGCGCGTATTATTACACCCGAGGAAGCGAAGCGCTACGTACAGTTTCAGGTGCTGCTGTTGATCGCGAGTGCCTTCGGGGTGGGGTCGGCCATGACCGAAACGGGACTTGCTGCTTGGATAGCGAAGGGACTGCTTGCCTTTGGGGAACCACTCGGGATCATTGTAGTGCTGTTTTTTGTTTACGCTCTGACGAACCTGTTCACTGAATTGATCACAAACAGTGCGGCCGCCGTGCTGATGATTCCAATCGGCCTTAGTATTGCCGAAAGCCTGAACGCTGATCCGATGGGTTTTGCCGTCACGATTGCGATCGCCGCTTCAGCGAGCTTTGTCACGCCGATTGGATATCAGACGAACCTGATTGTCTACGGGCCCGGCGGATATAAATTTTCCGACTATATCAAAGTCGGTTTGCCGCTTACGGTCATCGCGATGGGGATGACTGTTGGTATTGTGTACACGTTTTATTTTTAAAATATTTCAATAAGCTGAACGATATATGCTTTTATGGAAATTTTCGGTTTTCGTCTTTACAATTTGAAGGATTTTCGTAATACTTAAGAATGGATTAATAAACGAGGGGAGATCTCATGAAACAATCAATTGGGTTATTTATCCTCGTCCTGATTACAGCTGTGGTACTGATCGCGGGCTGGTTATACTACCAGGACCGCATCGATAACACAGGGGGGGCAGGAAGTGGAAGCGGGCAGCAGGATAGCAGCAGCGAAGCCTCCTCTGAAAGTGGGTCAGAGAGCGGCATTAATGCTGAAGGACTAAATGCCGGTCTGCAGACTCAGCTTGAAGAAGCCAAGCAGTCGGGCGAACCTCTGCGACTGGTTGTGGCGGGTTCCGGAGCAGTGACGTCAGAGGGCGATAACAGCTTTCCGCAGCAGCTGGCCGATCGGATCGAGGAGAACTGGAACGGAGTTAACACAGAAGTAGAAACGATTACATATGATGACAGCACGTCCCTTGAAGTGCTGAATGAAGGCGGACCGGAGGAAATGGCCGGAGCAGAGGCTGATTTGTTTATCTTTGTGCCGTTTGCAGTGAGTGATAACGGAACGGTCAGCAGCGACGATACTATTTACGCCACCCGTGAAATTACGGAAGCGGTGCAGGAAAACGACAGCGCGTACTATATCAGTGCGCCGCAGCCGTGGTACGAGGCGCAGTATTACTTAGAACAGCTCGACGCCGTAGAAGAATATGCCGACGAGGCCGGCGTCACCTACCTAAACCACTGGAGTGCCTGGCCGGCGGTGGATGATGAAGCCCTGATTGACTACGTCGGCGAGGATACACCGGTGCCGACGGAGCAGGGGCATACAGCCTGGATGGACGGCATATGGCAGCAGTGGACGGAAAACGGGTCATAAAAAGGTCCTGCTTTTTGAAAAAGCAGACCGGGGCCCGCTGGAATATGCTATACTACGCCTATAATGAATGAAGCCCCCGGCCTATATAAGGAGTAATGGACAGAAATCAAAAGGAGTGTGCGCCTTTGGCACGAAAAAAGAAGCAAGAGACGAATACGAACCAGCGGAAGCTCATCACCTGGCTGAACAGTAAATCCCCGGTTTCCGAGCAGTACCGTACGATCCGTACTAATATTCAGTATTCCTCGGTGGATAAAGAAATGCAGACGATGGTAGTGACTTCGGCAGGCCCGGGGGAAGGTAAGTCTACAACCGTGGCGAATCTCGCGGTAACGATGGCTCAGCAGGAAAAAAAGGTGCTCCTTGTAGACGCCGATCTTCGTAAGCCGACGGTGCACTACACATTTCGCCGGATGAATACCCACGGGCTGATCAACGCCTTGACCAATCACGGGGAGTACGCCTCATACGTCCAGGAAACCGAAGTGCCGAATCTCGATATTCTGCCGAGCGGACCGATTCCGCCGAACCCGTCCGAAATTCTTGGAAGCCGCTCGATGGCGCATCTGGTGGAGCTCGCCCGTGAGCAGTATGACGTGATTTTGTTTGATGCGCCGCCGGTGCTCGCGGTGACAGATGTGCAGGTGATTTCCCGCCACTGCGACGGAAGCATTCTCGTCGTCAAAGCTGGAGAAACCGAAAACGATGCTGCCCGGAAGGCCAAGGATCTGCTGGAAGTAAGCGGCGTGCCGATCCTCGGCTGCATTCTGAACCAGAAAAAGGGCATGGATCAAAGCTATTACTATTATTACGGTTAACCAGAACAAACCGGCTCCTAAGCTTTAGGAGCCGGTTTGTTTGTGCCGCCGCTGAAAATAGGCAATTGCTTCGCGGCGGTTGCGGACACCGATTTTCCGGTAGATGGCGGTCAGGTAATTTTTGACGGTGCCGAGCGTTAAAAACAGCGTATCCGCGATCTCCTGGTTGGAGTAGCCTGCAAGCAGCAGATCCACGATTCTCCGGTCCTGCAGGGAGAGTTCGGTGATGTCCTCGGTTTCCTGAAAACGGGGAGCACCGTCCTTCCGGTCCCGGGCAGCGAGCTGGTCACTCAGCGTTTCCGAGACGGATGTGGGAAGCACCATCTGGCCGCGGGCCACCTGGCGCACGCAGCGGACGAGCTCCTCGCTTTCCCAGTCCTTCAGAAGAAATCCCTTCGCGCCGTTGGCAAGCGCCTGGATGGCGTTTTCGGCATCCACGTAGGAGCTGAGCATAATAAACTTCGTCTGCGGCGACGTCAGCTGAAAGTCCGGCAGCCATTCAATACCGTTATTGCCTTCTAAGTACACATCCAGCATCACCACGTCCGGCAGCTCGTTGGTAAGCATCATTTCTGCTTCTGCCCCGTTTCTCGCAATACCTACCACCTCCAGATCCTCTTCAAGCTCCATAATCATCGCCAGTCCGTCCCGGACAATGGCATGGTCATCAACAATTCCTATCCGAACGGTATCCATCTGCAGATCCTCCTTCTGATACGTATCCTGAGATTTACGCGTACAAATAGTCAGCTTCATATTAGGACGGGGTGTAAGGACTCCGGTCTTTCACCGGCAGGCGCAGCTCGAGCGCCATACCGTTTCTGTCTTCGGCAATGGCTTCAAAACGAAGCAGGCCGCCAAGCTCCTCGGCCCTAGCGGACAGCCCGCGCAGGCCGAAGCCGTAGCTGACGTTTTTCGCGGCTGTGCGCCCGTTGTCTTCAAGCCGGGCAATCAGCTGACCGGGCACCTTCGTGGATAATGTATAGGAAAAATGCGTGCACCCGCCGTGGCGGAGCCCGTTAGTGAGCCCTTCCTGGAGCATCCGGTATAAAAGCATTTCCTGCTCCGCCCGGAGAAGGGGCAGCGGCTCGTCAAACTGCCACTCGATCCGCACATCCGACGTGTCACGGGTGGAGACGAGCAGCCCCTCCAGCGCAGCCGACAGATCAATGAAGCCGTCGGTATGCGCCATAGAATGCGCGGTTTTCCGGATTTCCTTCATGGTCTCCTGCACCTGGTGCTTGGAGGTCTGAAGCTGGGTACGGGCTTTTTCCACTTCGCCCTTTTCGAGCAGCCGTCTGGCTGTTTCCAGCGCCATCATGGAGGTGGTCAAGTAATGGCCGGCGCTGTCATGAATATCCCGGGAGAGCTTCAGCCGCTCCTGCATGATGGATTTGTCCTCCATCTCCCGGTGATACAGGCGGAGCCGGTCGTAGGCACGCTGCAGCTCATTACGCTGCTCGGTGGAGCGCTTGGCCAGGTAGCTGAAGCCCCAGAACAGCACGTATTCGATAAAGCGGGGAAGCACAAAGGCGAGAGCGGCAGGAGCTGGAAAGCCTTCATGAAAGGCTGTGGCGCTTGCGAATCCCGCAAAGCAGAGAAGCATGAACGGGAAGCTGAAGCGCCTCGGCGCCCGGTACCCGAGCTCGGCAATCAGGACGAAAAAAAGTGTCTGTGGAACAAACCCGCCCGCAATCGCCTGGACCGCCCAGGCAATGACGAACTGGAGGCTGATAACCATGACCGAGGAAAAACGAGCAAGCGGTATGGATAGAAATACGAGCCGGATCATCTGAATAATACCAAATACCCAGCAAAGGCCTGCGGCAAGCCACCGCTCACCCGGCGACTCCATGTACACGAATAGTCCGGCTGCGATGATGGCTATAAATTGGATCGTATACATGAAAATTCGCTGGCGGCGGTTCATATGGATCCACTCCCTTTCGCCGGGGTCATCCCGGGCGGGGTCCCATCTTCCTAGAAAAGGTCATATGACTATTAACATTTGTGTGATTATTAATGACTAGGTAATTACTATTAATAATTATACTGGACTATTAATATAAAAGAAACGGCAACAGGCAAAATATTCTAAAAAATATCATGTAGGACATTTGCCTTAATTAAATGGAAAGAGGTGAGTACATGATTGAGATGCATACCCATATTCTTCCCGGCTTTGACCACGGACCAAACACAATGAAGGAAAGCCTGGAGATGGCCAGACAGGCAGAGGCCGCCGGGGTCGGCATTATTTACGCAACACCCAGCTACCGGTATCCGTCGTACGATTTCGGAGCCGTTTTCGTAACAGAGGCCGTGAAATTTCTGAATTTTCAGCTCTTGAAAGCGCGGATTCCGGTCCGTGTCCGCTCGGGGCAGGAAATCACCCTATATGACGGAATGGAAATTGACTTGGAAAGAAAAAGGATTCTGCCGCTGGAGCATACCAATTATGTACTCATTCACATGAATGAAAGTCACAGCTTCCTGTACGTCCGGCAGATGCTCACAAAACTGTACAATCACGGGTTCATTCCCATTCTTTCATCGCCGGAGCGGCTTCAGATGCTTCAGAAAAAGCGCGGGGGAATCGAAACGCTCGTAAATGAAGGAGCAGCCGTACAAATTAGTGCCGGAGCGCTGCTCGGCCGCGATGGAAGAAGCGACAGGCGCTGGGCGAAATATTTTCTGAAAAAGCGGCTCGTGCATTTTATCGCTTCTAACGCCTGCAGTGCATATGACCTACCGTTCTGCCTGGATCAGGTGTACCGGCAGTTTGTCAGGATGGACCGGCTGGAAGAATGGGAGCGGATGCAGAAAAATACACATCTGCTTCTCGAAGGGGGAAGGGTTACGCCGCCGGCGCTCACATTATAAAAATGCCGGCGGAGCAAACAATCTTTATTGACGAGGGGACTGAAGGGGGAGATGGTTTTGCATCAATTAGTAACATCCAAAACAAGACTGCGGCTCGTAATGAAATTTTATCTGACAGAGGAAGAAACGTACCTGCGTGAGCTTGTGCGCGAATGCAAGGAGTCAACAAATGCGATCCGCCTTGAGTTGCGGCGGCTGTATGACATGAATTTAATTACCGACCGCTGGGTGAAAAACCGGCGCTACTATAAAATCAATAAAGATTACTACCTGCACGGACAGATGGAGTCGCTCATTAAACAGTACTTATACTGGGACGAGCTGCACGAGCAGCTCAAAGGCATCGACTGGAAGACCATCTACATTACGCCCGATCCGAAACGGAGCTCGCCGGTGGAATACGTGATCGAGGTGGAGGAAAACTCTCCGCACTGGGGCAAGCAGTTTTATCTCGGAGAGGGAACGACGGTGACATTCGCAACGACTTCCATGCTGAACCATATTGAACAGGTGCTGATCAGCGTAGGCAGGCAAAAAGAAAAAGTTTCCTAAAAGGAGGTCATCAGGTTGGATAAACAGGCGAAGATTTATGTAACCAATCATCAGGAGCGGGCAGGCAGCGCCATTTATCACTATCTATTAAAAGAGGGATACAAAAATGTAGTCGTGCAAAGCGGCATTGACACAGGGAAGGAAAGCATTCAGGCCATGAACATGTTTTTTGCGAAGGAAAATATCGAGTATGTGTTTATGACCGACGGCTATGAATATGCGGAGGCAAACGCAAAAGCACAGCTGCAGGCGAGGCGCTGGCAGCAGGCAAACGTGCTTGAAGCCTCCGCCCGGTATAAGGTGAAAAAGCTGCTGTACCTCGGTGATATTCATGTGTATCCGAAATATACCCCGCAGCCGCTGAAGGAAACGTTTCTGCAACGTGGGATTATTGACGAAGTGTACGCGGAGCAGACGCAGGTGACCCGGGAGGGCATCGCCCTCTGCCGGGCCTACAACCGCACCTCCAACACGAATTTTCACATTGCGGTGGCGCCGCGGATGTATGCCGCGACAGACATGAACAAATGGACCGGCATGGTGGCCGATGCGATGCAGCGGTGCATGCGGGCCCGGGACCAGTGGCAGCCGAAGGTGGAGATTCCGGAAAAGGAACCGGCCTTCCAGGAGCTCATCTACGGCGAGGATCTGGCCTCCGGCTGCGTGTTCGTGATGAATCACTACAATGAAAAGGGGCCGGTCAATATCGGCACCGAGCGGGAAATCAGCTCAAAGGAGCTCGTCATGCTGATCAAGCGGGTTACCGGCTACAGAGGGGCCGTATTTTTTACAGGATCCGGATCCGGGGGGATGCGGAGAAAAACGCTCGATACGTCGAAAATCAACCGGTACGGCTGGTACCCGGAAGTATCGCTTGCCAGGGGGCTTCGGGCCCTGCATGAATGGGAAACAGAGAGGGACCGCGCCGGCCGGGCGTAAAGGCGCTCCCCGCAAGGAACGAACCGAAACAAATACCTGGGGGAACGCCGCATGATTGATATACACACACACATCCTGCCAAAGCTCGATCACGGGCCGGAGGCGTTAAACGAAAGCATTGCCATCGCAAAGGAAGCCGTCGCAAACAATATCCAGACGGTGTTTGCCACGCCGCATTACCGGCCCGGCCTCTACGAAAATGACGGTCTGATTGTAAAAGAAGCCGTGCTTGACTTTAATATGCACCTCCGGGCCGAAAGCATTCCGCTGCACGTCAAAAGCGGCCATGAAATTACGCTGCATCAGGGGATGACAGATGACCTTTTATCCGGGCAGCTGCTGCCGCTTGAAGACACCAATTATGTGCTTGTGGAAATGCAGTCGGACGACACCTTCGCCCGGATTAAAAAGCTGTTTTACTTCATGCAGCTTGAGGGCTATATTCCAATCATGACGCATCCCGAGCGTCTGCACGGATCCACCGAAACAGACGACCCGCTGTATTATTTCGTTTCCCACGGAGCGCTTGCGCAGGTGAGTGCGGAAACGGTCGCAGGAAAAAACGGCCGCAAAAAGCAGCGATTTGCTCTAAAACTTCTGCGGAAAAATCTGGCTCATTTTATCGCTTCCCAGGCAGACAGCGTGCCTTTTCGCTTAAAGCCTGCCTACGAACAGACCGCTGCAGCCCTCGGCCTGAAAAAAGCCCGGGAGCTGCAGGAAAATACGAAGCGCCTGCTGGTCGGTTCGCCGGCGTTTGTGGACCCACCCGAGCCCCTGCACAAAAAACGTGCTTTTTTTAAACGAACGTAAGGAAATCCTGCCCAAAATTTCAGGAAACAAGGAGGAAGGCAGATGCGATTAGTCCTGTTATCCGGAGGATCGGGAAAACGATTGTGGCCATTGTCCAACGATACGAGATCCAAACAGTTTCTGAAGGTGCTCGACGGCCCGGACGGCCAGAAGGAGTCGATGGTCCAGCGGGTGTGGAGACAGCTTGAAGCATGCGGCCTTGCCTCCTCGGCGGTGATCGCCACCTCGGAATCACAGAAGGATCTGATCAGGCGCCAGCTCGGGGAAGAGGTTCCTCTGGTGATAGAGCCGTCGCGCCGCGATACGTTTGCGGCTGTGGCCCTTGCAGCGAGCTACCTGTTTTCTGTCGAAAAAGCGTCTCCGGAGGAAGTGATTGTGATGCTGCCGGTAGATGCCTTCGTAGACAATTCGTTTTTTGAAAATTTTAAACTTTTGGAACGACTGATTCAGGAAGGCACGAGCAATATGGCTCTGATGGGCGTGCGGCCGGTATACCCATCCACCAAATACGGCTACATTGTGCCGGACAGCCAGAATAAGCAAACCGGCGCTTTTACCGTCAGAGCCTTTACGGAAAAGCCGGACGAAGCAACCGCAAAGCGGCTCATCGATAAACAGGCGCTCTGGAACTGCGGCGTGTTCGGCTTTACGATGAATTATCTGCTTCGGATTCTCAAGGAGGAGCAGCTGCCGTTTGAGTACGAGCTGCTTAAAAGCCAGTACCATATCATCCCCGAGATCAGCTTTGATTACCGGGTCGTGGAGAGAGCGGAAAAAATCACCGTTTTAAAATACGAAGGCGACTGGAAGGACCTTGGCACGTGGAACACGCTTACCGAGGAAATGGCCGCGAATCAGACCGGGAAGGGCATCATTTCCGAAAGCTCGGTCAACACGCATCTTGTGAACGAGCTCGATATTCCGGTCGCCGTCATCGATGCCCGCGACATGGTGATCGTCTCAAGCCCTGACGGCATCATCGTTGCCAGCAAAGAATCGAGCTCGCAGATTAAAGAGCTCATCAAGGACTTCCGCTACCCGCAGATGTACGAGGAGCGGCTGTGGGGATGGTCACGGGTGCTCGACCACGCTACGTATCCGGACGGCCAGATGATGATCACAAAACGTATTCTGCTGGAAAGAGGAAAAAATTCAACGCTTCACTATCACCATAACCGCGACGAGGTGTGGACGGTCGTGCGTGGGGAAGGCGAAGTTGCGGTCGACGACCATATGTACCGCATTAAAGCGGGCGACGTTGTCCATCTGCCGGCCGGAACGAAGCACGCGCTCCGGGCCACCATCGATCTGGAGATTGTAGAGGTGCAGACTGGCACCGACATTAGTGACGACGACACCGTCCGGCTCCATGACACGTGGGATGACGTGCTGCGCGCCCACAACGGCTCTGCGGCCAAGTTTATTAAATAGGCTTTTCCAAAACCATTCGGTCATGTCTCCTGCACCGGTATCACGTGGAGGCACTCGGCAGTGCTAAGGGCTTTTAGAAAAGCCTTAGACGTTTATCGTCAACAGCGCTGCGTGAGGAGAGGTTCAATGCCTCCGGTTTACCTGCAGCAGCTGCGCATACAACGCTGCTGCAATTAGAAAACCATTGGCATTCAGACTTCAGCCATCTGTTTTGAATGGATGCAGGCACTGCACAACACCAAAATCTTAAAAGAAAAGAGGGCCCTGAGTGGAAAAACATGCGTGTATATATGTAGCCGGGCACCGGGGGCTTGCAGGCTCCGCGATTCTGCGGAAGCTGCAGGACGAAGGCTATACGAACCTGGTGTACCGGACGAGCAGCGAGCTTGACCTGCGAAACCGAACGGACGTAGACGCTTTTTTTCAGTCCTCTTCGATCGATTATGTATTTCTGGCAGCCGCAAAGGTTGGCGGCATTACCGCAAACCATGATTATCCGGCGGATTTTATCCGCGATAACTTATATATTCAGACGAACGTCATTGACGCGGCCTGCCGAAACAGCGTGAAAAAGCTGTTGTTCTTAGGCAGTACGTGCATTTATCCAAAACATGCTCCGCAGCCAATTAAAGAAGAAGCGCTCCTGACCGGGGCGCTTGAACCGACCAATGAACCGTACGCCATCGCAAAAATTGCCGGCCTGAAGATGTGCGAGTCCTACAACCGCCAGTACGGCGCCCATTTTATCGCCGCGATGCCGACAAACCTTTACGGAAAACACGATAATTTTGACCTGGAAACGTCGCACGTGCTCCCGGCGCTGATGCGAAAATGTCACGAAGCGAAAGTGAATGGGGACCCCACAGTCGAAATATGGGGCACGGGCGAGCCGCGCCGGGAGTTTATGTACGCGGATGACCTCGCCGATGCGTGCGTATTCCTGATGAACGAATACGACGGCACCGACATGGTGAATATTGGCACGGGTCGGGACCTTTCCATCCGGGAGCTCGCCGAAGCGCTCAAAGCAGTCACCGGCTTTGAAGGCGAATTCGTATTTAATACGAGTAAGCCCGACGGCACGTTCCGGAAGCGCACGGACGTCACGAGGCTAAATGGCCTTGGCTGGCAGGCCGAAACCTCGCTTGCCGACGGACTGCAGAAAACGTACGACTGGTACCTCGGCCACGCGGCACAACCAAACAAAGGAGCTGCTTCCCTATGACAAAATCAGCACTTATTACCGGCGTGACCGGTCAAGACGGCTCATACCTGGCGGAATTTCTGCTCGAAAAAGGCTACACCGTCTACGGCCTCCGGCGGCGGACAAGCACCCCGAACTTTGAAAACATCGAACACGTGAGAGACCGGATTGAATGGATCGACGGTGACCTGACCGACCTGTCTTCCTTAATTACCGCCGTGCAGCAGGCGCAGCCGGATGAGGTATATAACCTGGCGGCCCAGTCATTTGTCGCGACCTCCTGGCCGCAGCCGATCGCCACCAGCCAGATCACCGCCGTCGGCGTGGTCAACATGCTTGAAGCAGTCCGCATCGTGAAGCCGGACGCCCGCTTTTACCAGGCCTCAAGCTCCGAAATGTTCGGCAAGGTGCTCGAGACGCCGCAGACGGAAACGACACCGTTCTGGCCGCGCAGCCCGTATGGGGTAGCGAAAACGTACGGCCACTGGATTACCGTTAATTACCGGGAAAGCTTTGATATGTTTGCCTGCGCCGGCATTTTATTCAACCACGAGTCGCCGCGGCGCGGTATGGAATTTGTCACCCGCAAGGTGACCGATGCCGCCGCCCGCATCAAGCTCGGGCTGCAGAGCGAGCTCCGGATGGGCCACCTTGATGCGAAACGCGACTGGGGCTTTGCCGGCGACTACGTAAAAGCGATGTGGCTCATGCTGCAGAGCGACGAGCCGGATGACTACGTGATTTCGACAGGCGAGACGCATACGGTCGAAGAACTGGTGGATATTGCCTTTCAGTATGTCGGCCTCAACTGGCGCGACTACGTCGTGACCGACCCGAAGTTTGTGCGGCCGGCCGAAGTGGATCTTCTGCTCGGCGACTGCACGAAGGCGAAGGAAAAGCTCGGTTGGGAGCTCGAAGTCGGGTTCCGGGAGCTGGTGGAGATGATGGTGGAGAGCGATTTGAACCATTACCGGAGCCAATCCCAAACGCCGGGCCTGTACCGTGAAACTTCTTAACGCGTGTCGCTTATTTTTCGGCGGGCGGCGGCAGCCGTCCGGGCCACTTAAAAGAGGAGGAGACCAATGCAGAGATCAAGCGCGTCGCTCAAATCGGAAAAACAGTCCATGGACCAGGCTCAGGCCAAACGTGTTATCGACAGTGTTTTATCCTTTCTAATGCTCATGCTCCTGTCTCCATTGTTTTTGGTCATTGGCCTTATGTATATGCAGGAAAAGCCAAAGGGTCGAATGCTGTACAAGCAAAAGCGGATTGGTGCCCAAGGAAAACCGTTCTATATTTACAAGTTCCGGACGATGGTTGTTGATGCTGAAGAAGTGCTGCGCCGCGACCAGAAGCTATACGCCGAATTTGTCCAAAACGGCTACAAGCTGCCCGCGGACCGGGACCCGCGAATTACCAAAACCGGCCGGCTGCTTCGCGAAACGAGCCTGGACGAGCTTCCGCAGCTGATCAACGTATTAAAAGGGGAGATGAGCCTTGTCGGCCCGCGGCCAATTATCTCGGAGGAGCTGGAGGAATACGCGGAAAACAAACAATTATTTTTATCAGCTAAGCCGGGGATGACCGGCCTCTGGCAAGTGAGCGGCCGAAGTGACTTGACCTATCCCGAACGGATGGAGCTCGAGCTTGATTACATCCGCCATCAGCGTCTGGGTACGGATGTTCTGATTCTGTTCAAAACAGCCGGAGCCGTCCTGCGAAAAAAAGGGGCTTACTGAAAATAGGAAAATAAACAGGCAGAGGAGGCGCTTTTTTGGAAAATAAACTGCTGTACGTGGCATTTCTTCGCGAGGATTCAGACGCCGTCGGCTTTGTGAAAAAAGTCTACGCCCAGTGCAGAGCGATGAACCAGCTCGGGCGCCGTGCCTATCTACTGCTCTCGCAAAAGGACCGGGCCGTATGCTACGACACGTGGACCGGCCGGGAAGTGGTGCGGGAGCACCATTATTCGCCAAAAGCGATTTTTGTCGAAACACCGGCCTGGAAGCGGAGCACTGCGAGCTATTTCCGAATGACCGAATTTTTGCAGTTCGCCGCCTTTCTCGCGGAGAATCTGGATGTGCAGGAAATTTACATCCGGAGGATAAAGCCTGTCCTGCCCCAGCTGTCGCTATGGCTGCAGCGCTGCAAGCGCCAGGGCAGAAAAACGTATTATGAAATTCCGGATTATCCAGTCGAAGTGCCGTTTAAAACAGATTGGCCGGCTTATGGCTCTTACATTATGGACCAGGCGACGTTCCGGCTTGGCGTCTATCCGCTTGTCAAAAAAATAGTTGCTGTCTCCATTACTCCGGTGGCGGATCCCAAAGTAATCGCCATTAAAAATGGAATCGATCTGGCCGCCACCCCTTTAGTAGAAAAGCCTGCTTTCCCTCGCCAGAATGAGGACTTCGTGCTTGCAGGAGTGGCAAACTTAGCTCGCTGGCACGCCTATGACCGGGTCATTAAAGGGTTGAACAAATGTCGCGCTCCGATCCGCCCGAAATTTCATATTATCGGCGACGGGCCGGTCAGCGACGAGCTCCGGCAGCTGGCAGTTGCCGAAGGAGTCGAGGACCGCGTCATCTTTCACGGCACGCTCACCGGTAGTGAACTCGATCAAATGATGAACGGGGTGGATGTGGGCATCGGAATTCTTGGCAACCACCGGCGCAATTTTTTTGGAGATTCCTCGTTAAAAAACAGAGAATACTGTGCCCGCGGCATTCCGTTTCTCCTGGCCTCCGAAGACAGCGATTTTCCGGTTAATCTGCCGTTTGTGTTCCGGACGCCGGCCGACGAGAGCCCGGTAGATATTGACCGTTTGTTTTTCAAATACATGCAGCACCGACACCGGAATACTCCGGCCAACATCCGAAGCTACGCCGCGGAGCACCTGAGCTGGGAACAAAAATTGAGAGGTGTATTCCGCAAGGTGCCAATAGAGGAGGGGAAAGCACATGAAGGTTCAGCTTGACCGCTATGATCAGTCTGATTACGATCGCGGCCGGCCGGGGTGGTTTATTTTGCTCTGGTGGCTCGTGCAGGGAACGGTGTTCCGCCTATCGCTGCACCCGATGTATGCGTTCCGGCGGCGGCTTCTCCGGACTTTCGGAATGCAGGTGGCAGACGGGGTCAAAATCCGTCCGAGTGCCCGGTTTACGTATCCGTGGAAAGTGTCCATCGGCGCCCATTCCTGGGTGGGGGATGAAGCCTTTTTCTACAGCCTCGACCGGATCACGATCGGCGAGCATTGCGTCGTGTCGCAGAAAACTTACCTGTGTACGGGATCACACCATCTGCAACAACCATCCTTTGACTTAATCACCGCGCCGGTCACGTTGGAGCGGGGCGCCTGGGCAGCCGCTTCCTCGTTTATTCATCCGGGCGTAACGCTTGGGGAGTACGCAGTAGCTGCTGCCTGCAGTAATGTAACCAAAAGCGTGCCCGCAAATGAAATCCACGGAGGCAACCCGGCGGGATTTATCAAGCGCCGCTTCGCAGCCGCCGAAGATCCATTAAAACAAGCAGAAGGAGCAGGCATATGAAAAAAATTGTGTTTGTCGTCAACTATTTTCCGCCTGATGTGGCCTCACTCGGACAGCTGATGGGGGATCTCTGCTTTGACCTGCAGGATGATTTTCGCGTTACGGTCATCACCTCGCACCCGCACTATGCCGGCGAGCTAAACGAAGTGCTCGCGGACCGCCTGGAGTGGGACAGGGCAGTGAAAGTGATCCGCATGAAACTGCCCGCCGTAAACAAGCAGTCCAAAGCGAGCCGGGTCCGGTACATGGCTGTTTATTTCGTTAAAGCGCTTCGTGCGCTCATTCGGGAGCCCGGGGTGGATATTATTTACACTGTTTCGCAGCCACCAATACTCGGCGGGCTGATTGGTACGATCGGTAAAGCTGTGAAGCGGGCGAAGCATATTTATAACATTCAGGACTTCAATCCGGAGCAGGCAGAGGCCGTCTCTTATTCCCCTAGCCCGGCCATCACTAAAATGGCGGCGGCCGTGGATAAGCTGAACTGCCGCTACGCGGATATGAATGTTGTAGTCGGAAGCGACATGGCGGCGACGCTGCAGAAGCGGTTTGCATCCGGAACTCCGGACTATGAAGTGATTCACAACTGGGTGGATGAAAAAGACCTGGTGCCAAAGCCAAGTACGGATAAGGGCGTGGAAGAATTTCTGCATGCAAAACAGCTCGAAGGCAAATTCATTGTAATGTACTCCGGCAATCTCGGGTTGTTTTACGATCTGGAAAACCTGATCCGTATCACAGAAGCATTTCGGGATAACCCTGATATTGTGTTTGTGTTTATCGGCGAAGGAGCCAAAAAGAGTGAAATGAAGGAATACGTGACAGCCAGCCAACTGACAAACGTCCATTTTTTCCCGTACGAGCCGAAGGATCGCATCAAATATTCCCTGAATGCCGCTGACGTGCACCTTGTCGTGAATCAAAAGGGCATTAAAGGAGTATCTGTGCCGAGCAAAATATACGGCGTGCTCGCCGTCGGCAAACCGGTGCTCGGCGTGCTTGAAAAGGGCAGCGAAGCGGCCGTGATTATCGAACGTTCCGGTGCCGGAGTAGTCATAGAACCCGGCCAGTATGAGAACATCATCGAAGCGGTACGCACATATTACGAAAAAACAGAGGAAGAGCGGGAAGCCATCGGGCAAAAAGGGCGTATGTACCTGGAAGAGCATCTTACGCGCCGGAAATCGATTGATAAATATAAAGCTGTGTTCCAGCAGGTATAGTGTGCATTGACGCTCCACCGGCAGCAGCGCAATAAAAAACAGCCGGGAGATAGGGGGCAGGAGCCTTTGTTTTATTATAACCGCACGGGGAAAATGTGGCTGTATTATTTGTGGGGTGTCTACTTTATTACAAATATTGCCGGCGCCGTGCTGTTTAAGCAGGTGCTCGGCATGGGCGGATTCTCGCATACTCCCTATATTCGCGGCATGTTCATTCTGTTTCTTGTTCTTGGCATAACGTTCATCTGGGTGCCGCTGTATATGCTGAACAGGCAGGCAAAGCTCAAGCGGGGGGACCTGGCCATAGTCGCCCTGATAAGCATGCTTATAGGCTACAGCGTCATTATCGGCCTCGCTAATGCCAATACGTGGACGTATATCCTTTCGGATACGGCGTATTTAATCACCGGCCTGGCCATTTATCTGCTCACCCGTTTTGGCGGCATTCATCTCCGGATGCGCGACCAGTATCTGGCTCCTGCTTCCGCCGTATTAGCTGTGCTGCTTCTCGGGCTGTATTTTTTAAGCAGCTGGGTGCCGGTAACGCTTCTCGTAGTATTCGTGGGACTGTTTTTATACGCTCTGTATACTGCGCGGACAGGGGTGCTTCTTCTTCAGCTCGGCCCGCTTGCGTTTTTGCTGATCAGCTCCAATCGTTCCCTGCTTCTCACGGTCATTGTCATGGTGCTCGTGCTGATGATTGTCATGCTGGTGAAAAATCGCTGGCAGCCGATACTCACGCTCGTGTTTGCATTCAGCTTCGCCGGGTTGGCAGCGGTCCTTGCCGGGGGAAGTGTACTCGAAATGCTGAATATCGATTTTTACGAAACGGCTCTTGGCAGCCGGATCAAAGTCATGATGGGCATGGGAAGCTCCTCCGGAGTCAATCTGGACGAAGACGTTACGATCGCCCAGCGGCTGTACGAAGTAGAAATGATCGTGGAAACGCTTGGCAACAACCCGCTGTACTGGCTGTTCGGCTACGGGGCCGGCGGTACAATTGATATGTCCGGGTCCATGGATCCATCCGTTACCAGCGCCGCGCTGCTTGGGATGACCGAAGTGCACAACGTTCATTTTCTGCACGGGGCGCTGTTGTTCCGGTACGGGTTGTTTGGCGCTGCCGTGGTGGCCGGCCTCGTCTGGCGGCTGTTCACCACTTCCATCAAGCATGACGATCATTCCCTCATGTTTGCCAATCTGACGGCGCTGTCGCTTGTGGTCTACAGCTACTCCTCGTCCTCTTACCTGCTTGTAGAGCCGCTGCTTTGGTTTCTGCTCGCGTGGCGAACGACGCGGATCGAATGGGAACAGACTCACGAAGAAGCTGCAGCCAGCCGGCCAATGTCTAAAAAGGAGGGCGCTATGAAAGAATCGTTCCGTATCCAGGATTTAATTTACATCATCCGAAAAAGAGGAAAACTATTGTTGCTGGTGGCGCTTGCGGCCCTGAGTGCCGGGGCGGTGTATACGTGGCTTATCGCCGAACCCCAGTACGAGGCTTCGACACAGATACTTGTCACGCCGGCAACGAGTGAAGGCCAAGCTCCTGCCTCGGAAGACTGGCAGTCGAGCAGGGAGCTTGTGAACACGTATAACACGCTTCTTACCAGTCCAGCCATCATTGAACCGGCGGTAGAGGAGCTGGGGACGGGGCAGACAGAGGAAGAGGTAGAGGGCCAGCTGACAGTTACGACCGAAAACGAATCGCAGATTGCCACCGTTTCGGTCCGGGATGCCGATCCTGAAGCGGCCGTTGCAATTGTAAACACCGTCACCGAAACGTTCGAACAAAAGGTACCGTCGATTATGAACGTGGACAATGTGAGCATTTTATCCGAGGCGGAACTGAAAGACACAGCCGAGCCGGTATCACCGCAGCCGCTGCTGCATCTGGCCGTCGCTCTGTTCGGCGGACTATTTGCGGGCCTGGGGCTCGTTCTGCTGCTGGAGGTCATGAATAACAAAATTAAAACCGAAGAGGAGCTGGAGGCTGTGCTGGGCCTTCCGATCCTGGGGTCGGTGAATATTCCGCTGGAAAAAGATTTTATCCGGAAAACAGACGAAGAGATGAGCCCGCAGCCGGTGCCGGTCATCCCTCTCCGGAGAGATGGCGGCACGGATCAGGATCCAGAGATTAAACAAAAAGTATAGGGGGTGTGGGGAAATGAAAATCCTTATAAACGCAACGGCGTTAAGCGACCGCGGCGGCTACAGCGTCGCTGCCGCCTGCCTGGAGGACTTTGCCGGCTCGGAAACGTATTTCCGCGAAAACAACATCCGTGTCACTGCCTACGTGTCCCGGAAGGAACTGCTGGAATACCGGCGCAGCTGGATGGATGTGCGGGTGACTCAGGTGCCTAAAAAGAGTCCGCTCCACCAGTGGTGGTTTGAGCGCCGGGTCCTTCGCAGGGAAATGAAAAAGCATGATGTGTTTTTATCCCTGCAGAACACACCGCTTGGCGGCATCCACAAGCCGCAGTACTGCCTGATGCACCAGCCAATTCCGTTTTCCGACGTGCGACCGGGAGAACTGGAGTGGCAGAACCTGCTGAAGTATAAGCTGCTGATGCCAAAGCTCGTACAGCGGGCAATGCCGCGAATGAGCGGGATCTTTGTGCAGACCGGCTGGATGAAAGAAGCAGTGCAAAATCGGTATACGGACTGCCCGCCCGTGTATGTGATGCGACCAAAGGTGGTGGATTTAAAAAAGCATAATGCTCCCCTGTCCACCCGACAGCAGGAGGCCATTGCCAGAAGCAGTGGCACAAAGCTCATTTACGTGACCAATCAGGAACGATACAAAAACAACGAACGGCTCATGCAGGCGGCACGGCAGTACAACAAGGAAGCGAAGCATCCGGTCGATCTGTTTCTAACCGTAGAAGGCACGGACGAGCCGGGTATTCATTTCCTGGGAAAAGTCAGTTACGATGCCATCTATACGCTGTACACATCGATGGACGCGCTCGTGTTTCCGTCTCTGATGGAAACGTACGGCCTGCCGATCACGGAGGCCCGGCAGGCCGGGCTCCCGGTGCTGCTGGCAGATCTCCCGTACGGCGAGGATCACCACGGAAAAGGAGAGACGCTGCTGTTTGACCCTCGGAGCACGGACAGCATTAAAGAGAGCATTCAGAGGCTCGAGGAAAAGAGGTTGTTCCGTCCGGGCCCGGCAGTCAAGGAAGCCGGAAACGATTACGTTGATTTTATCCGGACGGTGCAGAGGGATTACGAAAAAACAAATACCCGGAGCGGCATGTATCCGGACGCGGGGTAGAAAGGAGCCGGAGGATGCAGGCGGATAATTCGAAGGCTGGTAAAGATGTGGCAGCTCCTAAGTCACTGAAGGTGAATTTCACGTGGGTCGTGTTTGCGGACGCGTTTTACGGTATCTCCCAGTGGGCATTGATTGCCTTAATCATTCATTTCAGCAATGTAGAGCTTGCCGGCCAGTATACGCTTGCCCTCGGGCTGGCGGCTCCGTTCTTTTTATTTTTCAATTTAAATTTACGTTCTATCCAGGTGACGGACCAGGACAACGATTATCGTTTTGAACATTACAACCTGTTCCGCATGATTACGTCGCACGCCGCGTTTATCTTTGTAATAGTAGTCGCATTTGCGATGAACTATGAAGCGAACCTCCTGTGGATTATTGCCATCATGGGCGTGATTAAAGCGCTTGAAGCCCAGAGCGATATCTGCCACGGGCTGTTTCAGAAAAAAGAAAACATGCAGTACATTGCTTTTTCAAAAATAGCCAGGGGCACGGTGAATGTGCTCAGCTTCTGGATTGTTCTGATGGCGACAGGAAGCCTGCTGCCTGCCTTGTGCACGATGGCTGCAGCAAATATCGCCTCCCTGCTTTTTGTGGATATGAAAAACGTAACAAAGGTCCACCGCTTTCGGCTGGCCGATATGCAGTTCAACCGGCAAAAGCTCGTGATGTTCCGCCATTTTCTCGTATTGGGCTTCCCTCTTGGCATTGCCGGAGCCCTGGATGTGCTGAATATTAACATCCAGCGGGTGATTATCGAGCAGGCAGACGGTCTGGAGCAGCTTGGCTATTACGCTTCGATTGTCTACATTATCATGGCCGGGCAGATGTTTATCGGCGCGTTGTCGCAGGCGTGCCTGCCGCGTCTCCGGGCGTACTGGGGCAGAAATACCGGGCAGTACGTAAAGCTTCTCCGCATGCTGCTCGTATTCTCAGCCCTTCTCGGTGCAGCGTTTGTTGCCGTGGTCGCCGCGGGGGGAGATGTTCTGCTTTCGGTCATTTACGATCAGAGCTTTGCGGCGTACCATCACATTTTCGTCTTAGCTTCCGTTGCTGCTTTTTTCTGGTATTCCGGTGGGTTTTTAAACATCGCGCTTCTTGCGACGAGAATGTTCAAGCATCAGGTGGTCATTTACGCTGTTTCCTTTGCCGTTACGGCCGGCTTTTCTCTGTACCTGGTGCCGGAATTTGGCATCGAAGGCGCGGGCTGGGCGCTGATTTTAGGGATGGCGGCCCGGGCGCTGACCATGGCTGTGATTTTAATCAAGCTGTACGGGCAGAGGCAGAAAAGCTTTACCGCCGAGCTGTGATCCAGGTTTGGCGGAAAATAATTTCCGGGCTGCCTTTAGAATGCCGGCAAAGCAGCCGATGAAATAGAAGAGAAATGAAATCGGATGCAAGTGTTTTCCGGCTCAAGCGAAGATATCTGTGCATGCCATTGCCGAGAGAGGAGGAAAATCATTGCTGCATCAATTAGTCACATCGAAAACGAGATTACGGTTGATCATGAAGTTTTTTTTATGCGAGGAAGAAACGTACCTGCGAAAAATTGTGCGCGAGTTCAATGATTCGGCCAATGCGATACGTGTGGAATTAAAGCGGCTGAGCGAGATGGAGTTGATTACCGGCCGTCCTGTGCAAAACCGCCGCTACTACCAGGTGAATAAAGAGCATTACATGTACGAGGATATGAACCGCCTGGTGAGGAACTACGTGCAGTGGGAGCACTTGCAGGAGCTGCTGGAAGAAACCGAATGGCAGTACGTTTACATGGCTTCGGAGGGACAGCCGCCGCACGGGCTGGAATACATTGTCGAAGTGGGAGAGAACTCTCTGGACGTGGGCAAGCAGCTACTGATTGGTGAATGCATGAAAGTCACTTTTGTTACGGCGGACACAATATGCCAGATGGAGCAGACGCTGATCATGGTCCACAGCCTGGATTTGGAAAAGCCGGGCGCCAGCCCGCAGCCGTCATAGAATTACATAGAATATAAAAACCAGCCTGCCGATGAATTTCGGCAGGCTGGTTTTTAGAAGCTGATTGGACGGAAAAGTACTCCGGATAGTAATCCTTATACCACTCCACGAATTTGCCGATGCCCTCGTCAAGCGAAGTAACAGGTTTGACCCCGACAGCCTTCTACAGGCTGTCAATGTTGGCGTACATTGCCTGTACGTCCCCGGGCTGCATAGGCAGGTATTCCTTCCGGGCTTCCATGCCCAGATGCTTTTCGAGTGTTTCGATAAACTCCATCAAAGCGACCGGCTGATGTTACCAAATTGGTAATAGTTGTTGTCGTATATGTATGAAAATTATCCTAAAGAGCAGCTGGATCGGTCAGATCTATTTCGTGAAAGTGAAATTAGTCGTGTTTTTCCAGGCGTTCCTGTCTGCTATACTTAAATCCGTATCATAGTAATTATTATTGTGATTAATTTGACTACTTCATAGCTTTCTTACAATGGATGTTCCGCTGTATGCATGCCTACAAAACCATTACTTTCTGTCACTAATATCATATGTCTGCCTCAGTTGTTATTTAATGATTTTTAGTTAATTTTTTATCATTTTAGTATTCATCGGTCGAAAAGATATATCTAACAATTCACGAAAGGTTTCGTTTGTGAATTAGATAAAAGAAGATTTTGTTAGAAATAATGAAGTTAGCACGGGACAGAAGAAGCGCTATGAAGTTATAGTTCGGGAATTTTCCTGAGAAATTAAACTTGGCTGTTGAAATTACTGGCAATGAAGAGGAAAATGACTTTGTATTATGGTTTGAATTACAGTTTTTATGTTTGTAAAATATGTACCTAAATTACATAATGAAAGAATTAATGTATAATACTTTAATAGGTTAACCTAGTAAGTTCAAGCCTGTAAATGAATACCATTCATTTCAAACATAACCAACTCACACTGATCCGCTAAAGAAGATATTAGTCAGTGCTAAGAATTTATTATTATTTATTATGAAGGAGTAGAGCAAAGCATGGGGTTAAAACAAAGGCTGCTAGCTTTAGTTTGTCTGGATTCAGCTATTGTTATTTTTTCTATATTTATCTGCAATTTTATACTGGCGGCTGACATACGCCCTGTTGATAACGTCTTAGTTACAAGTTCAGTGCTACTTTTGATTGTTCACCATATCTGCGCTTATTATTTTAAGCTGTATAAAAAAGCTTGGGAGTATGCAAGCGCAAAAGAAATTAAATCGATTGTGTACGCAGTCACTATATCGATAGCTATTACAGCTTTAATGCAGGTAGTAGTTTTTCAGGAATTTTACGTACGTACGTTGATTATGACCTGGATGGCGCACGTTATCCTAATTGGCGGTTCTAGAATGGCGTGGCGATTGTACCGGGATACTTACATTTCAAACAATAAAGACGGGAAAAAGACACTGATTGTGGGCGCAGGTTCTGCAGGAACAATGGTGGCCAGACAGTTGACGCAGGAAGCAAGTTCAGGGCTATTGCCTGTGGCTTTCTTAGATGACAATCCTTCCAAGCAGGGCCTTGAGATTATGGATCTCCCAGTTTATGGAGGAATAAGAGACGTAAAGAAAGCAGTAGAAAATTTTTCAATTGAGCACATAATTATTGCGGTGCCTTCACTGGAAAGCGAAGAATTAAACCAAATTGTCAATGTATGCGCTGAAACAAAAGTAAGAACCCAAACGCTGCCGCGCATGGAAGATATTATGCTCGGTAAAGTAGAGGTTACCCAGTTTAAAGACGTAGATGTAGAAGATCTGCTTGGACGTGAGCCTGTTAAGTTGGATGTAGAAGGTATTGCCGATTCAATTACTAACAAACGAGTATTGGTAACAGGAGCCGGGGGTTCCATAGGTTCGGAAATCTGCCGGCAAATTGCTCGCTTTTCACCGGAAGAAATTGTGCTGCTTGGGCACGGGGAAAACAGCATCTATTCCATTGAAATGGAGCTTAGAAACAGTCTTCCAGAGTTAAATGTTTCCACAGAAATCGCTGATATTCAGGATAAAAGCAAGTTGGTGCAAATTTTCGACAACAGAAAACCTCATGTAGTCTTTCATGCAGCTGCTCATAAGCATGTGCCGCTTATGGAACGTAATCCTGAAGAAGCGGTGAAAAACAATGCGCTGGGAACAAAAAATACAGCGGAAGCTTCTGATCATTCGGGTGTTAACACGTTTGTAATGGTGTCCTCTGATAAGGCAGTAAACCCAACAAGCGTGATGGGAGCAACCAAACGCTTGGCTGAAATGATTGTGCAATATATGGATACTGTTAGCAAAACAAAGTTTGTAGCCGTACGTTTTGGAAATGTGCTTGGGAGCCGCGGAAGCGTGATTCCATTGTTTAAAAAGCAAATACAGAATGGAGGACCGGTAACAGTTACAGATCCTGAAATGGTCCGTTATTTCATGACGATACCAGAGGCTTCAAGATTAGTTATACAAGCTGGAGCTCTTGCGAAGGGTGGAGAAATTTTTGTGCTTGATATGGGTGAACCAGTGAAAATAGTAGATCTTGCGAAAAACTTGATCAAGCTTTCTGGTTATACGGTGGATGAGATTGGTATTAAATTCAGTGGTATTCGTCCAGGCGAAAAAATGTATGAAGAGCTTCTTAGCAATGAGGAAGTGCATGAAGAACAAATCTATCCAAAAATTTACGTAGGAAAAGCAAATGAAGTTAATATCAATGAAGTATTTAATTTTGCACAGAAATGCAGCAGATTAGAGAAAAAAGAAATCACCCGCTTAGCATTAGAGATTGCTAACAATAAATTCAAAAATAAGCAAAACATTTCAGCTTTAAAATAAATATTTTTTAAGGACGGTTTCAAACTATGAGTGAAAAAATATATCTCTCCTCTCCTCACATGAGTGATGAAGGCTATGAAATGGAGTACGTACAGGAAGCCTTCGATACTAATTGGATTGCGCCGTTAGGTAACAACGTGAATGAGTTTGAAAATGAATTAGCAGCTAAAGTTGGCAGTAGGCATGCTGCAGCTTTAACTACGGGGACAGCGGCTATACATTTAGCATTGAAGGCTGCAGGTGTTGGTGATGGCGACATAGTATTTTGCCCTACTTTAACTTTCTCAGCCACAGCAAATCCCATCATTTATCAAAACGCCGTGCCAGTATTCATAGATAGTGATTATAAGACTTGGAACATAGACCCAGACGCTCTAGAGCAAGCTTTTGAAAAATATCCAGAAGTGAAAGCTGTTATTGTTGTACATCTTTATGGGCTGTCGGCGGATATGGATAGAGTTACCGAAATATGTAATAAAAACAATGTTATCCTAATAGAAGACGCAGCCGAGTCCTTAGGAACCTATTATAAAGGACAGCACACGGGCACGTTTGGAGACTACGGAATATTTTCGTTTAACGGAAATAAAATTATCACTACTTCGGGCGGAGGCATGTTGGTTTCCAATGATGAGGAAAAAATAAATAAAGCGAGGTTTTGGGCAACTCAGTCGAGAGATCAGGCCAGACACTATGAACACAGCGAATTAGGCTACAACTACCGTCTTAGTAATGTAGCAGCCGGAATTGGAAGAGGCCAGCTAAAGGTTCTAGATCAAAGAGTAGAAAAAAAGAAGTACATATTCAACTTCTATAAGAATGAGTTAGAGAAGTTAGAAGGGCTTGAATTTATGCCTGTTAATGACTGGGACTCTCCTAACTATTGGTTAACCAGTTTAACTTTAAATGGCAAGGTAAAACCAATAGAAGTAATTGAAGCTTTAGAAAAAGAAAATATCGAAGCGAGACCTATTTGGAAACCTATGCATATACAGCCCTTTTTTGAGAAATATAATTTTGTGGGAAAAAATGTAGCTGAAACCTTATTCGAAAAAGGAATATGTTTACCTTCAGATACAAAAATGAATGATGAAGAATTAAATAGAGTTGTAACAACTATAGAAAGATTATGGTGAGCACAAATGAAAAAGTTTAACCTAATTTCAAAGCGATTAATGGATATTTTTGGAAGCTTAGCAGGCATCGTAATTTCCTCACCATTTTTAATAATTATTGGTTTCTTAATAAAAACTTCCTCAAAAGGACCTTTACTATTTAAACAAGAGAGATTAGGAAAGAATGGTAAGAGGTTTAAAGTTTTAAAATTCAGGACAATGGTCGTTAATGCTGAAAACATTGGTAGTGGTTTGTTTGTTAAAACTGAAGAAGATGACAGAATAACAAATGTAGGTAAGTTTTTAAGAGGAACCAGCTTAGATGAACTTCCGCAGCTATGGAATGTAGTAGTTGGGGATATGAGTTTGGTAGGCCCCAGGCCACCTGTGCCTCACCATCCTTATAAATATGAAAAATACGATGATTTTCAAAAACAACGTTTTAATATGAAGCCTGGTATCACTGGTTTAACTCAAGTAGAAGTAAGAAATTCTGTGTCTTGGGAAGAAAGAATACCAATGGATGTAGAGTATGTAAAAAATTTTAATATTTGGCTAGACATAAAAATTATTATGAAAACTATAAAAAAAATGTTTGCTCGTGAAAGTATATATTTAGAAAGCGAGAAAAAATAAAATTAAATCTTTAATTAGGAGTTAGGAGCGAGTACATGCAAGTTGATATTAGGGAATTTGAAGAAAATGATGTTCCTTATAAAGTGAAATGGATCAATGATGATAAAAACAACAAGTTTTTGCATTATGATTTGCCATTGAGAGAAGATAAAACTTTAGAATGGTATAAGACTCTGGCACACAAAAAAAATAGGGCTGATTATACTGTCGTATGTGATGGTGAACCAGTAGGTATCATAGGCTTATTAGATATTGATCAAAAAAATAAAAAAGCGGAGTATTATATTTGTATTGGTGAACAAAAAGTCAAAGGTCTAGGAGTGGCTCAAAAAGCTACAGACATTCTAATCAGAATTAGTGAACAAGAATTTTCTCTTAATAAAATTTACTTGTTTACCGAAATAGAAAATATTCCAGCTCAAAAATTATTCGAAAAAATGGGTTTCCAAAAAGAGGGATTGCTAAAAGAAGATATCGTTCATAACAACAAATATATTGACAGGTATGTGTATGGGTTAAATATTACTTCCTATCTTGAGAGTGTCAGGTGGAAAAATGAACAATATTAACTATTTCAACACACCAATTCATAGATTAAGTGAAGGTGTTAATGATAATTCATTTTATATCAAGCGAGACGATCTTATACCTTTTTCGTTCGGTGGAAATAAAGTAAGGAAAGGTTTTTTATTTTTTGAGGACTTAAAAAAGAGTAACTGTAATTGCGTGGTAACCTATGGAAGTAAAGCTTCTAATCATTGCCGGATTATAGCTAATTTAGCAGCATTAGAAAAAATCCCTTGCCACATAATTTCTCTCAGGGAAGATAAAGGTATTAATTTTAACAATAGAATGGTAGAAATGTTTGACGCACATGTGACTTTATGTTCTGTTGAAGAAGTAGCTTCTACTATTGAGAATAAAATCCAGGAATTAAATAATCAGGGGTATCGACCATACTTTATTCAAGGTGGCGGCCACGGAAATATTGGTACAGAGTCTTATATAAGAGCCTATGAAGAAATTTTAGAATATGAGAAACGAGAAGATTTATATTTTGATTATGTTTTCCATACTTCCGGCACTGGGAGCACTCAAGCTGGTTTAATATGTGGTAAATATTTAAATAAAGATCAAAGAGAGATAATAGGAATAAGTAATGCTCGTAAAAATCCTTATGGTGGGCAAGTCGTATTAGATAGTGTAAATGAGTATTTGGAAATTCCAGCTAAGTCGTCAAGCATGGAAAAAGAAGTTAATTTTATTGATGATTTTGTACTTTCTGGTTATGGCGATTATAACGATGAAGTATTAAAAACTATTAAAAAGATTATGATTGACGATGGTGTACCTATGGATAGTACCTATACAGGGAAAGCTTTTTGGGGAATGAAAAATTACATAATGAATGAATCTATATTTAACAAAAATATATTATTTTTACACACAGGCGGTACGCCTCTATACTTTAATGATTTGGAATGGTTATAATGAGCGAAGAAACAAACATACTAATTTTAAGTTGTGGATCAAGAAATAAAATAGTTCAATACTTTCGAGAAGAATTAAAAGGGATAGGATCAATACTAGCCACGGACTGTAGTGAGCTAGCTCCAGCCCTGTATGAAGCAGATAAACATTTTATAGTTCCAAGAATAGATGAAGAAAATTATCTTGAAACAATATTATCTATTTGCGAAGCAAATAATATAAAAGCGGTTTTTTCTTTGATTGACCCAGAAATTAGCATTTTGGCTAAGCATAAACAAGAATTTTTAAATATTGGGACTGCTCCTATTATCCCTGAATTAGATGCAGTAGAAACTTGTTTTAACAAATATAAAATGTTTAATTTCTTAAAGGAAAACAATTTTAACGTCATTAAAAGCTATATAAAAACTAAAGAATTTTTTAAAGATATAGAAGAAAAAAAAATTAACTATCCTGTCTTTGTAAAACCTGTAACAGGAAGTGCAAGTTTGAATATTAATAGAGCGACTTGTAGAGAAGAAGTTGAATCATTATTTAACCGTTTTGATAATCTCATGATACAAGAATATATGGGAGGGAAAGAATACGGAATTGACGCTTATATAGACTTGGTTTCTAGAAAACCGGTGGAAATTTTTATAAAAGAAAAACTTAAAATGAGAGCTGGGGAGACAGATAAGTCTGTTTCAATTAAAAATAAAGAGATTTTCGAACTAGTAGAAGTACTTATTGAAAAAGCAGGTTATATAGGTATTATAGACATTGATATTTTTGAAGTAGGAGGAAAATATTATATATCTGAAGTGAATCCTCGTTTTGGAGGTGGATTCCCTCATGCCTATAAAAACGGAATGAATGTACCCAAAATGATTGTTAACAATTTGAAAAATAAAAAAAATGATGTATCAATTGGAGAATATAAAGAAGGAAATTATATGATGAAATATAATGAAGTCAAATTTCTATAAACAGGTAAAGTAATTTTGATAACAATGAAAAATTAAGGAGATGCCAAGTTGATAATTTTACAAATAATTTTTTGGTTAAGTTTATTGTTAATATTTCATGCTATGATAGGTTACCCTGTTTCTTTATATTTTTTAGATAAATTAATAAAGAAAGATGAAGTTGAAATAGATCCCTCTTATCGACCGAACGTTTCTATCATCATCCCAGCCCATAACGAAGAAAATGTCATAGAGAAAAAGCTAAAAAATTTAATAAACATTAATTATCCAAAGGAACTGCTAGAAATAATCATCTCCTCGGATAATAGTACAGATAAAACTAATGAAATCGTAAATGACTTCCGAAAGAAGAATCCCAATTTCAACATTAAATTATATATCGTAGAAAAAAGAATGGGAAAAACCAACGCTCAAAACGAAGCAGTAGAAGTAGCTTCAGGAGAAATAATAGTGTTTAGCGATTCTAACGCAATGCTAGATAAGGAAGCAGTCATTCAATTAGTATCTTACTTTGTTGATAATAGAGTTGTTTATGTTACCGGAAAACTTGTTTATACAAATAGCGCAGATTCTACCGCTAGTACAGCAGAAAGCAAATATTGGAATTATGATTTATTTATGCGTAAGGTAGAATCAAATTTAAAGACAATTACTGCTGGTAATGGAGCGATTTATGCTATAAAAAAATCAGAATATGTAAACTTTGATCCTATAAGAAGTCATGATGCAGCGATGCCAGGGTATGCTGCACTCAATCATAAAAAAGCTTTATTTAATGAACAAGCTGTGGCCTATGAAAAAGCAGGAGAAACTAATGAGGATGAATTTAAAAGAAAAATCCGAATGTTTCGCGGAGGGATAAACTTACTGTATAAAGACCCAAAAAAATATAATCTATTCAAATATGGATGGTATAGTTATTTTTATTTTGGACATCGAGCTTGTAGACAAATGCTTTTCATATTTCATATATTATTAGTAATAACGAATTTAATGATTTTAGGAGAGCACTTTGTATATTTAATTACATTTATTTTTCAGATATCCTTTTATTTACTAGCTTTGGCAAAAAAAATATTTAAAGTTGAGAATAAAATTTTTCATTTTCCTTACTATTATTCTTTAACTTTAATTGCCCAGTTAATAGGGACTTACAATAAAATCACTGGTAAATCTAAACCTTTTTGGGAAAAAGCAGAGAGTACAAGGTGAATTTTATTTAGCGAATACCATAATAGTTTAGGAGAACTAATGGAGTTCAAGAATTTTGTTATAATAGGTAGTCATATATCAACATATATTTATTAAGTATAGCGCTTAGACAGATTTAATACACTTAATTAAGAATCCTGAAGCAGATTTATATATTACTTGAACTATATAAAGTGTGTAATGTTTTAAAAATTATCTTGGTATTCTTAGATAAAAAGCAAATGCTATTAAAATTGCTCACAAAAGAATGTTATGAGGTGGTCCATTCCAAAGTCTATTTGGTGGAGCGCTACTTATCTTTTCGGACAACTGTCAACTATTTTCATGTGAAAGCCGTCGTCAGACAACAGCAGGATTTTATATAAGCACTCAGGTGGAGAGAGCTTGTCAGCAATGAATAAGTGCCCGCGAATAAAAAAGCGAGGAGAAGGGTCCAAAAATCTAGACCATTTCAAGGCGGGCTCTCATAATAAGATCAATTTAATTTAACTGTAAGGAGACGGACACATTAGCTTTATTCAGGGATTTTTTGCTTTGATGAAAAACCAAAACTGTTTCGAATGATGAATCTAGGTATTAGCCAAAATTATAAGAGTTTTACCCAGGAAAAATGTTTAAAACTATTGGGAAAAAGCATAAAAACACTTAGTTCCTAAAAGATTTTCAATGATATATTATATTAATTTGAAGTAAAGCTAGAATAGGTGGAATGATGAATTTTTTAAAAAGCTCTTTATGGAGTATTCTTGGTAATATCGGTGTGCAGTTGATAGGATTATTAACTATGGTGGTGTTAGCCAGACTCCTTAATCCAGAAATTATTGGCGGAGCAAATGCAGCTATAATATTCATTGTGTTAATAATAACTATTCAAGAAGCTGGATTTAGTTCTTTTATTATCTATAAAGACCAAGTTACTTCTTCTATTAGAAATACTGTATTTTTTGCTAATATCTTTATCTCTATACTCTTTTGCATCTTGGTAGCTGTTTTTGCTGAAAATATCGCTAATATTTTTGGTAACAGTAATATAGAATATATACTATATTTTTCGACTATAGGGCTAATATTAGGTTCACTAGGGATATCTAGCCGTGCAAGTCTAATGAAAAAGAATAAATTTAATACTATAGCTAAAATCAATATTTTAGCGGAATTGGTAGGCGTAGCCATAACCTTTTTCCTCTTTTTTTTGGAGGCTTATTATTTTGCAGTAGCTTCCAGGGTTATATTTAGACCAGCTATACAAAGTCTTTTCTTATTATATGTTGAAAGAATAAAAATTACTGGTTTTTTCAATTGGTCTTCCTTTCAAGAAATAGTGAGATATAGCGTAAATGTATTAGGAGCTAAATTTGCTAATTTTAGTAGAAATAATGTTGATTATTTTTTAATTGGGTCTATACTTGGGGATAGAAACTTAGGGATTTATTCTATAGCTTTCCAGTGGAGCACAGTAGCTAGGTTTTATTTATCAGGATCTATTGGAAAAGTGTTATTACCCCGAGTTAGTAAACAAAAAGAAAATAATTCAAAAAATAGTAAAGAATTATTCAGTGTTATCGTTACGCTAATGTATTTTATCATCCCATTCTGCTTAAGCTTAGTATTTTTCGCTGAAGAGTTTATTTTGATAGTATATGGAGAACAGTGGAAAGAAGCTATACCTATTCTCCAAGTTTTGATGATAGTAGGCATAACGTCATCTTTATCGACATTGATAGGTTTTGTATTTCAGGGTATAGGTTTTCCAGAAAAAGACTTTAAATTCAATCTATGGTCTTTAATTTTTTTAATATTAGTATTAGTTATTGGCACTCAATATAGCCTTTTAACTACAGCTATATTAATATTAGTCCATTCTTTAATTTTGGATAACTTTTTTTTGTACAGCATAGCGAAAACTTTAAAAATGAAATTATTTGATCTCTATTTATCATTGTTAAAACCTTTAATAATGTTTTTGGTATCCTACATAATTATGAGGTTCGGTATTTCGAGCTTTATTAGTATTAAATCAGAAATTTTGGGATTTATTGTACAATGCTCAGGAGGATTAATAATTTATATATTAATAGTTTTTAGTTTTGAAATAAAAACTATTTTGAACATTATTAAAAGATTTAAGGTGAGAAAATGAGTATAAATTTTGATCTAAGAAAATTATTGTTTATTTCATGTTTTTTGACTTTATTTGCAGGAGACTTTTCATTAAGTAGAATTAATGAAAATCTCCCAGAAATTAAATTATTATATATATTTTCATTAATAAATATAATAATTTTCATTTTAACAATCATTACATACAAGAAAATCTATTATAAAGGTAATTTATATAATTTATTTTATTTTATCTTTTATATATTTATTGTAGTAACGCTATTTTCATTCTTCCAAAGCGAAGATAAAATATTTTCAGTGTTAAAATTCATCGACATTTTGATCATGTTTATTATAATTTCAATTATTTTTGTGACCTTTAAATTAGTCGAGAATTCTAAAATTTTGATAAATCCTTTTGCCAAGTTGCTAATATGGATAGGGATGCTGTATTTTTTGATTCTTGTAGGTTCTTTTTTTACAGGAAACGAAGGTGGAGGAGTCGGTATAAGCGGCCCCAACGTAGCTACTAGAATCGCTTTTTTTTCCTTAGTTGCTAGTGTGTACATATTTTTTCAATCTAAAAAAAATATGTACTTAATATTTGCTCTCTTACAATTATTAAGCATTATAATGTTGGGTTCCCGAGGCGGGATGTTAGGAGCTTTTATTACTTTAGCGTTTTTATTTATTATCATACTAAGAGAAAAAGAATATTTGCGTTCATTTTCAATAAAACATTTGATAATCATAATATTAATTCTCCCTGTCCTTTTTCCGGTATTTAATCTGGCAATTGAAGTATTTAATGAGCGTTTTATAAAATTGTTTGTAGAAAATATATATTATTCAGGACGGGACACCATATATTTAAATTCCTTCGAACTAATTAAACAAAATTTTATTTTAGGTAGCGGATTAGACAGTTATGCTATTAACTTTGACGGGGCTTATGCACATAATATTATAGTAGAAGTCCTTTTAGAAGCTGGAATTTTAGCTTTGGTGTTATTAACAGTTTTGTTGCTCTTTGCTTTATTTCCAATTACTTTTCAAAAAAACAAGTATAACTCCGTGTTCAGTGTGCTCCCATTTTATATGATAATTGTTTCAATGTTTTCGGGCAGTCTCTTCGATTTTAGATATTTTTTCTTGTTCGTATTAATAGTGATTAGCGTTAATTATGAAAATCGCAAAGAGCAGCAAACCCAGTCATTTACATTTTCAAACGCCGCAGTAAATCAAGAGAGCAAATAAATTAACTCGAATAATTAGTTCAAAAGGTTTTAAGAAAGAATAGATATAAACTGCAATTGCGATCTTCTTTTTGAAAATATATTATCGGATTTAAAACTAGACTGTGGTAAACTAAATTTATTGATAGAAAAAGTAATATTTTGGAGGAACCTATGGAAGAGACAATCAATATTAAAGAAATACTTCAAACCCTAAAAAAACGTATTAAACTTATTATTGCCATAACACTTGTAGCGCTACTTACAAGCGCATTTGTTACATTTTTTGTAATGACCCCGCAGTATGAAGCATCAACTCAGATTCTAGTTAATCAATCTCAAAATGAAAGTGACACTGTTTCTTCTTCAGAACTTCAGTCTAGTAGAGATTTAATTAGTACATATAATGTTATTATTACTAGTCCTACTATATTAGAACCGGTAATCGAAAATACAAACTTTGAGGGCTCTATAGAAGAGTTACGTTCTAAAATTGAAGTGACATCAGAAGAAGAATCCCAAGTCGCGACGGTCAGTATTGAGGATTCTAACCCTCAAATGGCTTCAGCTTTAACTAATAATTTAGCTCAAACATTTGAGGAAGAAATTCCTAATATCATGGATGTAGACAATGTTAGTGTACTATCTGAGGCACAATTAGCAAACGAGGGAGCCCCAGTTGCTCCACAGCCAATTTTGATTTTAACGATCGCTTCAGTGATTGGTTTAGTAATAGGAGCGGGAATCGCGTTCTTACTTGAATTTTTAGATAGATCAATAAAAACTGAGCAGGATATAGAAAAAGAACTAGAATTGCCTATATTAGGTGTAGTTCCTACTATGAAAGAAACAGAATTCGAGAAGTCCTCAAATCAAACAGTTTCGAAAAAAAGCATGCGTTCTAAAAATAGAGAAGAAAGAAAAACTTCATAATATAATTTTTAAAGAGAAGTCCTTATTTTGGGCTTTTCTTTTCTATTTTACATAAAAGAAAATTATCCAATTTTAATGAATCAAGGCATAAATAATCTCATTGACACCGCTTACAAAATGCTGTTTAATAAATACTAAGTTAATTAATTTATTTTACTAACTTTTGAAAACGCTTTAATAAATTCTACATACACGACTTTCAAAAGCTGGTAATACACTTTGAGGGGGATGGGTTCATGAAAATGTTAAAGCCGATGATAAACTCCCCATTATAGCCGGAATAAATTTCCCCACGTAGAATACAAACCATAGCTGAGAAAGGAGTGCTGTGGTTTGTGAAAACGAAAGGGGAATTTTTTATGATTAAGGAAATGAAAGAACGGGGGATGTCGATCTCCGATATTGCCAGAGAGCTTCACATGGATCGCAAAACGGTACGTAAATACTCTCGGCTCCGTCAGCACCGGTATCATCCAAACGGAAACAGAAAGCCAGTAAACTCGATCCCTACAAATCCTATTTGGACCAGCGTATGTTGGAGGATCAGGTGTGGAATAGTGTGAAATTGTTCGAAGAAATTGAGGCGCAGGGCTATCGCGGTGGGCTTACCATTCTGAAGGATTACATGAAGCCCTACCGGGCTGCCGCGAAAAAGAAATATACGATGCGGTATGAAACGCGGCCGGGGGAACAGATGCAGGTGGATTGGAAAGATGTTGGGCTGGTGGAGATCGACGGCAAGCAACGCAAACTGTCGTTATTCGTGGTGATTCTCGGATATTCGCGAATGAAGTATGCCTGGTTAACCGACAAACAGGACCTGGAACATGTGATGGAAGGGCTCCTTCGGGCGTTTGAGTATTTTGGGGGCATCCCAAAGCACCTTCTGTTCGACAATATGAAGACGGTAGTCCATGGACGGGATCAGGGGCGGGTATTGTGGAATGAACGATTCGCGGCCTTTGCCGATTATTACGGGTTTATTCCGAAGGCCTGCCGGCCCTACCGGGCCCAGACGAAAGGCAAGGTGGAGCGATCGATTCAATACCTGCAGAACCATTTTCTTCAGGGCCGACCGATCACTTCCCTGGATCAGACGAACCTGGAGCTTTTACGGTGGCTGGATCAGACCGGCAATCGGAAGATCCATCAAACAACGGGGATTTCGCCGCAGGAACGCTGGGCCGAGGAACAGCTGCAGCCGATACATACCGTGAAACGATACGATACCAGTTATCATACGTACCGAAAATCGCACTGGGATGGCTCGCTGTCCTACCGGGGAGAGAAATGGATGCTTCCCTCCGCCTATGCGGGCAACGATATATTGATTAAAGAAACGCTTCATGGCGACCTGTCGATGTTTTGTCAGGGCTCACCGGTTTCCTTTCAGCGATTCGGCCCGTCGGCTTCCCGATGGGAAGACCACAACAAAAAGAAACAGACGGCCCCGGCTGACCACCGGCCATCTGTTTCCCTATCTTCGCTGGATGTCGACACGCGTTCATTGACGTTTTATGATCGGTTCTCGTGGGGAGAACAATCATGAACAAGCGTCTTGAAGCCATGTGCCGCACCTTGAACCTGCCGGTCACGGCGGACCGATGGTCCGCCATGGCCCAACAGGCTTCCACCGATAATATAGCCTATTCGACGTTTTTATACAACCTCCTGGAAGAAGAAGTAGCAGCCAAACATGCCCGGTCGGTGCAGACCCTCCTCAAGTTTGCCCGCCTGCCATTTCGAAAGACCCTGGATGATTTTGATTTTCCGGCCCAGCCCTCGGTGGATCACCGGCGTATACAGGAATGTGCCACCTTGTCCTTTATCGAGGCGAACGAAAATCTAATTTTCCTTGGCCCTCCGGGCATCGGAAAAACGCATCTCGCTGTTTCGCTGGGGCTGGAAGCCATCGCTCATGGCTACAAAACGTATTTTGTGACAGCGCACGAGCTCGTCCTTCAGTGCCAACAAGCAGACGCCCAAGGCCGGCTGGAGAAAAAGATTCGCAGCCTGGTCAAACCATCGGTGCTCATTATTGATGAAATGGGCTATATGAAGCTCGATCCAGGCAGTGCTCATTACCTGTTTCAGGTGATCGCCCGGCGGTACGAACGCGGACCGATTCTCCTCACGTCGAATAAAGCCTTTGGCGAATGGGGAGAAATCATGGGTGATTCCAATCGCGACAGCGATGCTTGATCGGCTGCTTCATCACTCCCATATTTTCAACATGAAAGGGGAAAGCTACCGAATGAAAGAAAAACAGAAGGAAGACTGAGCTTCCTTCTGGGGAATTTTATTCCGGCGTTTTCGGGGAAAGATCGACCGGCCTTGACAAAAACATCATATTGGAAATTGGCAGTAGCGGGGGCAGCGTCGGTAGGTCTGTTAACAGCATGCAGCGGCAACTGCGGAGGTGGAAGCGGTGACAGCGGCGGCGATGGCGGAGGCGGCGACGGTGAACTGAGCGGCGAAGTGGAAGTATGGTCGTGGAACGTGGCAGCGTCATCCCTGGAGCAGGCAGCCGAACAGTTTATGGAAGAGCATCCGGACGTGGAGATTACAGTCCAGGACAGCTCGACCGATGACGTGTACGAGCGGCTGACGGTTGGCCTTGGCTCCGGCGGTTCCGGCCTGCCGGACGTTGTATCCCTGGAGTCCTCCCAGCTGGAAAACTACAAATCCCAATTTCCGGATGGCTTCATGAACCTGTCGGAAAACGGCTTTGATGAGCATGCGGATAAATTCACGGAATTTAAAGTGGATGCCGCGCAGGACGAAAACGGCGACTTTGTTTCGATGCCGTGGGACATCGGCCCGGCCGGTGTATTCTACCGGGTGGACCTGTTTGAAGAAGCCGGGGTGAATCCGGATGATATTGAAACGTGGGATGACTACGTGGCTGCTGGTGAAAAGGTCGTCGAAGAAACGGATGCGTTCATGCTGCCAGTGCAGGTGACCTCCGATGATTCCCCGTACCGCGTGTTTTTGAACCAGCAGGGGGTCAACTACTTTAACGAGGACGGCGAAATCCAGCTCGACACGGACGAAGCCCAGGCGGCGATGGACCTGATGGCGGAAATGAGTGAGAAGGAATTGATTTATAACGCTAACACCTGGGATGCAATGGTCGGGGCAACTGTAAACGGCGACGTGGCTTCGGTGCCGACAGGCGCCTGGTACAGCGGCACGATCATGGATCAGGCTCCGGACATGAGCGGGCAGTGGGGCGTCATGGAACTGCCGACGTTTGAAGAGGGCACGCCGCAGGCAGCGAACTCCGGCGGATCCAACCTGGCGGTACTGGAGTCTTCGGAAAACCAGGATGCAGCCTATGCGTTCGCCGAATACTTTACAACCAATGAAGATGTACAAATTCAGGCCTTTGAAGATTACGGGCTGTTCCCGTCGCTCACCAGCACCTATGAGGATCCGATCTTTGAAGAGCCGGTGGAATACTTTAACAATGAGCCGGTTTACGGCCTGCTTGCTGATACAACCGACAACATTGAACCTCCGGTCTACAACTCCGATATCCCGCGGGCGGAAGATGTGATCATGGACGCGCAGTCCTCGGTCATTCTCGAGGGCAACGATCCAAGCAATGTTATGAGCAATGTGGTCGATCGGCTGGCCAGTGAAACCGGCCGGGAAACATCACAATAACGAATGAACGGGAGAGCGCCTGCTCTCCCATTTTTATAAGGAGGTACAACATGTCGAACATGGAAAACGTCAACTCGGAGCACGCCGAAGAAAAGACGAAAACCAAAAAGAAATGGATCACCCCGAAAACCTTTCCTTACATTCTCGTTTTTCCGGCCGTGTTTCTGTTTGCCGTCTTTACGGTTTACCCGGTTATTTCTTCCTTTATATTAAGCTTCCAGGCTAGTGAAGGGGGAGAAATGAGCTTTATCGGCTTCCAGAACTACATACGGCTCTTTAACGACGGACTGTTTTACCAGTCGCTCATTAACACGTTTACGATCCTGATTATTCAGGTGCCGATCATGATTACGCTCGCGATTCTGCTTGCGGTGATGCTCAATTCAGCACTCATACGCTTTAACGGCTTTTTCCGGGTTTCCTTTTTCCTTCCATCTGTAACGGCGCTTGTTACGGCATCGATCGTGTTTATCATTCTCCTGGACAGCAACTACGGGATCGTCAACTACGTGCTTTCCACGATTGGCCTGGAAAAAGTCTCCTGGCTGAACGACCCGTTCTGGGCGAAGGTGTCGATTATGCTCGTCGTTACGTGGCGCTGGACGGGCTACAACATGGTGATCCTGCTTGCGGGTCTGCAGAACGTTTCCAAGGATCTGTATGAGTCCGCAAGCATCGACGGCGCCGGCAAGGTGCGCCAGTTTTTCTACATTACCCTTCCGCAGCTGAAGCCGGTCATTCTATTTACGGTGGTGCTTTCTACGATCGGTACACTCCAGCTGTTTGACGAGTCGTACATTTTAACGAACGGCGGTCCGAACAACAGCACCTTGACGGTCATTATGTACCTGTACGACCAGGGCTTCCGCTACTTTGACTTTGGCTACGCCTCGTCGGCGATTGCCTATGTGCTGGTAATTATTATCGCTGTATTGTCCTGGATACAGCTGAGAGTTGGGAGTGATCGGGATTGAGTACTTCAACGGCTAATACGCCAAAAAAACACCTGCCGAAAAAAATCGTGCTGTATGCTCTGCTTGCAGTAGGCGTCATCGTTTCCATTTTTCCATTCTACTGGATGGTTATCGGGGCAACCAACCCGTCGGGAGAAATCTTCGGCATTCCGCCGTCGCTGCTTCCCGGCACGTACCTGATCGAAAACTTTATCAACCTGAATGAGTCCATCGGCATTTTGCGCGTCGTGTTCAACTCGCTGTTTATCGCCATTACGTTTACCGCGCTCAGCTTGCTCATATGCAGCGCGGCGGGCTATGCATTCGCGAAGTTTAAATTTAAAGGACGCGACGCTATCTTTTTTATCCTGCTGCTGTCGATGATGATTCCGTACCATGTCACGCTGATCCCGTTGTTCCGGATTTTCGTGGAGCTCAACTGGCTGAACACGTACCAGGCAGTTATTCTGCCGCAGCTCGCGTATCCGTTCGCCATTTTTCTCATGCGCCAGAACATGCAGGCGATCCCGACGACGCTATTGGAGGCAGCGCGGGTGGACGGTGCTGGGGAATTCCGGATCTTTTTCAAAATTGTGCTGCCGACTATGCGTCCGGCGCTCGCGGCTGTCGCCATCTTCCTGTTTATGTTCCAGTGGAACAACTTTATCTGGCCGCTTGTGGTGCTGAACTCTGGGGAAATGTACACGCTGCCGGTGGCGCTGTCGAGCCTTGTCGGCCTGTCAGACATTGATTACGGGCAGATTATGCTCGGGGCTGCCATTTCCGTTGTGCCGATCATGGTGTTCTTCCTGATCCTGCAGAAGCAGTTTATTGCCGGGATCCTGGGTGGCTCGGTCAAGGAATAGGTTAGCGTAATGCAACCGAAATACCACAGCTTTGAAAGGATGATATATATTGAAACGTGACTACGAGTCCATCTTCCCGGCGCCGGGAACGCTTCTGCACGGGGCAGACTACAACCCCGAGCAGTGGCTCGATTATCCCGACAAGCTTGAAGACGACATTCGGCTCATGAAGGAAGCCAACTGCAACGTCATGTCGGTCGGCATCTTTTCCTGGTCGAGCCTGGAGCCGGAGGAAGGGACGTTTACGTTCGGCTGGCTTGACCGTATTCTCGAGCAGTTCGAGGCGAACGGGATCTATGCCTTTCTCGCGTCGCCGAGCGGCGCCCGGCCGGCATGGATGTCGGAAAGGTCTCCGGAGGTGCTGCGGGTAAATGAGCACCGGCAGCGCAACCTGCACGGGCTGCGCCACAACCACTGCTATACCTCGCCGGTCTACCGGGAAAAGACAGAACAGATGAACGCCCGCCTCGCCGAACGCTACGCCCATCACCCGGCAGTGATCGGGCTACATATTTCAAACGAATATGGCGGCGAATGCCACTGTCCGCTTTGCCAGGCAGCATTCCGGCAGTGGCTGAAAAACAAATACGGCACGCTCGAGCAGCTGAACCATGACTGGTGGACGACGTTCTGGAGCCACACGTATTCCTCCTGGGAGCAAATTGAATCCCCGGCGCCGCACGGTGAAACGATGGTGCACGGGCTGAACCTGGACTGGAAGCAGTTTGTTACCGACCAGACGATTGATTTTTACGAGCATGAGCTCCGTCCGTTCCGCAAGGCCAACCCGAAGCTGCCGGCGACCGCCAATTTCATGGAGGCCTTCGACGAGCTGGATTATGCTAAATTCGCCAAAGTGATCGATTTTATTTCCTGGGATTCGTACCCGACGTGGCATTACACGAAAGATGACACGGACCTGGCTGCCTGGGTCGGCATGAACCATGACTGGTTCCGGGCGATGAAGGACGGGCAGCCGTTTTTCCTGATGGAAAGCACGCCGAGCACGACCAACTGGCAGCCGCTCAGCAAGCTGAAAAAGCCGGGGGTGCATATGCTTTCATCCCTGCAGGCAGTCGCCCACGGCTCCGACTCGGTGCAGTATTTTCAGTGGCGGAAAAGCCGGGGCTCGAGCGAAAAATTTCACGGCGCGGTGGTGGATCACGCCGGCCATAGCGAGACGAGGGTGTTCCGGGAAGTCGCTGAGCTTGGCCGGGCGCTCGAAGCCGCGGGAGAGCTAGCGGGAACGACGGTGCAGCCGGAAGTGGCGGTCATTTTTGATACCGAAAACCGCTGGGCAGTCAAGGGCGCCCAGGGGCCGCGAAACAGCGGCATTCATTACGAAGCCACTGTGAAAGACCATTACAAGGCGTTCTGGAAGCAGGGCGTGCCGGTGGACGTGATTGATATGGATAAAGACCTGTCGCCGTACAAGGTGCTCGTTGCCCCGATGCTGTACATGGTGCGAGAAGGCGTCGGTGAGAAAATTACCGAATTTGTAAAAAACGGCGGCACGCTGATCACCACGTACTGGTCCGGCATTGTGGATGGACACGACCTGTGCTTTCTAGGTGGATTTCGGGGCCCGCTCCGCGAGGTGCTCGGCATCTGGTCCGAGGAAATCGACAGCCTCGGCGACGGCGAAGAAAATACCATGATTAAGCGGGCAGACGTGCCGGAGCTCGGGGGCGAATACACGCTCACCGAGCTGTGCGACCTGATTCACACGGAAGGGGCGGAGGTGCTGGCTGCGTACCGGGACGATTTTTATGCCGGCCGGCCGGCACTTACCCGAAACCGTTACGGGGGCGGGCAGGCGTATTATATAGCCGCCCGCCCGGAGGAATCATTTTACGATGATTTCTATGCCTCCGTCCTGCGGGAGAGCGGGGTTGAACGTCTGGTGGACGTGCCGCTCCCGCATGGTATGACTGTCCAAAAACGCGAAAACAACAGCCATCAATACCTGTTTGTCTCCAACTTCAGCGAGCGAAAGCAGAGCCTGACGTCCAAGAAACTGACCGGAACGAACCTGGTGAGCGGGGAAGCGATTCATGAAACCCTCACGCTCCCACCGCGCGGAATTACCATTATTAAACAGTCCAAGTAGGAGGCATTGCTATGCAAAAAGATTGGGAAGACTTAACCACGCTCGAGCGGAACCGCCGGGCAGCCCGGGCCTCATTCGTATCACAGAGCGACACGGGAGGCGCACGGAACGTCACGCTGCTGAACGGTGACTGGAAATTTCACTATGCACCGTCGCCGGAGGAGGCACCGGAAGGCTTTCATGCACCGGACTTTTCCGATGCAAACTGGGATACGCTCGCCGTGCCGTCGCACTGGCAGCTGCACGGCTACGGGCGTCCGCATTACACAAACGTGATTTATCCGTTTCCGGTGGACCCGCCAAACATTCCGTCCGAAAATCCTACCGGAAGCTACCGGCGGACCTTTGAACTGGCGGAGGTGCCGGAGGGCCACACGGTGCTTTTGGCCTTTGAAGGCGTCGACAGCGCCTTTCACGTCTGGGTGAACGGCCGGTTAGTCGGCTACAGCCAGGGCAGCCGGGTGCCAGGTGAATTTGATGTGACGGAGCTTGTGAATGCCGGCACCAATCATATCGCCGTGCGGGTCTACCAGTGGTCGGACGGCAGCTACATCGAAGACCAGGACATGTGGTGGATGAGCGGCATTTTTCGCGACGTGTCCGTGCAGGTGAAGCCGCCCGTCTATGTGAATGACTTTTTCGTTCGTACTATGCTCGACGAGGAGTACCGGGACGCGGTCTGCCGGATAGACGTGCACACAAACCGGGCGGAGGAAGCCTATACGGTCGACGCCTATCTGTATGACGGGGCAGAAGAAATCGGTACGGCACAGCTGCCGGCGGACAGCTCGGGAGCAAGCGCGGATATGCACGTAGCGAATCCAAACAAATGGTCGGCGGAGTCGCCGTATCTATACCAGCTCGTGCTCGTGGTGCGAGACGACAGCGGAGAAGAGGTGGACCGGGTTGTCCACGACATTGGCTTCCGGTCTGTCGAACTGAAGGGCGGCGTCTTTCTCGTGAACGGTGTGCCGATTACGCTGAAGGGCGTAAACCGCCACGACCACGATCCGGAAACCGGACGGGCGGTGAGTGCAGCACGCATGGAGGAAGACGTGCTATTAATGAAGCAGAACAATATTAACGCCGTGCGCACCGCGCATTATCCGAACGCGCCGGCCTTTTACGACCTGTGTAACCGTTACGGACTGTATGTGATCGATGAAGCAGACCTGGAGTGCCACGGCTTTGATGTGATAAATGACTGGAGCCGGCTCAGCCGGGACCCGGAATGGAAAGAGGCCTATCTGGACCGGATGGTACGGATGGTTGAGCGTGACAAAAACCACCCGTCGATAATCATGTGGTCGCTTGGCAATGAGTCCGGCTTCGGCCCGAATCACCAGGCAATGGCCGACTGGGCGAAGGATCGTGACCCGGGGCGTCTCGTGCACTATGAAGGCGAAACACGCCAGCTGATGAATGAAGCAGCGGTACGGAATCAGCCGGACCAGGATCCAACCGCCTCCGACGTGTTTACGACCATGTACACAAGCGTCGAAGTGATGGACCAGCTCGGGGCACACACGGATTATGAAAAACCGCACATTCTGTGTGAATACGCGCACGCTATGGGCAACGGGCCGGGCGGGCTGAAGGAATACTGGGAAACGATCCGCCGCCACGACCGGCTTCAGGGCGGGTTCGTCTGGGAATGGATCGACCAGGGCATTTTAAGTACCACGGATGATGGTAAAAAGTACTTCGCTTACGGCGGCGACTTCGGGGAATATCCGCACGACGGCAACTTTGTCATTGACGGTCTGTTGATGCCGGACCGCACACCTTCTCCGGCGCTCCGGGAATACAAAAAAATCATCCAGCCGATCTGGGTGGAAGCGGGTAGCGACGAGGAATACCGAATCGTGAATGAGTATGATTTTCTCGGCACGGAACACCTCGCGTGGCACTGGCAGGTGAAAATCGACGGCACCACCGTTCAGGCAGGCGAGCTCCGCGGTATTGAAGTACCGGCGCGCACGTCGCAGCTGCTCAGTATTCCCTATGAAACCGTGGAAGCTGAAGCCGGCGAAGAGGTAGTTCTATCGGTGGAATGCTCGCTGAAGGAAGACACGCCGTGGGCACCGGCCGGACACGAAGTAGCCTGGAGCGAGCACGTGCTGCAGGAGGCAGTGCTTCCGGGTGATGTGCCGGTTGAAAGCGACAGTGCATCTGCGCTCACGGTGACAAGGACGCCCACGGAATGGATTATTTCCGGGGAAATAACGCACCTCGCGTTCTGCAGGCAGACGGGCAGAATGAACGCATGGACGCACAACGGGGAGCCGCTGATCGAGCACGGGCCGAAGCTGAATCTGTGGCGGGCGCCGATTGATAATGACCGCTGGGGGCAGAAGGAATGGAAGCCAGTACCATCGGAGACCACGTGGAAATTGTCCGGGCTCCATTATCTGCTTACGCGGACGAACAAAGTCGAAGTGACCGAACACGGCGAAGTGGTGTATGTGGCCGTTCAGGAAAGCGTCGCGCCCCCGGGGCTTGCGTGGGGGATGAATGTCGATTGGACGTATGTTATTGCGCCCTCGGGGACGGTGGATATAGATGTTTCTGTGGTGCCGCACGGCGATTATCCGGAAACAGTGCCCCGGATCGGCATGGAATGGACGGTGCCTAAGTCGATGCAGCAGGTGGACTGGCTCGGCCTGGGGCCGGGAGAGGCTTATCGCGACAGCCGGCAGTCGGTGCGCCGCGGCTCCTGGTCGTCCCCGGTGCCGGAGCTGATGACGCCGTACATTTTTCCGCAGGAAAACGGAAACCGCCACAACGTGCGCGAAGTAACTATTAAAGGGGGAGCGGTATCGCTAACGGCGGAGGCCCGCGGCGAGCGCTTTGACTTTACAATTCAGGAGTATACCCGGGAAAATATGGAACAGGCCCGTCACCGTCATGAACTGGTGAAAGCGGACTATGTGACGGTACAGCTCGACCACCAGCAGCACGGGCTGGGTTCAGCCAGCTGCGGCCCGGATGTGCTGGAGCCGTACCGGCTGTACACCAAGCCTTTTCATTTTCAGCTGCGTCTGCGCGGGGAATAGGACATAGAGAATCCGCGCAGGTTCTATGCACTGCATCAGGGCACGTGGAAGAAGAACCAGGGGCCGCGAAACGGGGGAAACAGTTATGCAAACCGGCAGTTTTCAATGGATGAAGTCCATTAATAAATCGATTGTCTTAAATAAAATCCGTAGCGAGGGCCCGATCTCACGTGCCCAGATTGCGAAAGAAACAAATCTGACGCCGCCGACGGTAAGCGCGAACGTGCGTGAGCTGATCGAGCAGGGCATCGTCAAAGAAAGCCGTCTCGGCGATTCCCGGGGCGGCCGGAAGCCGACGATGCTTGTGATCAATAGCAGCGATTTTTATATTATCGGCCTCGACGCCGGTCCGACAGAAGTGGAGTTCGGCCTTGCCGACCTGTCCGGCACAGTTATTCATCACTTGAAGGCAAGCATTAACCTGATGGAGGAAACGGCGTTTTTGAATGTCGTGAAAAAAGGGATCCATGATTTACTGAATGAAATACCGCTCATGCGGGATAAAGTGATCGGTATCGGCGTGGCCATGCACGGGGTCGTCGATATTTCGACAGGAACTTCGTTGTTTGCGCCGAACCTGCATCTTCGAAACATACCGATTAAAGAAGAACTGGAAAAGGAATTTGGCTTTCTTGTTAAAGTGGAAAACGATGCGCGTGCCATGGCACTCGGTGAAGCCTGGTTTGGAAGCGGGGAAAATGTGACGAGCATGGTGGCGGTGAACGTTGGCCGCGGAATCGGGTCGGGTGTTGTGATCAACGGGGAGCTCTACCACGGAGAATACGATATCGCCGGGGAGCTTGGCCATATGGCAATTGACGTGCACGGGCGCCGCTGTGCGTGCGGAAGCAATGGCTGTCTGCAGACAGTCGCTTCCGGGCCGGCGGTGGCGGAGCGGGCTGTGGAAAGCTTAAAAAATTATCCCGAGAGCGAGATATGGGAATTAATCGAGGGCGATCTGGAGCGTGTGAGCGGAGAAATTATATTTGCCGCCGCTGAGGCGGGGGATCCGCTCGCAGTCGACATTCTCCGTCAGACCGGCGAATATCTCGGCATCGGGCTCACTAATCTGATTCATATTATCAACCCGACCAAAATCATTATCGGCGGCGGGGTCTCAGCCTCCGGAAAGTACGTGCTCGGCCCGGTCCGGCAGACCATTCAGGAGCGCGCTCTCACCCAGCAGGCCAAGCAGACGAAAGTCGTTATTACCGAATTCGGCAGCCAGGCAACTATGCTGGGCGCGGTGGCGCTGCTGCTCGTGGAACTGTTTCAGCCGCAGTGAAGTAAGCTTTTCTCATAAAACATTCACCATTCATGTCTAAATTTCCTTTCTTCTGGGAATAGATGGAGGAAAGGAGTTGTCACTGATGAGAAACACATTCATTGCTGCTCAGATACGTTCGGATCGTTGGGAAGACATCGGCTCTCTTTTTCGTGATAGTGCAATTGTTAACTTCGAACAGGCGAAGGAGCGAAAGGAAGGATTACTTATTCCTTTTTTCTACGATGAATATATGATGTGGAAGCCGGAAACGTACGAGCTGCTGGAGGAACTGCAGGGACGCCCGGTACACATAGAGGAGCTTGCCTCCTGCCGTTTGACCGGTTTTCGGCACGAATTGGTTCTTTCGATCACCGATTGGGAAATTACTCCGGAAGGCATTATGGCCAGGCAGTACCAGAATCACGAAAAAACGACACCAAATGTGCAGCTGATATAAATGAGAGAAGGCAGGGCCCGGTTCGGGTGCTGCTTTTTTCGTGCAGGCCGCATATCGTTTTCAATGTCATGTTCATGTTAGACTGAAATAGAAGATTTTAGGATAGAAAGGGACGGAAGACGCAACAGTCTTTCGAGGTCATTGTGTTATGAATTCACGTGTTTACTTACTGGCGGTGTCGGCGTTTATCGTCGGCATGGTCGAGCTGATTATCAGCGGCATTCTTCCGCTCATTTCGGACGATTTAGGGGTTTCTATTGCGATTGCGGGACAGCTGATTACAATTTTTGCCCTCGTGTTTGCGGTGGCAGGGCCGCTGCTTTTGTCATTTACGTCCAACGTAGAGAGAAAAACCGTCTACATGTGGGCGCTTGCGGTGTTTGCCATCGCGAATATCGGTGCAAGCTTTGCTCCGACGTTTGCGGTGCTGATGACCGCCCGGTTTGTGACAGCGGCCAGCGCCGCTCTCATTATCGTGCTCGCACTCACGATGGCGCCGAAGCTTGTGGAAGCCAAATACCGCTCCCGCAGCATCGGACTCGTCACGATGGGCGTGAGCTCGGCGCTCGTGCTCGGGGTGCCGCTCGGCGTGCTTATCGGCGAGGCGTTTGGCTGGCGGATCATCTTTGTCATGATCGCAGTGCTCACGATGCTGATCGGTGCGCTCATGGTCCGCTTTCTGCCGCGCATGCAGCCAGAGCAGGTGGTCACGGTCGGCCAGCAGATCCGCTCGCTCAAGGATATCAAGATCGTCGGCATTCACAGTGTGACGCTGCTCGTGCTTGCGGGCCACTACACGCTGTACGGCTACTTTAACCCGTTTATGCAGGAGACGATGGGGCTGAACTCGTTCTGGATCAGCGCCATGTTCTTCATCTTCGGTGCCGCTGCGGTCTCCGGCGGAGGCGTCGGCGGCTGGCTGACCGACCAGTTCGGCTCCAAAAAAATGTCGCTTACGTTCATCGCATCGTTTGCGGTGATCCTATTCATCCTGCCATTTGCGACAAACTCGATGGCTCTCTTTATCGCAGCTGTCATCATCTGGGGTATTCTCAGCTGGTCGATCGCCCCGGCGCAGCAGAGCTATCTGATTGCAGTCGCCCCGGAAACGTCGGATATCCAGCAGAGCGTCAACACGTCGGCGCTCCAGGTCGGTATTGCGATTGGTTCCATTCTCGGCGGCATCGTCGTGGAACAATCCGTCGTCGCAGCCACCTCCTGGGCCGGAAGTGCACTCGTCGTAGTCGCCATGGGAATTGCGCTGATGGCGTACCGGGCGCCGCGCGTGCGGGGGAGTGAAGCGAAAACGTAAACGATCAGAAAAAACAATTGTAATTCAGCCCAAAAACAGCTATGATAAAGATGTTCATAAAGCTGTAACATTTAAACACCGTGGCAGCGGTCCTGTTGGCGGTTTTAAATGAGTATAATCTTGGAAACGATTACATTAGTATTTCGGCAGAGGTCCTGCCTGAAGCTAAGCGTCGTTCTGTTTTCGTCTGGGAATTTTTCTCCCGGCGGCACAGGCGGCGCTTTTTTTTATTACATATTGGGGAGTGAGAAAGATGAGTAAAACAAAAAACCGCTGGCTGATTGCGCTCGCGGCTGTCGGGATTCATATTTCCATCGGCTCGGTCTACGCCTGGAGTGTCTTCACCAATCCGCTCATTAACACGTATGGCTGGAATTTAAGCGCGGTGTCGCTGACATTTAGTATTGCGATTCTGTTTCTGGGGCTTTCGGCTGCCTTTATGGGCCATTTCGTTGAAAAGCACGGGCCGCGGGTGTCGGGAATGGTGGCCGCGAGCTTTTTCGGCTTCGGCATGATCGGATCCGGGGCGGCGACGATGCTGGAGTCCCTGTGGCTGTTGTACATAACGTACGGAATACTTGGCGGGATCGGCCTTGGCATCGGCTACATTACGCCGGTGTCGACGCTTGTGAAATGGTTCCCGGACCGCCGGGGGCTCGCGACCGGCCTTGCCATTATGGGATTTGGCTTTGCAGCCATGATCGCAAGCCCGGTGATGGCGTCTCTCATTGAAGGCGCCGGTATTCCATGGACGTTTTTCATTTTGGGGGCCGTGTATTTCACGGTGATGATGAGCTCGGCGCTGTATCTCGAGCGTCCGCCGGAGGGCTACATGAAGGAATACGCAGCTGCCGGAAAACAGAAGCCGGACCTGGCACAGCTGACGGCGAATGAAGCAGTCAAGACGCGCCGCTTCTGGTACCTGTGGGTGATGCTGTTCATTAACGTGACGTGCGGAATTGCGATTTTATCGGTCGCTTCCCCGATGGCTCAGGAAATTGCCGGGCTGTCGGCGGCCGCCGCGGCAACGACAGTTGGTCTGATGGGCTTTTTCAACGGCGCGGGCCGGATTGCCTGGGCGAGCATTTCCGACTATCTCGGTCGCCCGAATGTTTACACGGCGTTTTTCCTGATCCAGATTGTCACTTTCTTTGCGCTGCCGAACCTGACTGTGGCACTCCTGTTCCAGCTGGCACTGTTTTTGATCATGACGTGCTACGGTGGAGGCTTTGCTTCCATCCCGGCCTACATCGGCGATATCTTTGGCACCAAGCAGCTGGGCGCCATTCACGGCTACGTGCTGACTGCCTGGGCGGCTGCCGGGCTTGCCGGACCGCTGCTGGCCTCCTGGATCCGCAGCGTCACCGAGAGCTACGCGCTCACGCTTTCGATTTTTGGCAGCATGTTTATCGTCGCACTTCTCGTATCCCTGCTGATCCGGGTCGACATCCGCCAGCTGAAGCAGGCAAACGCTGAGCCGGCCAAAAAAGAGAGACTTTCGAGTTGATTTTTCCGGCCGCCGGGCATAAAATTTAGAGAGCTTAATATAGTAAAGGTGAAAAAAATGAACAAATACGAAGCTGAGTTCAGCAACCTGGTCAAAGCATTTCGCAAACGGCATATGGGCAAGGGCCCGGGCAAAATCAGCACGACCTTCTGCAAGCACTGGGCCATCTGTGAGATGGAGGGCAATCTGTCGCCGGTGGAAAAGTTTATTGCCGCCGCGGACAACGGGGAACAGATGCTGCGGGCGGCCCGGACCGAGATGGTCAAGGACATGTACAAAAAGAACCATCCGGTGGAGATGGAGGAATTCCTCGGCAGCACGTTCGTCGATTTGTATGTGGATATTGATATCGAAAAGGACTTTGGCATGTCGATCTTTGTATTCAGTGACAACATTCAGGAGAAATTTACTTAAACATACAGCCGGTTAGGCACTTCGCAGCGACCCTGCAAAAGACTCAACCGCTTTGCGCTCCGGGCGATTCAGGCTCCGGGGCGTGAAGTGGTTTTTTTATTATTACATATAGAGGAGTGGTCAGTTATGGGAGAGACAAAGCATCAGGGACCAATGAAAAAAGCAAAAATGCCGGCGCCGGAGCACTGGGTAAGCCCGATTCCGTTCGGGCTCGGCAAAGTAAAGCCAAAGCATATCCGGGATACGATGAAGATTGCCTGGAATAATAAGGACAACCTCGGCTACGCCAAAAATATTATTACAAAGGGCGTCTGTGACGGCTGCGCGCTCGGGGTCTCCGGGCTGTATGACCAGACGCTCAGCGGGCCGCACATCTGTACGACACGGCTGAACGTCCTGCGGCTGAATACGATGCCCGCAGTGGAGGACGAGATTTTAAATAAGGATATTGATGAGCTGCGTGAATACTCGAGCACTGAACTGCGTGAGCTTGGCCGCGTGCCGTATCCAATGATCCGCCGCAAGGGGGAGCGCAAATTTTCCCGGCTCAGCTGGGATGAGGCCATGGATACGATTGCGGATAAAATGAAAGCACTGGATCCGAAGCAGTATGCGTTTTACCTGACATCTCGCGGTATTACGAACGAATCCTATTACGTGGCTGCCAAGGTTTCCCGGTTTCTCGGAGCGAACCATATCGACAACGCGTCGAGAATCTGCCACTCGCCGAGCAAGACGGCGCTCAAGCGCTCCGTCGGCGTCGGAGCATCGACAGCCAACTATCAGGACTGGATCGGCACCGACGTGCTGATGTTCTGGGGGAGCGTGGCGTCCAACAGCTCCCCGGTCTCCACTAAGTACATGCTGGAAGCGAAGAAAAAGGGGACAAAAATAATCGTCATCAATCCGTACCGCGAGCCGTCGATGGATGAGTACTGGATTCCGTCGAATCCGGAATCGGCACTTTTCGGAACCAAGGTGGCGGATGATTTTTACCAGATTAATATCGGCGGCGACATTGCGTTTATGCACGGCATCATGAAGCACTGGTTCGATATGGAGGAAGAGGCACCGGGTTCCGCGATCAATCATTCCTTCGTCGACGAGCACGTGAATGGCTATGAGGAGCTGAAGCAGCAGGTCGCAGCCCAGTCCTGGGAGGAAATTACGGCGTCCTCCGGGGTAACGCAGGAGCGGATCATTGAGCTTTCCGACCTGCTCGCCCGCAGCAAAAATGCGGTGTTCGCCTGGGCCCTCGGGCTGACGATGCATTCCTTTGCGACCGACAACATTTCGCAGGTGGCTAATCTCGCGCTTTTGCGAGGTTTTCTCGGACGCCAGTACAGCGGCCTGATGCCGTTTCGCGGCCACTCGAGCGTGCAGGGAAGCGGGGAAATGGGTGCCGACCCGTTTGTGCTTCCGGGCGGTGACTTTAAGGGCGGTAACATCGAACGGATTGAGAAGCTATGGGGTTTTGAGGTGCCGAAATGGCAGGGCGATGTGGTCGGCGTGACGCTTGAAAATATTATGCTCCCACAAGATCACGAACGTAAAATCAAAATGTACTATTTGTCCGGCGGGAATTTCCTTGAGACGATGCCGGATCCGGCCTTTGTAGAACAGGCGCTCTCGGAGCTTGACGTCCGCGTTCATCAGGACATTATCCTGAATACGTCGACGCTTGTGGACGCGAAAGAAGCGGTGATTGTATTGCCGGCTAAAACCCGCTACGAGCAGGAGGACGGCGGAACATCAACGTCGACCGAGCGGATGGTTTACTTTTCCCCGGAAATTGAAGGCAACAAAAATAAAATCGAAGAAGCACGCGCGGAATGGAAGATCTACATTGACCTCGCCAAACGCGTGAAGCCGGAAACCGCCCACCTGGTTGATTTTAAGGACGGCTACGAGGTGCGCGAGGAAATGGCGAAGGCAAACCCGAACTACGACGGTGTCCAGCATTTGAAAAAGCAGGGTGACGTGTTCCAGTGGGGTGGTGCGTGGCTGTGCGAAGGCGGCGTCTGCCCGACACCGGACGGCCGCGGCAATCTGATCCCGGTCGAAATCCCGGATTTAAACCGGCAGCCGGGAGACTTTTACCTCACGACCCGGCGGGGCAAGCAGTTTAATTCAATGGTGTACAAAACGACCGATCCGATCAACGGCGCAGAGCGGTACGATGTGCTGATGAATGAAGCGGATGCCAGAGACAACCGTCTCACGGACGGCGAAGCGGTGGTGCTGTACAACCGGTATGGTGTGTTCCAGGGCCGGGTACGCATGGCTGATATGGCTCCGGGCAACCTGGGCGTTCATTTTCCAGAAGGTAACTTCCTGCTGCCAAAAGGACGCTACGAGCAGTTTGCAAAGATCCCGGATTACAATATCAGCGTAAAGGTGGAAAAAGCCGAAAAATTCAACGCCCGCAAGGATACCGAGTATCTGGAGAAACGGGTAGATGACCTCGAGGATACGCCGGGTGCGTAATGAAAGACTAATAGTATAAATGAAGAGCTGTCTATTGAACGGGCAGCTCTTTTGGCTTAACTAACTTACTGATTCTGGTGCACAGACGCAGTTGCGTCCCTGCCGTTTGGCCTGATACAGTGCTTGGTCTGCCAGCTCATACAAAGCATGAACGTTTTTTTCGGGCACCGGGTAGGATCCAACCCCAATGGACACGGTGATAAATTGGGGAGCGGGTTGCCCGGAAAGGATAAACGGGGTGCGGGCGACATCAGTGCGAATACGCTCGGCAATGGTTAACGCGTGGGTTTCGTCGCAGTCATACAAAATCACGCCGAATTCCTCTCCACCGATGCGAAAAGCCACATCATCCGGCCGGATAGAAGCAACAATTACATGACTGAGCTGCTTTAAAACCATATCGCCCTCAAGATGCCCGTATGTATCATTGATTTGTTTAAAGTAATCGATATCAAGCACCAACAGCGACAGGGGGCGGCTGCTTGCCGGATATTCCTCGGCGGCCTGCCCGAGCAGCTCCTGAAAGGCGCGCTGGTTGTAGAGCGTGGTTAAATTATCCCGGTAGGCCTGGTACTGGTAGCGGTTAAACATCTGGTTCACCTGCGTGAGATGGACAAACATATAAACCGCAATGGCCGTGCCCAAAAGAGAGGCGAAAGAATAAAAAAGAGCCGCAGCTGCCCATTTGTCGAAAGGCAGCAGCTGGGAAAGCAGCAGGGTCATGTACACATTGGTCACAAGCACCATCCAGCCCGCCCGCTGCCAGACGTTTTGAACAAGGGCGTGAATGAGAGCCCCTGAACCAACGCTCAGGCCGAGCAGCAGGATCGCGGGCACGGAAGACATGCTGAAATCCATCAGCAGCCGGCCGAACGCAAGAATACCTCCGGTAATCAGAGTCGGCATCCATCCGCCAAAAACCGCCATCAATGTGACCGGTACAAGGCGTAGATCAATGATGGTCGTTTCGTTCAGTGGAATTGTATATACGAGCAGGACAAGGCCAAGAAAGCCGCTGGCAATGCCGGCGGCCAATTTTTGTTTTACCGGGGAAGACGTGCTTAAAGGCGTCTTATACAATAAACGGTGAAACAAATAGATAAAGGATATGAGAATAGTAATATTTATAAAAAATCCCGATAGCATAAAATCCTCCACGACTTCATGTTTTCCTGCCCGCAGAAAGGAATGCATCTTTCCGCCTGCGTGCCTGTACAGGCTTTCTTCTCAATCATATCATCTTTATTGCACAAAACCGCTTTTATCAAAAGAAATAGCATAAATGAGTAAAAAGGACATTTTATCAAAAGCCTGCCAGCTGATTATTTAGTACTAACGTTTCCTGATAAATCCAGAACCGAAAATAAAAAAGCAGGTGTTATTTAAATGCGTTGACTTTCCAACCGATAAATAGTATAGGTTAATCAAGTCTAAATACCTAAAATATGTGGTGGATCACCAGAGGTGAACGTGATGGATATTACTTATGAATCGTACAGCCCCGGACTGGTTGTATTGTCTTTAATAATTGCCGCACTGGCCTCTTATACTGCTTTTCATGCGGCAGGGAGGCTGAAAACGTCGGGGACGAAGCATAAAGCCCTCTGGGCCATGAGCGGGGGCGTCTGTCTGGGCGGGGGCATCTGGTCGATGCATTTTATCGCCATGCTTGCCATCGACATGGGCATGCCTGTAACATACGACCCGCTTTTGCTCGCGCTGAGTATTGTATTTGCGGTAGCAGCAAGCTGGCTCGCTTTTCTGATTCTTCGATTTTTTCAGCCCCGTCTGCTCGTTCATCTTCTGGGAGCCATTTTAATTGGAAGCGGGATCGTATCGATGCACTATGTCGGCATGGCAGCCATGCAGATGGAAGCCGGGGTGACGTACAATTCATTTTTAGTGGCGCTATCTGTGGTGATTGCATTTCTTGCGTCGTTTACAGCTCTGCGTCTGCTTTCCCTCATCCCCCGGATCCGGAACCGCCTGCGCCAGGAGGCCGGTTTTATTGGCAGCTCACTGCTGATGGGGGCGGCTATTGCGGGCATGCATTACACCGGCATGGCTGCTGCTTCCTTTGAACACAGCAGCGCCGGCATGGCTGTGGCCGGCCCGGAGGCGGTAAATGCCGATCTGCTGTCCATTTTCATCGGCATCGGAATTATGGGCATTTTGATCATTACGACAATTGTTGCGGTTTTTGACCGGCAGATGGAATTTAAAAAAGAGCAGCTGCACTACATTGACAGCCTGTATCAGACTATTATTCATTCGGCGAACGACGCGATTATCACGTCGAATATGGATATGTTTATTATTTCCTGGAACCAGGCCGCCGAGCGGATTTTCGGGCACCGGGCAGCAGATATCGTCGGTCAATCGCTTTCGATTATTGTGCCGGATGCTTACCGTAAACGAGTGGAATACTTTCATGAAAACGGTGAAGAAGTACAAAGCGGTTCACTCGTGGAACTGGAGGGGGTTCACCGGGACGGCTACACGTTTCCGCTTGAGCTCTCTTTTTCCCGGCAGGAGAGCGGCGGCGAAAATATATATATTGGCATTATCCGGGACATTTCGGAGCGTGCCCGGCAGAATGAGCGTATCCAGGAGCTGATCTACCGGGATGATTTAACCCGGCTGCCGAACCGGCGCATGCTGAACGAGCAGCTGGCTGCCACCATTGACCGGCAGCCGGATAAGAAGCTTGCGGTGCTGTTTATTGACCTGGACCGATTTAAAAATGTCAACGACGTTTACGGACACCGCATCGGCGACGAACTGCTGGTTACCGCCTCTGCACGGATGGCTCAACTGCTGCGGGAGACTGATGTTCTTGCCCGCCAGAGCGGTGATGAGTTTGTTGTAGTGATGCCGGATGTAACAGGCTATCAGGCCGGGAACACGGCCCAGGCCATCCTGCAGACGCTGAACCAGGTGCTTTTGATCGAAGAAAACGAGCTGTTTATTTCCGGCTCCATCGGCATCAGTATGTATCCAGATGACGGGGAAACAGCCGAGGAACTGCTGAAGCACGCCGATACAGCCATGTATAAATCGAAAAATAACGGAGCAGGCCAGTACCGCTTTTTCACCTCGGATATGAACGACGAGGTATCCAAAAAGCTGATGCTCGAATCCGGTCTGCGCAAAGGCATGATCAGCGAAGAATTTCTGCTGTATTACCAGCCGCAGGTGGACGTGCTGACGGGGGAAGTGAAGGGATACGAAGCGCTGGTGCGGTGGGAGCACCCGGAGCTCGGCATGGTACCGCCGGCCGAATTCATCCCGCTTGCCGAGGAAACTGGACTGATCGTGCCGCTTGGGCGCTGGATTCTCCAGGAAGCGTGCCGGCAGATGGCGGCATGGAAAGGGGAGGGAAGCACCGTAACCCGGATGTCGGTGAATATTTCTACGCTGCAGTTCCAGCAGCCCGACTTTCTGAAAATGGTAACAGAGATTTTGGAAACCACCGGCCTGCCGCCAGAGTACCTGGAGCTTGAGCTGACCGAAAGCATCGTGCAGGATCTGGAGCATTCTGTTCCTTTAATGAAAAGCATCCGTGCCAAAGGCATTCGTATTTCTCTCGATGATTTTGGCACTGGCTACTCATCGCTCAGCTACCTGAAGGATTTTCCGATTAATACCCTGAAGATTGATAAAACCTTTATGGACAGCATCGAGGACGGCCAGCGCGAAGAAGCCATCGTGGAAAGCATTATCCATATGGCGCAGCGTCTCGGATTCAACGTGATCGCAGAAGGCATCGAAAAATGCTCGCAGCTGCGCCTGCTCTCAGAGAAAGCCTGCCAGGAGTACCAGGGGTACTATTTTAGCCCGCCGCTCCCGGCCGAAGCCATCCGTGTATATAAAGGACAAAAAGACGAAGAACGGACGTCTTAATGGATAAAATGACCTGTGCAGGTGTGATCTGCGCGGGTTTTTTTGGTTGGGAGAAGGAAAAAAGAAGAGATTTAAATGAATGCGGGAAACAGAAAATATATCTCACAGCATATAAATTAATTTTTTCTAATTTTTTTCAATTTATAGTAGGAAAATGTAAATTATTTTTCTATAATAGGTATATAAGACTAAGCTTAAAGGACCAATAAAATGTGGTTGTGAGCATTAAATACTTTTAAGGGGGAATCGTGTTGAGCGATGAAAACAACAAGAATCAGGAGAATGAAGGAACCCGGCGCACATCCGGAACAGAAAACAAGCAAGACGCTAATGTGAAAGCTCCGCCTCTTGAACCAAAGCATAAAGGGATTGGCGGCCTGCACTGGGTTTTTGCAACTACGGGTCTTGTGCTGGGGGCAGTAATTATGTTTTTTATTTCCGCTTCTACAGGTCTGGAAGCAAGCGGTGTTTCGGAAAAGGAAGCAGTGGCAGAGGCTCATGCTCTTTACGAAGATAATTTAATCAGTCCGTCTACGGCGGAGTGGGCCCCGTTGGAAGAAACGGAAACGGAGTATCTGGGAGACGATCGTTACTATACAAAATCATATGTGGACGCCCAGAATGAAAATGCTGTACAGGCACGGGAAGAATTTGAAATTTGGTATGAATACGATAAAGATGAAGAAGAATGGTTTATGGAAGATTGGATTGTAACGAACTAGCAGCATAACAGAGGAGGAACCAGCATGGGTGTTTCTGAAATTATGTTACTGGTCGTGATCGTCGTTGGAGCTATTCTTCTTGGCTTCAGTATGTTTTTATTTGTGAAACGAAAAGGAACAATCGGCGGACCGATGCTTTTAGCCGGGGTACTTGCTTTTGGTCTCGGTTCATTTTTCCTTTTTGCCTCGCAAAGTGACAATCCAGTGACGCCAAGCAGTGCGTCGAGTAAAGAAAAAAATAACGACACTGATTCAAACCAAAGCGCTTCGCAGGAAATGGGAGACATAGAAGCAAATGAAAATGCTGCGGAAAGCGGGAGCGACTCCAACTTAAAATCTTCAAGTGGTAGTGGTGCTTCTGCGAAAGCCTATGAAGAGCAGGCAATCACAGACATTACTGAGCTTCTAGTTCAAACAGAACAGCTATATGAAACGCTCGACACCTATTATTACGATGAAGGTTATAACTATAGTACGTACGAACAGGCACATAAAGAATTATTGGCTTTTGAGGAACTTATTGATGCTATTTACCCTGAGGAAGCAGGCTATGAGAATTATGAAGGATTCGAAGGAGCTTATAAAGCTTTTTTGGACGAATTATTGTTCTTAGCGAGTGATCTGTATCCAGCGATAGAGGATTATTACAATGGAGAAGACTACGAGGGGACTTTAGCTATTTTGGTGTATGAAGAACCTCAATATTTAGAAGAAGCAGCAGACGCTTTGGAAACGAGCGCCGAGGAAGCGTTCAAACACTATGATTTTGTGGAAGAAGTGGGTGGTGAAGGCTGGGAAGATTCTAATTACTATTAAAATCTGAGTTTAAAAATGCTCAAACAAAGGAGGAAATCTCTTGGAATGGATGTCTATATTGCCGCTTGCTGGCATTGTACTTGGAGCAATTTTTTTAGCCTTTAGTATTTTTCTGTTTATCATCAAAAAAGGAGGAGTGGCCGGTCCTATGTTAATGGGCGGTGTACTCGCTGCCGGCCTCGGTTCTTATTATTTTGTTACCGGGGAAGAAGCTGCTTCTGAAATCACTGCTTCACCGGAAGAGGAAACAAAGGGTGAGGGAGAACAGAATGAGGAAGCGAAAGAGGGGGAGACTTCAGAAGAATCTGTGGCGAGTGAAGACAAGCAAGAAGAATCTTCAGAAGAAGAGGCCGGAGAAAATGAAGAATCAGAGACGGAAGCAAGCGATGAAGAAAAGGAAGACTCGGAAGCAAACAGTGAGCAAAGTAAGGAAGAAGAGCCAGTAATAGGCGATGCCGGCGGGGGAGCAGAAGAATATGAATACACAGCTTTATATCATCTTAATGATGTATACGAAGAGCTTGCTTATGTAGCTGTTTCCTCGGAATCCTACTACAACAGCGCGGATATAGATAGTGAATATTATAATAGTGCCACCACCGATATTTATTCCATGGAGGAAGCGATTGAAGAGGCACGGGACCTTCAAAATCCCCCGGAAGGATACGGCAAGTTTCAAATGACCTATCAGGAATTTCTCGATGAAATGCAGGATTACTCTGACAAGCTGTACAACGCAATTGAAGAATATGAGTACAGCTATTATGAGGATGATACCCTGGAAGAGATAATTACAACTACCAACACACCGGTAGTGGATGCAGTCGAAGTCATGAATACTGAATCGGATGAGGTGTTTGAATACCTGGATCTTCGTTATGAAACGCAGAATGCTGATTGGGAAGAGGATTTTTATTACGATTGAAGATGAGAAGCCCGCGCATATAAATTGCACGGGCTCTTTTTGCATGGAATCACGTCAGCCGCTCAATTATTTCCTTATGTTCAGGGTAGGCCGCGGTGAGCTTGTCGCGAGCGGGCAGTTCGAAATCAGCAAACTCGAATCCAGGGACGACGACACAGCTGACCAAAGCGAACTGTTCGGGCTTGCGGACTTCGGCACCGAAAATGATGCCCTTTGGCACGAGGCCCTGAAGCACCTCGTCGTTGGCTGGATTCGGTCCAAGCGTCATTATTTCATGGCGGCCGCTCTCCGGGTGAATCATATGAACGTCGAGCGGAGTACCGGTATGAAAATACCACATTTCATCCGACTCCAGCCGGTGCAGCCGGGACGGTTCGCCGGAGCGGACGAGAAAATGAATGCTTGTGTACTGCGCGCGGGTCCTTCCATCAGCGGTAGTAATATTTTCCTCCGATTTCATCGTTTGCCGGAAAAAGCCGCCCTCCGGGTGCGGCTCCAGCCGCAGCTGCGTGATCCAATCTTCAGCGGTGGACATAAGCTGGCCTCCTTTAGAATATAATTCTTAGTATAATAAAAGGCTGCCGGTTTGAACACGCCGGATATTGGAAACATATAACTATAAATCTGAATTCCAATGGAGGGCGGCAATTATTATGCCAGAATCAAAGCAGATACCGCGTGAAGAAGGCATTGAGCATACGCTGGATTTTTTGAAGGAAGGGTATTTGTTTGTTTCGAACCGCAGCCACGGGTTTCAATCCAACATTTTTGAAACGAGGCTGCTTGGCGAGCCCGTGATCTGCATGCGCGGCGAAGAAGAAGGTCAGCTGTTTTACGATGAAAGCAAGTTCCGCCGTGACGGTGCAGCTCCGAAACGGATATTAAAAACGCTGTTCGGGGAAGGCGGCGTGCAGACGCTTGACGGCGAGACCCATAAACACCGGAAAGCAGCGTTTATGTCCCTGATGAGCGGGGATCGCCTGGAAGAGATGCGCCGGCTGGCCCGGGAGCGCTGGGAAGAAGCGCTCACACGCTGGGAACGGCGTGAGGAGATCGTATTGTATGACGAAGCGTTGAAGCTGCTGTTTAAGGCCGCCTGTGACTGGGCCGGGGTGCCGTTTCGCCAGAATGAGGCCAAGGAAAAGGCACAGATGATCCGGCTGATGATTGAGTCGACGTCCTCGATCGGCCCGAACCATTGGAAAGGACGAAGAGCCCGCACGCAGGCAGAGGAATGGATCAAGGAGCTTATTACGGATGTACGGGAAGGCAAGCTCCATCCGCGAGAGCAGACGGCGCTTTACGTATTTGCCTGGCACCGGGACCTGGACGGGGAGCTGCTGGATACGCATACGGCAGCGGTAGAAGTACTGAACATCGTCCGGCCGATTGTGGCAGTAGCGATCTATGTGGATTTCACCGCCCTTGCCGTACACCAGCACTCCTCCGCGCGGGAAAGGCTGGCTTCTAAGGACGAACAGGAGCTGAAAATGTTTGTGCAGGAGGTGCGTCGCTTTTACCCGTTTTTCCCATTTGTGCCTGCGCGGGTCCGGGACGGTTTTACCTGGAACGATTACACCTTTCCGAAAAACCGGCTCGTGCTGCTGGATTTGTATGGAACCAATCACCATCCGGACCTCTGGGACAATCCGGAGAAATTTGATCCAACCCGTTTTCAGGGCTGGAAGAAGAGCCCGTTCAGCTTTATTCCCCAGGGCGGCGGTGACTATGACTACGGCCACCGCTGTGCCGGGGAGTGGATTACGGTAGAAATTATGAAGGAGGGCCTCGATTACCTGGCCAACCGGATGACGTACGGAATCCCGGAGCAGGACGTAAGCTACAGCTTTAACGACATGCCGGCGCTTCCGCACAGTAAAATGATAATGAAGCACGTGACCCGGAAGTAAAAAGAAAGGGAGGATGCTATGGCCGGCTACGGCAACGATGTTCAGTTTAAAATGTACCATCCGGACACGAAAAAACAGGAGCTGCCCGTATCGTTTGAGGACTGGGAGCAGCAGGCGCGGGAACGACTTGCGGATGGCCCGTATCACTACATTGCCGACGGGGCCGGGAGCGGGAACACCGCCGGCGAAAACCGGCGGGCGCTCGACAACTGGCGGCTGCTGCCGCGGATGATGGTGGATACGGAGAACCGGGATTTGAGTATCCAGTTACTTGGGGAACACCTCCCGTTCCCGGTGCTGATGGCGCCGATTGGCGTACAGACGATAGCGCATGAAGAAGGAGAGCTCGCGGCCGCGCGGGCAGCAAAGCAGACCGGCGTGCCATATGTGGCGAGTACCGCCTCGTCGTTTACGATGGAGCGCATTGCAGAAGAGCTTGACGATGCGCCGAAATGGTTCCAGCTTTACTGGGGCAAGGACAAAGACGTAACGGCAAGCTTTCTGCAGCGGGCCGAGGAGGTCGGCTATACGGCGATTGTCGCAACGCTTGATACCCAGATGCTCAGCTGGCGGGAGAAGGACCTGGAAAACGGCTATCTGCCATTTTTGCAGGCGGAGGGCATTGCCAATTACCTGTCGGATCTGGCCTTCCGTGCGAAACTGGAACGGCCGCCCGAAGAGGATATAGCGGCCGCGGTGCAGCAGTTTGTGGAAATCTTTACGAATGCCGCCCTTTCCTGGGAGGATCTGGCCTTTTTGCGCCGGCAGACGAATCTGCCGATTATTCTAAAAGGTGTGCTGGACCCGGAGGACGTAAAAAAAGCCCTGGAATACGATATTAACGGATTAATCGTGTCCAACCACGGCGGCCGGCAGGTGGACGGGGCGGTAGCTGCGATTGATATGCTGCCCGAAATGGTGGAAGCAGCCGGTGGCCGGGTCCCGGTGCTGATGGATAGCGGCATCCGCCGCGGAGCGGATGTGATCAAAGCGCTGGCGCTCGGTGCCGAAGCGGTGCTGGTCGGCCGTCCATATATTTATGGCCTGGCCGTGGACGGGGAAAATGGTGCCTATGAAGTACTGCGGAACCTACTGGCTGATACCGATTTAACGATGGGACTGACCGGGCGTGCCCGTATGAAGGATATCGACCGGTCACTGGTCCGTCGGCAAAAATAAAAAGACAAACCAAACTCCCGGCAAGAGTTGTTGTCCGGGAGTTTTTTCTGTTTATGAGCCTCTTTTCTCACCGTACGAGGCGGGGAGCGTTCCTTCTTCAATAAATTCCTGCACAAGTTTTTGGAACGTCTTCGGGTCGCGGGCCTCCACCGAAAGCGTGTGCAGATGGGTATAAAAGGAGCGCTGCTCAAATTCATAGGCGAATTTTTCTGCGAACGACTGGGCGACGACCTGGCCGTAATGCCAGCAGATCGACTTTTTATCCTCTGGCAGCGAACGGGCAAGAAGCACAAGTGTCTCAAGCAGCATGTTGGTGAGAACGGGGTCGTTTTTCACATACACACTGATGTGGCCGAACGCGGTGTACAGATAATCGGAAAAATACTCCTGCTTCATGACGACACGCAGCGTATTTTCCCCGTCAGATAGATACGGTGTAAAGGAGGTGATTTTAGCGATGGAAAGAAGCAGGTCAATCAGCTGGTACAGCGTATCCTTGAGCGTGCCGGGCTCGTCGTTTGCGACCGCCTTCACGGCGATGTCCTTCAGCTTCTGCACGCCGAAGCTGAGATCTTGGATTTCGTTCTGGCGGTCGCCGAGAAACAGCATGCGCCGGTATTTCTGCTCATCTACTTGATCCACTGAAGTCTCCTCGGTCGTCCAGTAGGAAAAGAGCGTCAGGTCGGGAAGCAGAAAATCACCGATGTGGCAGTGAAGCTGGAGCACGATGCCATCCTTCTGCGCTTCCTGGATCAGCTTACCAAAATCAATAATCTGCAGGTACCCGGACGTTTCGCAGGCCACCTTGTGCGCTCTATCCTGCTCCTTTTGCGGAAGGTAGGAGAGACGGAGGTGATTCGGGTTGTCGGCCCGGTACTTTTCGAGATCATAATGGAGCGTATTTAAAATCCGCTCTTCGGACTGTTTTTTCATATCCGTCGTAATGCTCGGGGCCTGCATCCATTTGGTGGCGTGGTTAATAAAAAGAATAAAATTCAGCACCGAAAGCGCAGTCATAAGTATACCGGCAATCGGAAAGATCGTATACTGGCTGATCGATGAATCCAAAAAGAAAAATACGATCAGCAGGTAGAAAAAACATAGATTAAAAATGCCGATGGCGTGCTGGGTGCGGCGGTTGGAAATAAAGTTAATCAGCACCCGGGGTGTGAACTGGTTCGACATATTCGTAAGTACCATCAGCATGGAGTTGAATGTGAACGCGTTAAGGGTTAACACCCCGGAAAGCATCGTGCTGTACATCGTCTGCGTAAGCGAATATTCGGTCGTAAACGCTGAAAGCAATGTCCAGCCGGGCCGGAGGCTGAATTCGATCCAGAAGGAAACAATCGACAGAAGGGAAGCAATAATAATATAAATCGCCGGCAGCACCCAAAGGCTGGCGCGCGTTTCATGCCAGCGCTGGCGGGAAGACATGCTGAGCAGTCGCTTGACGGGCGCCGGCATCATGCGAAACAGCATATGCAGCATCGTTTCACCTGCTTTCTTATCAAGGATTTGGAGTGTCTCTGCTACAGTTAAGCATAAACGTTTGCGGCGGGAAATGAAATGAGTGCCAGGCAATCGATGCTGTTTCTCCTGTGCCGCCGGGTGGTATATTGGAACAAACAGGATGCATAAGCGTGAGGAGGAAAACGATGAATATTGCCGTTTATCAAATGGATATTATCGCCGGAGATCCGGAAGCAAACCGGAAAAAAGTACGCCGGTGGCTCGGGGAGCAGGAGATCGGCGAGGTGGATGTAGTGATGCTTCCGGAAATGTGGACAACAGCGTATACGCTGCCGGAGCTCGGGGAGATCGCAGAAGATCCTGGGGACAGTGAAACGATCCGCTTTTTACAGGAGGCGGCGAAGCGCCATCACGTGCACATCATGGGAGGGTCCATCGCGGTCAAAAGAAACGGCCGGGTGTATAACCGGGCGCTTGTCATAGATAACACGGGAGCGCTTGTGTATGAATATGACAAAATGCACCTCGTGCCGATGCTGAACGAGCCTGCGTATTTAAGCGGCGGACGTGAGCCGGTGAAGATCTTTGAACTCGGCGGGATCAAAATGGGAGTCGTGATCTGCTACGACCTCCGTTTTCCGGAGATCATCCGGAGCCTCGCCCTGCAGGGATGCGAGCTGCTGTTTATCCCGGCAGAATGGCCGGACAGTCGCCGGAATCACTGGGACGTGCTGAGTATAGCGCGGGCGGTGGAAAATCAGATGTATGTCGTCACATGCAACCGCCCGGGTGAATATGACAACATCACGTTCGCCGGATCCTCGGCATTTATTGATCCGTGGGGCAACGTGCTGCAGAAGGGAAGCGTGGAGCACGAGGAAACGCTCCGGGAAATCCTGGACTTGTCCAATGTCGCTGACGTTCGTAAAAATGTACCTGTTTTCGACAGCCGGGTACCGGATTTGTACGAATAACGATAGTTATAGAAAGGAGCGGAACGGTCTATGAAAAATCATCTGACGTTACGCGAACAGCCCTCGGGAAAAGAGATCGGCGTGGATGTGAACCGGGTGTTTAATGCCGGGTACGCCGGGAGCGATCAGGAAAAGGTACAGGAGCATATCGATGAACTCGCCAAGCTTGGGGTGCCGACGCCCCAAACGACGCCGACGCTATATCCAATCGCCAACAACAACCCAACCACAGACGGCACGATCCAAGTTCAGCACGAAGAAACAAGTGGGGAAATCGAGTACGTACTAATCTGGGCAGAAGGCGAGCTGTACGTCACCGTAGGGAGTGACCACACGGACCGCAGGCTGGAAACGTTCAGTGTGCCGATGTCCAAGCAGGCGTATCCCAACATTATTGCCAGCGACATCTGGAAGTACTCCGATGTGAAAGATCACTGGGACCAGATTACCTTTGCCTGCTGGGCGTCCTCGGGAGACGAAAAAGAGCTTTATCAGCAGGGGAAGGTGACCGATTTAATGACGCCGGAGGAGTGGGCCCCGCAGTTTGAAGCAATGCAGGTACACACAGAGGGGAATTTCTTTTTTTCAGCGACGATCAACACAGTAGCTAAATCGCTGGCGTTTGCCGATTATTATGAATTTGAACTGCACGACCCGGTCCGGAATCAGACGATTCGCCATGCGTATAGAGTAGAACAGCTGCAGCAGCCGGTCGAATGATAGAAGAAAGGCGGCGGTGAACATGGAGCAGAACCGGAGCGATCTTGTGAACAAAGGTATACAGCGGCGGGTGCTGTGGGGAGCCATTTTCTTAATGGCCACCTCTTCCATCGGCCCGGCATTCCTGACGCAGACGACCCAATTCACTTCCCAGTTTCTGGCGAGCTTTGCCTTTGCCATTTTAGCATCGATTATTATTGATATAGGAGCCCAGTTAAATATCTGGCGGGTGCTGGTGGTCTCGGGCAAGCGGGGGCAGGACGTAGCCAACATGGTGTTTCCGGGACTGGGCTTTCTGGTTGCGGCACTCATCGTACTCGGCGGCATTGCCTTTAACATTGGCAATGTGGCGGGGGCAGGCCTTGGCATTAACGTGCTGTTTGGCATTTCTCCGAAGATGGGGGCGGTAATCACCGGGATCCTGGCGATTATTATTTTTACTGTAAAAAGTGCGGAAAAAGTCATTGATATTCTAATACCGATTTTAGGCGTCGTAATGATTGTCATGGTAGGCTACGTTATGATCACGACGAACCCGCCGGTGGGGGAAGCTGTGGTCCGGAGCGTGTTCCCTGAGGATTATGCGGCACTGGTGCTTCCGGTCGTGACGCTGGTCGGTGGAACCGTGGGCGGCTATATTACCTTTGCCGGTGCACACCGGCTGATCGACCGGGGGTTCGAGGGGAAGGAGGCCCTGCCGCTTGTGACAAAGGCCGCGAACTTCGGAATACTGACGACCGGCGTAATGAGAGTCCTATTATTTCTTGCCGTGCTGGGCGTGGTGTCTGCAGGGTATACGCTTGATGAAGGAAATCCGGCGGCCTCCGTATTCCAGATCGCTCTCGGTAATGTAGGATATAAAATTTTTGGTGTCGTGCTCTGGTCGGCTGCAATCAGCTCGGTGATCGGTTCGGCGTATACGAGCGTTTCATTTATCCGTTCCTTTCACCCGCAGCTTGAAAAATACTATAAATGGCTGATCGTCGGCTTTATTGCTTTTTCCACGATTGTCTTCGCTATTGTCGGCGAACCAGTCACGCTATTGATTGTTGCGGGTGCTTTAAACGGGTTAATCCTTCCACTGACTCTTGGCTCGGTGCTTATTGCATCCAGGAAAAAATCTATCGTTGGAGACTACAGGCACCCGGCCTGGATGCTCATTTTCGGAATTGTCGCAGTGCTAGTGACGCTTGTCGCAGGGTTTCTATCGCTGCAGGGAATTGCGGATCTATGGCAGTAGAATGCTAAAAGGCAGCACGCTGCAGGCTGGGGCCGGAGGAGCTTGAATAGCTTCGCCCGCCTGTAGTATAATTTATCCAACAATAATGGTTTGTGCGCGAACAAGGACCGAAAGCAGCAGTGCTTGACTCTTCAAAGGGGTCGGCCTAGAGGAAAATAAACCACATGAGCCGGGTAAACTCAAAGGTGGTTTATTTTTTATGTTTAAAATCGTCGGCTAATTTGAATAAGGTTTTTTTTCTTTTACACGTTTGTCCTTCTTCTGGGAAAGGAAAGAGCCGGGAAGAGAGAATCCATATTATATAGAAGAAGGATGATATCAATGCCAATATACTGCAAGCGACTTCATAAGAAAGCAGATACGGACGACGGCTACCGGATTTTCGTCGAGAAGGAATGGCCGAACGAAGTGGAAGAAGTGCGCGCCGATATTCATGAATGGGTAGACGGCGTTGCGCCGTCAAAGGAGCTGCAGAAGGCGCTTGATGAGGAGCCGAAAAAGTTCGACAGCTTCAAGGAAGCGTACAAGGCAGAGCTTGAGCAGGATGAGCTCAAACGCGAAGAATTGCAGCGCCTGAAAGAAATTGTGCGGATGCAGGACAAGGACGTGACGCTCGTATTCTCGTCAGAAGACGTGAAACGAAATCACGCCTGGGTGCTGAAGGAGATTCTCGACCAGCAGCCGGCTCACCCGAAAGAATAATATAAAAACCCGCCTATAAGAGGCGGGCCTGAAGCGTGGAAACGACAAGTTCCCACGCTTTTTTTGCGGTGCTTTTTCGGCCAACATGGGTGAATGCATGAATCGTATTCGGAAACATGCGGTACTCCACCGGTACGCCCTCCCGTTTCAGGCGTCCCGCGTACCGGAATGCTTCCTGGGCGAGGGAATCGTGTTCGGGAGTGAACACAAGTGTCGGCGGCAGCCCGGCGAGCGATTCAGCACGAAGCGGGGAAATATACGGATGAGCGGCGCTCTGGCTCGTTTCCAGGTAGCTGGCTGTAAATAAATCCGCCACGAAGATCGGAATGGCTCCGGGAAATACCGGTTTTTCCCGCGGGTCGGTCGCAAGGTCAAGAATCGGGGAGTCCAGAATTTGAGCAGCCGGCATCGGCGCCCCGGTGTCGCGCAAAAGCAGCAGCGTCGCGGCAGCGATGTTGCCGCCGGCACTGTGCCCGCCAAGCGCAAAGCGTTCCATATTCAGTCCGAGCCAATCTTCGTGAACGTGCAGCCAGGCGAGCACATCCCGTACTTCAAAAATCGAAAACGGAAATCGGCTGCGCGGAGCCAGGTGATAATCAATATTTACCACCACGCAGGGCGTAAGCTCGGCGACGTGCCGGCCCCAGCCTTCGTCATCAGCGTAGCTGCCCATGAAAAAGCCGCCGCCGTGCAGGTTCACAAATACTGGAAGGGCTGTCCCGCCGGCCTTTTCGGGGTAATAAATGTGTACGGGCGTCGCGCCGGCAGCCGTTTCTACGATATAAGAATCCGTGCGCACCGTATTCGCGGACGGCGGTGTAATGTGGGTCGGTGAATAGCGGCGCAGCCGTATTTGAAACGCGCGCAACAGGGACGTATACAGATAGGTTTTCCATACAGGCATAGGCGCCACTCCTTTCTTCCTTCTACGTCCCTATTCCTGCCAATGCCTGTTGTTAAGCTGAAAATTGCTCAGTTGAAAAAATCAGCCGGTGTTCTTCTGAAGAGTGCCGGCTGATGCCTTGTTATTTTCGTTTGATTCCAATCGAGCGGCCGGCTTTGTCCGGCCAGTTTTCCGGAGAAAGAACCGGAACACGGGCAAAGCCCCGCTGAAGCGCTTCGGAAAATGGGGCGGGGCGTCCGGCGGCCTGATCCATTCCCATAACCATCTGTTCGCTTGTAGCGATGGTCTCGTTCTGGTCGTTCAGCATTTCGAACCACAGGTGCAGCCGCTTGGCATCCTGGTCGAGGATCACCGCTGACACGGCGAGCAGCTGGTCCTGGCGGGCTTCTGCCAGATACATTAGGTGCGTTTCGAGGGTGAATACAGTGTACTGCTCCTGCTCGATAAAGCGGGCGGTCAGCCCTGCCTCTTCAAGCATGGCATCCAGCGCACGGCTAAAAGCAAGAGCGTAAGCCGCATCATTCATGTGCCCGTTGTAGTCCACCCATTCCTGTTCCACGTGCCCGTTCCATACGGTATGATTATTTGTCATGGTTCTCTACCTTTTCTGCCGGCCAGTAGCTGCCTTCGTGCAGCAGATTCATCAGCTTTAAAAGAAACTCATCGCGGCGCTCTTCAAGCTCAGCAACGCTTTTGTCCCCAGACTGCTCCTTTGTTCCTTCGATAACTTTTTCGCTCAGCCCGGGGGTGAGCTCCGGTGCTTCAAGCTTGGTCCACGGCGCTTTCAGAGCCGGGCCGAACTGCTCGAGCATGTGGGCCATTCCCTTGTCGCCGCCGGCCAGGTGGAAGGTCAAAAAAGGTCCCATGAGCGCCCAGCGGAGACCGGCGCCGTAGACGATCGCTTTGTCGACTTCTTCGGTGGTAGCGTGGCCGTCGTTCACAATATGAAGGGCTTCCCGCCAGAGGGCTTCCATTAGGCGGTCGGCAATATGGCCGTCCACTTCGCCCTTCATAACGAGAGGCTTCATGCCGGCAAGTTCATATATCGCCTGCGCGCGCTCCATTTCGGCACTCGTTGTCTGCTCGCCACCGGAGAGCTCCACAAGCGGAAGCAGGTAAACGGGGTGAAACGGGTGGGCCACGATAACGCGCTCCGGATGGCGGATGCAATCAGACTGAAGCGTCGTCGGCTTATAGCCCGACGTGCTCGAAGCGATAATGCTTTCGGCCGGCGCGTGTTCATCAATCTGGGCGAGCACGTTTCGTTTGATGTCTTCACGCTCCGGCACGTTTTCCTGCACAAGGGCAGCATCCGAGACAGCATCTTTGATGTCTGTCGTAAAGGCAAGCTTATCGATGGAAGCATCGCTATGCATGCCGTTTTCCTTCAGCTTTGGCCATAGCGACGCGACGGTGCTTCGGGTTTTTTCTTCGGCGCCGTCCGCCGGGTCACAGGCGGTAACGTGAAAGCCATGCGCGAGGAAACGGGCGATCCAGCCATTTCCGATCACGCCGGTTCCGATGACGGCAATAGTAGTTGTTGTGGGATTCATGAGGTCCTCCTAAAAATTTAAGATTGTTTCGTCAGGCCGAGCGTCTCGCGTGCTTCCTGCGGTGTCATTGGTTCAACGTTCAGCGTCTGCAGCAGCTGCACGGCTTTGTCGACGAGCTGGGCGTTCGTGCCGAGAACGCCTTTTTCAAGATACAAATTGTCCTCGAGGCCAACGCGGACGTTGCCGCCAAGAAGGGCTGCCTGGGCGACCATCGGAATCTGCATGCGGCCGATGCCAAACGCTGACCAGTTGGCGCCCTCCGGCAGGTGATGCCTCATGTGAAGCATCGTTTCCGCATCTGCTTCTGCGCCCCATGGAATGCCGAGGCAGAACTGATAGAGCGGATCGCCGTCCACGAGGCCTTCGCGGACGAGCTGGTTGGCAAAGCGCACGTGGCCGGTATCAAAGCACTCCATTTCCGCCTTCACACCGCTCTGCTGAATCAGCGATGCCTGCTCACGCAGCCAGCCGGCCGGGCCGAGATACACCTGGTCGCCAAAGTTCAGGCTGCCGCAGTCGAGCGTACATATTTCCGGAAGGAGTTTTCCCACCGGGAGATGGCGCTCCTCCGGCGTCTGCACGAACGTGCCTTCGCCGCCGGCAGCCGGGTGCTTCTGGTCAGGAACAAAGTCGCCGCCGCCTCCGGCTGTGAGATTCAGCACCACGTCGGTTTCGCTTTCACGGACGCGTTCCACGACCTCCTGGAAGAGGGCGGGGTCAAAGCTGTACGCGCCTGTTTTTGGGTCGCGCACGTGAATGTGGGCGACTGCGGCTCCCGCTTTGGCCGCTTCGATGGCGTCACGGGCGATAGCTTCCGGCGTGACCGGAACGTGCTGGCTTTTATCTGTCGTTTCTCCGGCGCCGGTGACGGCGCTTGTAACAATTGTTTTCTGACCCATTAGGTATCTTCTCCTTTATCGCTTCTCTCTATTGGAACAGCGCTAAAAATATCTCCGCTTTCGAAAAATTCCACGAGGCGGCTGATCCAGTTATAGTAAGCAACCCATTCGTCGAGCTCTTTGCGGAGCTCGGCAATTTTCTGGTCCACCTCAACTGACCCATCGCTCGCAGCAGCGACTTCGTCGATTTCGCGCTGCAGCTTGTTGGCAAACTGGCGGTTTTTGCTGATCACTTCCCGCCAGTTTGTCGTAAACAGGGACACAAACGTCTGCACATAATCGTTTTCCACATTGTAATGCTCTTTACGGCTGCCTTTAACATGTTCTTTTTCCGCAATGTTCAATGAAATCATCTGGCGCATCACCTGGCTCATCCGGGTCTTGCTCATTCCGGTGGCCTCGGCCAGATCATCCAGCGTCATCGGCTCACGGTTCATGTAAATAATGCCGAGCAGCCGGCCGACTGTCGATGACACGCCGAATGTATTCATATTGTCGGAAATACGGTCGGCAATCTGCCGTTCGGTTTCATTCAATTGTTCAAGCAGCTGTTTTTTATCCCGTGAGGCACTCATGGCGCTCCCCCTTTATCAAGCGTTCTCTGTTTTCCATGCGTCTAACTGTATCATGTTTCAAAATAAAGACAAAAAAGCAGGTTGGGGTCACTGAGAGCGAAAAAGAAAGGAAACATAAGATAATGAATCATAAACTCTGTGCAATAAAAATTGCATAGATTTTAAGTTGATTTTTGCGGGCTTACGCGTTTTTTCTTTTCAGAAGGCTTTCTCTATAATGAAGAACGTTGTGAACGAGTGCAGCGGCAAGACTATGGAGGAGGTTCATACATAATGAAAAAAATGACAACTGTTTTAAAAGTGTCGATTGTTCTTATCTTATTATTCTTAGCATTTGGCGTATTTTTTACATCGCAGCTTGAAGCAGCAATGACTGCTGCCCAGGCATTTGTATTTGCGCATTTTGGCTGGTATTTTCAGATTTTAGTGACGCTTCTGTTAATTTTTGCGGTCTATCTCGGATTCAGTAAATATGGAAACGTGAGGCTGGGGAAGCCGGACGAAAAGCCGGAATTTAACCGGCTCACCTGGTTTACGATGCTGTTTTCCGCAGGTATTGGGATTGGGCTTTTGTTTTACGGCGTGTCCGAGCCGATCGGGCACTTTTCGAGTCCGCCAAACGGCGAGGGCGGTGCGGAAAGTGATGCCATTCGCGGCGTTTCCTCGACCTGGCTTCACTGGGGACTGCACGCCTGGGCTATCTATGCGCTGGTGGCACTGGCGCTTGCCCTTCAGCAGTTCCGCTATCAGGCGCCGGGGCTGATGAGCACCACGCTCCGGCCGGTGCTCGGGAAATATGCGTACGGACCGGTTGCCAATGTCGTTGACACTATTGCCGTATTCGCTACATTGTTCGGGGTCGCCGCTTCGCTTGGGCTCGGGTCCCAGCAGATTAACGCCGGCCTGCAGTTTATTTTCGGCGTGCCGTACAATCTCGGCGTGCAGTTCATTATTATGACGATTGTGACGATTATTTTCGTGACGTCAGCAAGCACAGGAATTCAGCGAGGCATCAAGTATTTAAGTAACATCAACCTGAGCCTGACCGGCATCCTGCTGTTGTTTATGCTGATCGCCGGACCAACACTCTTTTTAATTAATATGTTTGCTTCCGGCCTGTCGGATTACGTGCAGAACTTCCTCGGATGGGGACTGCGCATGGATCCAATTGATGAGCAGGAAGCATCCTGGACCCAGAACTGGACCGTCTTCTACTGGGCCTGGTGGATTTCATGGACACCGTTTGTCGGAATGTTTGTGGCCCGGATCTCGAGAGGCCGGACAATTCGTGAATTTATGGCGGGCGTGCTGCTCGTCCCGTCGATCGTTTCGTTTTTCTGGTTCAGCACACTCGGCGGAAGCGCAATTTTTCTCGAGCTGTTCGAAGGACGCGAGGTATCATCACAGTCGCTTGAGACGGCACTGTTTTACGTGCTTGAAACGTATCCGCTCGGGGGCGTTATGTCCGTGTTTGCCATTATAGTGGTGACGATTTTCTTTGTGACGACCGCGGACTCTGCGACATTTGTACTCGGAATGCAGACAACCGGGGGCAGCCTGAACCCGCCAGTGTCGATCAAAATTATGTGGGGCATTTTCTTCGTTTCGGTAACTGCAATTCTGTTGGTAGTTGGAGGCTTGAGCGCTTTCCAGACTGCGATTGTGGTCAGCGCGCTGCCGCTGTCAGTCATTGTTATTTTAATGTGCATTGGCATTGTCAAGACGTTAAACCTCGACCAGAAACGCGGAAAATAAGCGCGGGCAGGAACGCAGGCTGCGTTCCTGCTCTTTTTTGCGTTATAATATAGTTTTGTCTGAAAATATATATGTGGGGGGAAAAGAACGTATGAAAAATATAATGTACATTATTATCGGCACGCTGCTGTTTGCGCTCGCAGTGACACAGCTTGCGATGCCAAACTCTATTGCCGAAGGCGGCATTGTCGGGATGTCTCTGTTGATCTATTACGGGATCGGCATTTCACCCAGTATTTCTACACCGATCATTTTTATTCTGCTGCTCGGCGTCGGAATTCGTTATCTGCCGCGCCATATGGTGTATAAAACCATTTTTAACGTGGCGTTATTTTCGGTGTTCATCTGGGTTTTTGAAGGGGCGTACGCGCGTCCAATGGAGGATCCGCTGCTTGCTGCTATTTTCGCCGGGGCGATTACCGGTGTCGGCTTTGGTTTTATCTATCAGGCCGGGAGCTCCGTCGGAGGGACGTCCATCATCGCCCGCGCCTTTAACCAGCAGCTCGGCTGGGACCTCACCGGCATGACGCTCGTGCTTGATGCGCTCGTTGTTATCGCGGGCATTTTTATTATCGGGCCGGTGTCCACCATGTATACCTTGATCACTCTTTATATTGGAAAGGTCGTGACCGACTTTGTGCTCGGCGGCTTTGATTCCAAAAAAGCGCTTAACGTAGTATCACCGTACTCCGAGCAGATATCAGAGCGTATTACAAAGGAACTGGCTTCAAGTGCGACCGTTTTTGACGGCCGGGGGGAATATATGAAGGAGCAGCGCCGAGTGCTGTATATTGTTATTCACTCGCACCGCCTGCTGCGTTTGAAACGGGTTATTAAAGAAGTGGATCCGAATGCGTTTATTGTTGTCCACAACGTCAAAGACGTCTCAGGCGGCACGTTCTCGATTGGCCATGAGGAAGTGCGCTCGTAAAGGAGGAAGGCTATGCGGATCGAAGAACAGGTGGAAAGCCGGATGCGTGACGGTACCGTGCTGCGAACGGATGTGTACCGTCCTGATAAAACCGGGAGCTGGCCGGCACTGCTGCTCCGGCTGCCGTACGATAAGTCGAGCCGGCATTGCCGGGAAACGTTTGTTGATGTCTGGCGCCTGACCGCCGCTGGTTATGTCGTTGTGATCCAGGACGTGCGCGGCCGGTTTGCCTCTGGCGGGGTATTTTATCCATTTATATATGAAGCTGCAGACGGCTATGACGCTGTAGAATGGGCGGCTCGTCTTCCGGAAGTGAACGGGAAAGTCGGCATGATTGGCATGTCGTATCACGGCTTTACCCAGGTGGCTGCAGCCGCTGAACAGCCGCCATCGCTGCAGGCAATTGCGCCGATGATGGCGTTTGCGGACGGGCTGGATCACCATGCGGGGCGGTCGGGGCGTGTTTGAGCTCGGCAAATGGCAGACGTGGGTCGCTGAATCAATGCTTCCGGATCACCTGGAGCGGGCGCAAGGAACTGAGGGTCTGGCACGCATCAGCCACTATCTTGAGCATTTGCCGTATTGGCTTGGAAAAGGGGATCCGCTTGTGTGGCCTCCAATCACCACTGCTGGCATGCCGGCGTACTACTCGGATTTTCTGCTTGGCAGTGTTTCTGAAGCCACCAGACAGCGGATGCAGATAAAACCGGAGCGGATTAAAGTGCCGGCGCTGTTTCTGGCTGGGTGGTACGACTGCTTCCTGGAGGAAACGATCGATTTATATCAAAGCACGGCCGGCCCGGCAGAACTCTGGATCGGTCCCTGGACGCATGAGGATCAGAGCGGCCGGGCGGGGGACGTGTTTTTCCCGGATGCCCGGATCGACCGGACCGCGTTATTTCTTCAGTGGTTTGACCGCTGGCTGAAGGGGAAAAAGGCCGCACCCGACACTCCCGTGCACTACTATGTGATGCACGCCGGCGAATGGCGGGGCAGCTGGGAAATACCCCGCGGACAGACAGAGGCAGTGTTTTACCTGTGCCAGGACGACCGGTTGGCTGTGGAAGCGCCGGGGCAGGCTTATGGGCACCGATTGGAACATGATCCGAAGCATCCCGTGCCGACACACGGCGGAAGTATTTTAATGAGCGGGTTTCCAGCGGGAAGCTTTGACCAGCAGCATCTACAAAAGCGAAGCGACGTGCTGGTTTATACGAGCGGTCCGCTGGCTGAAAACTGGAAAGTGTCCGGTAACGTGCAGGCGTGCCTGCAGGTGAATGCGAGCCGCCCACGGCTCCCGGTTGGCCTTCGGGTGAGCGAGGTAAAACCTGACGGGACCTCCTGGAATGTAGTGGACACCGTGCAGGCCCAGCCGCATGCAGACGGGGAGCTGTCCATTAATATTGGCAGAACAGCGTATCGTTTTTCAGCGGGAAACCGCCTGCGCCTGGAAATATATTTAAGCAGTTTTCCGCGTATTCAAAGTGGTGCCACCCCTGCGTGGACAGAGGTGCGCAGTGCTTCGCAGTTAAGAATAACTGCTGAGAATTCTCCCCGTTTTTACAATTAATGCATAGATTTACGGGTGGATGGGAATAAGCATAACACGCATTCCATATACTTAATAAGGAGGCGTGTAAATAATGGAACTATACAAAAACATTCTAATCGGCGTACATCCAACGGCAGGCGTGCCGGAGCATGTAGTGCACAGAGGCTGTGCTTTAGCTGAGCTCCACGGGGCAGATCTACACCTGGCTGCGATGGTGGAGGAAAAAGGCTACGGCCCGTTTGCCCGCTATGAACCAGACGTGTTGAAAAAAGCAGAGGATGAAGCAACCGAAACGCTGCAGGAAGTTAAACGGAAAGCAGAATCCCAGACGCACGGGAAACTCAATGCAAAGCTGATTGTCGAGCACGGGGCACCGACGCAGACCCTCATGCAGAAGGTGGTGCCGGACTACCAGATTGATCTGGTGCTGCTTCCGCAGACGAGCAAAAACAAGATGGACCGCACGCTGATGGGAAGCTTCTCGGAGGCCGTCATCCGTTCGGCTAACTGCGATATATTGATCGTAGACAGCAAAGGAGAATAGCCTGGGCCGGAAGCAAAGTGCTTCCGGTTTTTTTACAGGTTAATTTATACCTACTTGCATACTGCTTTCTTGAAAAAAGCAGAATTGCCGTAACAGAAACAAAAAGCTTTTGTAATAGAAGAAAAGCATGTCGCTGTTCATGATGACAAAGAAGATTTACGGGATTCATTTGTAAGGCGCGAGTCACAGGGTATAAATATATTAAGTAAAAAACAGAGGAATTGTTACGGGAATTTATCAGCCATTAGTAATAATTACATAGAAATTACAATGTAATTACAATTAACTAATAAGCTTGAAGTCCCCCTCCCCCGTCCGTTATAGTTCTTGCTGTGAGAGAAATTCAAACAGTTGGGGGTATTCACATATGTTTTCTGTACGTCAATCGATGAAATGGGCCGGCGGACTTGCACTTGGAACAGGCTTGCTTACAGCAGCGCCGGCCGTGTCGGACGCAGCAGACTTATTAAATAAAGGGGACCGCGGGGACGATGTATCCGAAGCCCAGGCCGTGCTTGAGGATGAAGGCTATTACGATTACGCGGTAGACGGCATTTACGGTCCGATTACGGACAGCGCCGTACGCAGCTTCCAGAGCGACCACGGTCTTGTTGTGGACGGCATTATCGGGCCAAACACCCGCGCAGCACTTGACGACGTGGACAGCGGGGAAGCGGTGGAAGGAGCTTCCACATCCGAATCGTCTGACAGCAGCTCTTCGGAAGAATCCACAAGCAGCAGTGCAGACAGTGGCGGCGAAACCATGACTATGGAAGCTACTGCTTACACAGCTGAATGTGCTGGATGCAGCGGTATTACTGCCACAGGCGTTAACCTGAATAAAGACCGCGGGGCTGACGTTATTGCTGTAGACCCGGACGTAATCCCGCTTGGATCTACCGTAAAGGTTGAAGGCATGGGCACATATGAAGCGGCGGACACCGGCGGCGCCATCAACAACGACCGCATCGACATTCACGTACCGACAAAATCTGATGCTTATGCATTTGGACGCCAGGATGTAGAAGTAACAGTGCTGGACTAATCAATAAACGACCGAACCCGTCTTTCCAAACAGGAAGGCGGGTTTTTTTATCTGTTGAAAGCCGTAAAAAGAGCAGCGGCCACCGGCCCTGCTCCTGTCACCCGACTTTCGTATACGGATAAACGTCACGTATGCGCCGGTAGTGGTATTCGCCGGCAGAATCCGAAGCCATTAAGCCGCGGAAAATATGCTCGGGCACGCCGCGGTAGTCATAGACGTTGCCATCGGTAAACTCAACACGAAGAAGCTCGCTGAATGGATCATAGCCGGCCTGTGCTAAATGACTCGATTGAATGCGGTACATATCCATCAATCTATGCTCCCTTCAGGTAAGAATCAAGGAACTTCTGCTGGAGATTGTACTTACAGAGTTTTTATATCGGAGGATTCAAAGTCGTTTAGGCGGAACATACAGTAGGCAAGCGTGAGAAATTCGGGAGTAGTCACGCACGAATCCTGGTTTTTTTTGACGGCGGCGGAAACTTTCCAGCCGGAATTCTTAAACGTTATCGTGGCCACAGTCGTTTTTTCACACCTTACGATCAACTGCTCGTGGCGGTTCTGGAAAATTTCGAGCTGTTCATCGTCAATACGCCCTTTAGCGTGAAAGCGAAAATATGGAAAAAATATTTGATCCCGCAGCTCAATTTCTGCTGCTCCGCTGCAAGGCTGAAACATGTAATGATAGCGGAGGCGGCGGTGCATCTTGCCTTTTTTTACGCCCATGGCCATTCTCGTGCGGCCATGGGTATCCTTAAACCGGTACGCGTCCCCGGTACGCATATGATCGGTATTAACATCAATGGATTTGGCGTCGGCCCGCTCGAGCAGACCGACTGCTTCCCCGCCATGGTTATAGACTGGAACTGAATTGTGGGAGGAAAAGAAAAGTATATCGTTAAAGACCCATTCCTGATTCTGCATAGATGCTGCCCCCCTTTATGGTTTGCGCGGTATGCGCCCAAACCACCCCGCTGGTTATCTATGTATATATACGCATCCAAAAAGGGCATAGTTTCACTTGTCGTTGTCATTATTTCCCGTTTTTGCTTTTAGACAAACCTTCAAGGGAAGAAGGGACGACTGGAAAGCACATAAAAAATTATGCGATACTAAAGGTAAAGGAGGCAAAATAATGACCACGGTAATCGAATTATGGAGACAGGCGCTGCTGGAACGGGAGGAGGATGCAGCCATTCTCACGGATCCGGCTAACATATACTATGCGAGCGGTTTTTACTCGGACCCGCACGAGCGGCTTTTAATGCTTATGATTTTTCAGGAAGGAGAGCCGGTGCTTGTGTGCCCGGAAATGGAAAAGAGCCTGGTAATAAACAGCGGATGGCAGGGAGGCATAGTCACCTACAGGGACAGCGAAGATCCGTGGGACAGCGTTAAAAAGATGTTTCATAAACAACTGCCCAATCCTTTCCGGATCACGGTGGAAAAAGCTCATTTATCCGTGACCCGGTTTGAAAAGCTGCAGCTTATCTATCCTGGCGTGCGTTATACCGATTTTGAACGTGTGGTGGTGGAGAGCCGCCAGGTTAAATCACGAGAGGAGCTGACACACATTCAGCAGGCAGTGGATATTGCCGAACAGGCTCTCAAAGCTGTCGCAGCCGGACTTCAGGAAGGAGTAACAGAACGGCAGGTAGTCCATCAGCTCGAAGATGCGATGAAGCGGGCAGGCGCAGACGGAGCGGCATTCGATACGATTGTTTTGTTTGGAGAAAAAAGTGCCTATCCGCACGGTGTGCCATCAGAAAATCCGCTTCAAAAGGGCGATTTGATTTTAGTCGATCTTGGCGCCCGGTACGGACGCTTCTGCTCCGATATCACGCGCACCTGGGTGTTTGGAGGAGCGGATGAAACATCGCAGCAGCGCCTTAACCTTGTATCTCAAGCAAAAGCGGCGGCAATTGAGGCGTGCCGTCACGGCGGACGAATAGGGGACGTGGATAAAGCGGCTCGGGACGTGCTCACCAAAGCAGGGCATGGGGATCATTTTATTACCCGCGTTGGTCACGGCATGGGCATGGACGTGCATGAGGCGCCCTCAATTCATGGGAATAACGATGATCTGCTTGAAGCCGGAATGGTGCTTACGATCGAGCCGGGTGTCTATATCGAAGGGTGGGGCGGCATCCGGCTGGAAGATGACGTGGTTGTTGGTGAACACGGTGGGAAGATTATGAACCGGCTGGAGACACTTTTGGATATGTAATAAGCACATGGGAAAAGGGCCTGCGCACGTTTAAAATGCGCAAGCCCTTTTTGTTTTTTACGCACGGCTGTACGTATCAATAAAAGCGGTCAGGGAACGGAACGTCTGCCGGGCGGCAGGCTTATCCATCATAAATTGGTATTCGTGCTCCACCGGTAATTCATCTTTGTCGTAGAAAATGTCCCGGACGGGCACACGGCGGCTTAGCAGGGCAGCAAGCTTTCTCCCCTGGGCGTCAAACGAGTTTTTGTTGCCGTCAGTAATAAACGTTGGCGCAAACTTTTCCGGCGGGCGCTGCAGCATGGATATTTCTGTAAGGGCCGGAGCCTCCTCCCAGTTATAGGTGCCGATGTAGGCCCAGCCAATACGCTTAAATAGGAAGCGGTTGAACCAGCCGAGCGGAGCTCCCGCAATCTGGCGAAGATCATACGGCCCGCAGAACAGCAGCACTCCTTTAATATAAAGCGGGTCAATATGCCGCCTTACCGGCACCCACGGAGAATATCCCTCGTTCAGCTGGATGGCTGCATACTGAGAAGCAATCTGGGCTCCCGCAGAGTCGCCGGCGAAAAAAATATTGGTTAAGTCGATGCCGTAGTCTTCGGCGTGCTTTTTGATGTAACGATACGCCTCATCAAGCTGAATTAATGGAGCAGGATAAGCGGCAGTCGGGGCGAGAGCGTAGTTAATATTAATCACATTGTAGCCGGAGGCCGCCAGGTAAGTAACGTACTTGGAAGCGTCCTGCTTGTCGCCCCCCACGTAAGCCCCGCCGTGCATCCAAAAAATGACTGGCGTTTTTTCTTCTTTTTTTGTGGTCAGGATAATATCGAGCCGGCCGTTGCGGTATTGGGATTCATAATCAATATCCTGATACTGTACCGTTTGCTCTGCTGCTTCAGCAAAATCGGGGGCTTCGGTTTCAAGCCCTCCTTTAAAAGCCCGCTTGACGTACCAGGCAGCAGGCCGCGGCGAAAAGAATGCATAGGCAGCTGCTGCAGCGATCAGCCCGCAGGCGCTGAGTCCTGCTTGTTTGGCGAGTTTATGCATAAACATCTTCTCCTTGTATAGGTTTTGTAAACGTTAACTTCTACGTACATTAACATATTCCCTTCAAAGGAAAAATTTAGACATTATTTTATTCAAAAGAAAGTTTGAATGAAAAGGGAGAAGTGGTATAATATACTCAAAGGAATATTTGAATATGAAAGATAAAGAAACAGGAGGAGACAATATGGCACATGGAGGGCACAGCCACGACCATGGAACAACAAACCAGACCGCCCTGAAATGGTCGTTTATTTTAATTACTGTATTTATGGTTGTTGAAGTGATCGGCGGCCTGTGGACAAACAGCCTGGCGCTGTTATCCGATGCGGGGCATATGCTGAGTGACTCGGCGGCTCTTGGGCTCAGCTTTGCGGCAATATGGTACGGCAGCCGCAGCGCAACTTCGTCGAAAACTTACGGCTACCGCCGGTTTGAAGTGCTTGCCGCATTTATCAACGGCCTCGCGCTTCTAGTTATTGCGGTATATATTACGTACGAAGGCATTCAGCGCCTAATGGACCCACCGTCAGTTATCAGCACAGGGATGCTTATCGTGGCCGCCATCGGCCTGAGCGTCAACATCATCGTTGCCCGCATTCTTCACAGCGGGGATAATCATGAAAATTTAAACGTGCGGAGTGCTTTTTTGCACGTGCTGGGAGACCTGCTCGGCTCGGTCGGTGCCATTACAGCGGCGATTTTAATCATGCTGTTTGGATGGAGTCTTGCTGACCCGATTGCAAGCATGCTCGTGGCAGTGCTTGTTTTTATTAGCGGCCTTCGGGTGCTGCGGGACTCAGTGCACGTATTAATGGAAGGCACGCCGGAAGACATCAATACGAAGCAGGTGAAAGAGGACCTGCTGACTATCGAGCATGTCAAGGATATTCACGATCTGCACGTTTGGTCGATTACGTCGGATTTCCCTGCGCTCAGCTGCCACCTGGTCGTGAAGGAAGGGACGAGCCAGCAGGAGGCACTAAAAAATGCCAATGAGCTGCTGCACCGGAAATACGGCATTCATCATACGACAATTCAAATCGACATGGAAAACCGCGATATTTGCGAAGATACGATCTGTAATTAAAAAAAGCCGCCCTGGAAAAGGGCGGCAAATGAACCGTCCGTTATTCCACGGGCGGTTCATTTTATTTAAAGGCGCGTTTTAACGCGTGAATGATCGTGGTCCATGCTTCGAGCGCGGTTTCTTCATTTCCCATATGCGTAAATCCGTGACTGGTCGCAGAAAATGGGTAATGCTGCACAGCAACGCCGGCTTTTTCCAGGCGGCTCACATATTGCGTCGCCTCTCTGGCGAGCGAATCGTATTCAGCGGTAATAACGAGTGCCGGAGGCAGGCCTTCGAGCTCTTCAGCATACAAGGGGGATGCGTAGGGATGACGGGCATCCTGCGGCGTCTGCAGGTAGCTGTCGTTAAAGATTTGGGCGATATACGGCGGGATGGCGGTCGAATAGGCCGGCTTCTCATAGGGATCGATCTGCAGGTCGAGTACGGGGTAGTCGAGAACCTGGAGCTTTGGAAGCTTATGACCGGTATCGCGCAGCATTAAGCTTGCCGTAGCTGCAAGGTTGCCACCCGCACTGTGTCCGCCGAGCACATAGTTATTCATCTGCAGCGAAAGGCGGCCGGCATGGGCCATAAGCCATTCAATTATCTCAAACACTTCAAGTACGGTTGCCGGGAAGCGGGTCTTCGGAGCCAGATGGTAATCTACGTTCACTACCACACACGGAGTCTCAGCGGCAATGTGTTTGCACCAGCCCTCGTCTTCATAAGCGCTGCCCATCACAAACCCGCCGCCGTGCAGATTAATGTATACCGGATGTTTTTTGGAAACATCTGCCATCGGGTAATAAATATGTACCGGGGTTACGCCGGGAGTTGTTTCGACCAGGTAAGAGGTAGTGCTGACCGTGTCCGCTGCCGGCGGGGTGATGTATGACTGGGACTGCTGGCTGACCCGTTTTTGAAAAGAACGCAGCATCGCTGCCTGTGTAGCCGTTTTCCATTTGGTCATAGGTACCTGCTTCCTTTCCTGAAGGGGTTAAAAATCGTATTCCTGTTTTTATGTAAAAATAAACAGGACACGCCTGCGTAAGGCGCGTCCTGCTTTAAATTTCTTTTTCATTCTGCTGGCTGAAGGCTTCTACAATCAGCCAGATGCCGGTGAGGATGTGCATAAACATACCCACAACCGGGATATAGCCGACGACGGAGGTGATAATGCCAAGAATGTTGCCGCTTTTCTTTTGTTTGTCATAAATCGATGCGATAAGAGCGATGATATGGACTACTAGCATAATCTGCAGTGGCAGATAGCCTGTGCCGAAAATAATAAGCCCGCCGATGATCGGAATGCCAAGAAATAGTTCGATCCCGCCGGTGACCCATTTGAGTATCCGGGACGTCTCCATGGACGGATGCCTCCTTATTAATATGCGTATACCACTATACGTCTTTTCCCCGGGAAAGGTTTCATTACGCATGCAGACGACGGAGGGCCGATTACTATGGAGAATAAAAAATCAATGTTAAAATAAAAAGAGTATATTATTATGTACCAATTTTCCCCGTTTCACGCAGGAAGTAAACTGCGTTCTTCTGTACCAATTCCAGACAAGCATTTTGGCGCGGCCGCCGTTTTCCTGCTTTGGCCGTGTAATTTTTCCTTACCAGGATACCGGATAACTATAAAACATAACGTATGAAGTGTATGCGTCATGAAAGGAACGAAACATATTGGATTTTTTAGAAGCAAATAATGGGGTGGTGCTGCTTGTCGGTTTGCTGCTGGTAGCCGGCATTATTGTTGCTAAATTCTCGAACCGGCTTGGGCTGCCCGCTCTGGTACTGTTTATTCTGATCGGTATGCTTATCGGCAGCGATGGTTTGGAAATCATTTATTTTGATAACGCGGAAGTAGCCCAGTTGGTTGGTATATTTGCCCTTGTCATCATCCTCTTTGAAGGGGGGCTGCAGACAAAATGGGCGACGGTGCGACGGGTGGCGGCGCCTTCAATTTCACTTGCCACTGCGGGTGTATTGATTACATCCGTATGTATTGGAGGAGTGGCGTATCTGCTGCTCGACTTTACCTGGTACGAAGCACTGCTTCTCGGGTCGATTGTCGGCTCCACTGATGCGGCTGCCGTTTTTGCTGCTTTAAAAGAAAGAAATATTAAAGCCAAGCTTGGGGCCACGCTGGAAGCAGAATCGGGCACAAACGATCCAATGGCTGTTTTTTTAACTATTTCTTTTATTGAACTGCTGACCAATGCGGATGCCAACATATGGATGCTCATTCCTTCATTTTTCTGGCAGATCGGTGCGGGGATCATTTTCGGGCTGTTGGTCGGACGCTTCGCGTCGTTTGCGATTAACCATATCGGCCTTGAATCGAGTGGCCTGTACCCGATTTTTTCAGTGGCATTTGCGCTTCTGGCCTACAGTGTGACAGCAGCCATTGGTGCAAGCGGCTTTTTGGCAGTATACGTAGCCGCGCTTGTGATTGGCAATTCCGAGCTTACATTCCGCTACTCGATCTTTCAATTCAATGAAGGGTTCGCCTGGATGAGTCAGATACTTATGTTTATTATTCTTGGCCTGCTCGCCTTTCCAGGACAGGTGTTTACGGCAGACATCATGCTTGCCGGTATTGCGCTGTCCTTTATCCTGATGTTTATTGCAAGGCCGCTCGCTGTCTTTATATCTACGGCATTTCTCGGCTATACGCTGAAAGAAAGAACATTCTTATCATGGGCAGGGCTGCGCGGAGCAGTGCCGATCGTTCTCGCGACGTTTCCCGTGGTCGCCGGACTCGACAATGCCCAGCTGATTTTTAACCTCGTATTCTTTATCGTATTGACCTCAGCGCTGATTCAGGGGTCAAGCATCTCCTATGTGGCAAAGCTTCTGCATCTGGTAGGGCCGAAAAAAGAAATTCCCTACCATTCTATCGAGCTTGTAAGCATGGGCTCAGCGAATGCGGAAATGGTACAGTTTGAAGCGAGCGAAGAATCAGCGATTGTCGGTAAACAGCTGTATGAAATTAATTTTCCCAATGATGCCACTGTGAGCGCGATGGTGCGAAACGATGAACTTGTGACGCCCGGAGGCAATACAGAGATCCAGGAGGGAGACTTTCTGTACATTCTCGTTTCCAGACAGCAAAAAGATGACCTGCGGCGGCTGCTGAACCGAAAGAAGCATCCTGAGCCAAAAACGACGCCATAACGGCCCGCTGTTCTCCTGCAGGAGAACAGCTTTTTTCATGCAGGGGAAGCGTTTGCATAAAATTTATTGATGCCTCAAGCTTTCATTTGTTTTCAATCAGCTGTGATTTATATTAAGATGAAGGACGTGTACTACCAGGGAAAATAATGTAAGAACCGAGGCGAGAAAAATGTCCATTATTGATATAATTACACCGGTGTTTATGATGACTGTGTTGATCGCAATCGGTGTGATCACCTCTAAAACGATTGATGTATCGGTGGAAACGCGCCGTTTTATTTCCTTTACAGCTATTAATTTTGCGCTGCCAGCCGTGATTATGTACAGCATCTTTCAGCTCGACTTCAACAGCTCCACCTGGTCGTCGTTTGCCATGATCTACTTATGTGCACTCGGGCTCACGTGGACAGGCATGGCTGTTGGCTACGGGGTTGGCCGTTCCTTTCATTATACAGACATAGAAGCACGTCAGCTGGCAATTGTTGCAGGCTGCAGCAATTCGGGATTTATCGGCATTCCGCTCATTACCATTTTGTTTGGTCCCGAAGCGGGGTCTTATGCGGCCGTCTATGATGCCGGCACGACGACAAGCGTATTTACGATTGGTATTCTGCTTTTGAAGCCGGGGCGGTTTTCGTTCAAGCAGCTTACATCAATTCTGAACACGCCGTTCTTAACACTTGTATGCTCTGTACTGCTTGCATCTGCAGGACTCGTTATTCCAATGTTTTTCCTCGAAACAGTAAATACAATATCCGGGCTCGCGGCTCCGCTTGCGATGATTTTGATCGGTCTGCTTATACCTACCATTACCTCCGCTAATTGGAAGATGGTGAAAACAGGGTACAAGCGTTTCATTGGCTCTGCCGTAGTCGTAAAGGTGCTTGCCGTGCCAGCTATTGCCTGTCTGTTAGTATGGCTGCTTCCGATTCCGGAGCTTCTAGGTAAAATTATTATTGTCCAATCCTCCATGCCGACCATCACGCTGGCGGCGGTATTATTTGAACGCTACGTGCACGGAAGGTCTAACCAGCTCGGAATTGTTGCGTTGATCGCAACGACCGTATTTAGCCTGCTTATGCTGCCTTTGACCGTCTTTGTAGCGCAGCATATTGCCGGTTAAACCGAAGCGCCCGGGGCTTCGGTTTTTTGAAAGGAAATTAGTTAAACTTTTAGTTAATATATTTTATATTTTTAAACTCACCAGCGATTTATTTCTAAGAGAAAAGAAAAAATGATTGTAAGCGGTTAATAATTTTGATAAAGTAAAGTAAATAAAAATATGAAGTAAATTTTTACTGAAAGGAAAGGGTTGTGATGGCTACTATTAAAGATATTGCTGCCAGGGCTCAAGTGTCTGCGGCGACGGTGTCCCGGGTGCTGAACCACGACGAAACACTCTCGGTTTCCAGGGACACGAAGGAAAGAATTCGCCAGATTGCCCAGGAGCTTGCCTACGTACCAGTGAAGGCCCGAAAGAAAAATGACAGGAAAAGAAAAATGAGAATCGGGATCGTTCTAAACCAGCCAAGCGATCTGGAAAAAGATGACCCGTACTTTTATCCAATCCGTCAGGAAATTGAAGAGGAATGTATGCGCCAGGGGGTGGAGCAGGCACGAATTTTTTATTTGCCGACCATTCAAAATGACCCAGCTGTGCAGGAAGTCGATGCCTTCATTTTGATTGGGCGCATTCATGAGGAAGTGGCAGATTTTCTACAGCGTAATCAAAAACAGGTCGTATTTATCAGCCATTCGCCAAACGATGAATATTTTTCATCAGTAAGCATTGATTTTTCTCAGGCAGCCGGGAAAGTGATGCGCCACCTGATTAATCAAGGCTATAAAAAAATCGGTTATATTGGAGGACAGGAGAGAGAGAATGGTTTCCGGAAGAGAGTGGCGATTGAAGATAAGCGAGAGACCGTATTTAAAGAGCTGATGGATGCTGCCGGCTATTCCTACAAAAATAATATACACATTGCCGATTTTACAATGGACGACGGCTACCGGATGGGAAAAAAAGCAATTGATCAGGGCAGCCTGCCGGAGGCATTTTTTATTGCCAGTGACCGGATGGCCATGGGGGCGCTCCGGGCTTTCCAGGAGCATGGCATCCGCGTGCCGGAAGACGTGGCAATCGGAAGCTTTGACGGCACGGAGCTTGCCCAGTATGCGAGTACTCCGCTCACAACGGTTAGCATCCCAACAAAAGAGATGGGCCGGATGGGAGTGCGCAAGCTGTTGACGACAGAAGAGGGCGATCTCCCGATGAGATGGGTACTGCCGTCCAGGCTTATTGTACGAGAAAGCTGTGGGAGCCGAATAAACAAGCTTCTGGAGTCATAGGAAAAGGGATAAGCCCTTTTTCTACTTATATTTGAATGCGCTTACAAAAATTAAAGGAGGAAGACAAATGTCAAAGTTAACGTTTATTGGAGCCGGGAGTACTGTTTTTGCTAAAAATATCCTTGGAGACTGTATCGTTTCCCCGAAGCTGCAGCATCTCGAGGTTGCCCTCTATGATATTGATGCAGAGCGGCTGAGTGACTCCGAGCAGATGCTGAACCATTTGATTAATACTTATGAAAGCAGCATCCGGGTTACAGCACATAATGACAGAAGAGAAGCCCTGCGCGGAGCTTCCTACGTCGTTAATGCCATTCAGGTGGGAGGCTATGAGCCCTCTACTGTTATTGATTTTGAGGTGCCAAGAAAATACGGACTTGAACAGACAATTGGCGATACAAACGGAATTGGCGGTCTTTTCAGAAATCTGAGAACTATTCCTGTCATGCTCGGAATTGCTGAAGATATGCGGGATGTGTGTCCGGATGCGCTGTTTATGAACTATACGAATCCGATGTCAGCACTGACAAAGGCTATGACAGAACATGGAGGCATCCGCACTGTCGGTCTCTGTCACAGTGTGCAGGTGTGCGTGCCGGAGCTGTTTGAACTGCTCGGCATGGATGATGAAGGCGTCAGTGCTAAAATTGCTGGCATTAACCATATGGCCTGGCTGCTTGAAGTGAAAAAAAATAGAACTGACCTTTATCCTGAAATTAAGCGGCGCGCCAGGGAAAAACAAAAGGAAACGCACGGGGATATGGTGCGCCTCGACATGATGGAGAAGTTCGGCTACTATATTACCGAATCTTCGGAGCATAATGCAGAGTATTATCCATATTATATCAAGAGGAACTATCCCGAACTGATTAACAAATTTAATATTCCGCTCGATGAATATCCGCGCCGTTGTGTGCAGCAAATCGAAGAATGGAAGCAGCAGCGCGATCAATTTGTCGAAAACGAGCAGCTGACGCACGAGCGCTCGAAGGAGTACGCCTCGTATATGATCGAGGCAATAGAATACAACGAACCGATTGTGATTGGCGGTAACGTCATGAACACGGGTGGATTGATTTCCAACCTGCCTGAGGAAGCGTGTGTGGAGGTGCCGTGTGTTGTAGATGCAAACGGAGTTACTCCAACTTACGTAGGCAAGCTGCCGGAACAGCTCGCAGCGCTGAACCGCAATGTCATCAACACGCAGATCATGAGCGTGGAAGCAGCTGTTTCCGGTAAAAAAGAGCACGTCTACCAGGCTGCGCTGCTTGATCCTCATACAGCTGCAGAGCTTTCGCCGGATGACATTATCGCTATGTGCGATGAACTGCTTGAGCGTCACGGAAACTGGGTGCCGGTCCTGCAGTAACAAATATATGTAAAAAAGCACCGGAGCGCTCCGATGCTTTTTGTATGGGACTATTCGTCTTTTTTGATGGCCCGGCCCTGCAGATCGTATTCGCGGTAACCGGTATTGGCTTTGAATAGTACTTTGTCGTAGCGTCCGGACTGCGCTTCTTTGGAAACAAGCGTCCCAATCCAGCCGCCGAGAAAGCCAAGCGGCACGGATACGATGGCCGGGTTCGTGAGCGGAAAAATTGCCTGGGCGGCGATAAATGCGCTGCCGTCCGGGTTCATAACGTTCGGGCTGATAATTACCAGGCCGACCGAGCTGACCAGGCCGACCGCAATCGCGGTGATGGCGCCGTTTGTATTAAAGCGTCTCCAGTAAATCGTATACACAATTACCGGCAGGTTCGCACTGGCGGCTACACAGAAGGCGAGTGCTACGAGAAAGGCTACGTTTAAATTCTGGGCAAAAATTGCCAGCGCAATGGAAAGAACAGCAACTGTCAGGGAAGCGGTACGGGCTGCGACTACCTGCTCGCGCTCGGTCACTTTCCCTTTTTTAATAATTTGTCCGTACAGATCGTGGGCGAAGGCGCTGGCTCCGGAAAGCACGAGCCCTGCCACAACGGCGAGAATCGTTGCGAAGGCTACAGCACAGACAAAGGAGAACAACAGATCACCGCCAAGGGCCTGGGCGAGAAGCGGTGCGGCCATGTTGCCGGCCGGGTTGGCAGCGATAATGTCCGAACGGCCAACAAAAATTGCAGCGCCAAAGCCTAAGCAGACTGTAAGGATGTAAAAGATACCAACAATCCATGTAGCAGTAACAACTGAGCTGCGGGCTGTTTTCGCGTCTTTAACAGTAAAGAAGCGCATCAGAATATGTGGAAGGCCGGCTGTACCGAGGACAAGCGCCACCATCAGGGATAGCGAATCCAGCGGCAGTTTATCCTGCTGGCCCGGATTCAGGAAGTTCGTGCCGGCCGGTGTCGCCTGGCCTGCTTCCCGGAACATGGCAATGACGTTAAAGTTAAACTGCCACAGCACCATGATGGAAATAATCAATGTACCAATCATGAGTAGTACAGCTTTCGTAATCTGGACCCAGCTGGTAGCAGTCATGCCGCCAAACAGTACATAGGTAGTCATCATCACACCTACTAAAATAACGGCCCAAAGGTATGGGATGCCAAACAGCAGCTGAATTAATGCACCAGCCCCTACAAGCTGGGCAATCATGTAAAAAATGACGATGGTGATCGTACTGAAAGCCGCCGCGCCGCGTATTTTTTTCGCATCAAAGCGCGCATTCAGCATGTCCGCAAGCGTGTACTGGCCAAGGTTACGGAGCGGTTCAGCGACCACAAACATAACGACGAGGTAGGCTACCAGATAGCCGATACTGAAAAGGAAGCCGTCAAAGCCGTATAGCGCAATGGCACCGGCAATCCCAAGAAAGGAAGCGGCTGATAAGTAGTCCCCGGAAATCGCGAGGCCGTTCTGCCAGCCGGTCAGTCCGCCGCCGGCTGTATAAAAATCACTGGCCGAGCTCGTTTTTTTCGCTGAATAGTATGTTATTACGAGGGTAAGGCTGACTATTGCAAGAAATAGAATAATGACCGTGGCATTCATGAATGATCCCCCTTAGCTTTGCGTTCTTCTTCCTCGATGATAGCTTCGGCATCTTTATCAAATTTTGCAGATTTGCGTACGTAGAGAATACAGAGCGTCCAGGTCATGGCAAACTGGGCAAACGCAAGTATCCAGGCCCAGGTAATCGGTCCGATCGCCGAATTATTGAGTACGTCTGAGGTGATTATTAAAACAGGAAGAGATAAGTAAAATAGCAGAAAGAACACCGTTAAGGGAGCAATGAATTTTCTCTTTTTCGACATGAGTTTTTTGAACGCAGGGTTTTCGACGGCTTCAGAGTATTTCACTCCGCCTCCGGAAGTAAAGGTTTCGTCGGTTGCTCCAGACTCTTTTTTAACAGCCATATTTTTTCCTCCTTTTTCAAATAAAATGCAGTTAGCGTAAATGGGATCAAAGAATCGACAGCAACGAAATACAACAGAAAGGAAGGAGACAAATTAAACTTATAATATGAAAGCGCTTCCGTCAATCAAAAATGTCAGAAAAAATCCAAAATTGTTGCATAACAGTAGGTGCAGGACATAAAATAGTTCAAAACTACTAGACATTAACTCGTTTGTTAAAAAATTTTTCATGAAAATAGGCTGGAAACACATGATCCGTTATAATTAAGCGTGAGTGAAAGGAAGGGTTAAACGTGTGGGAAAAGCAGTTTGAAAGTGAAAAATGGATAAAACAGCAAATTGCTCAGTTGTACAACAGGGTGAACCAGGAGATGTACGAGGTTGGAGTAAAAACGTTAAAGGTGGAACTGTTACAAAACAAGTGTATTATTTTCGCGGAACACAAGCGTGTGCCCGCCCTTCGTGCGCTCGAACAGGGCAACAGGGCACTGGCAGAACAGGTGGACGCAGCGCTCGTGGACGAATTCAAAAAACGGCTGCACCATCTGCTGGTAAAGGAGCTGGAGCTGCCGGTACGCACTGTATTAAAGGATTTTGACCCAGCTTCAGGCGCCGCATCGACAGTGATCTATCTAAATGAAAAAGAGCGTTAGATTATATGACATCTTTCCTTACAGACGGTCGGGATAGAAGTAGAATAAATACAAACAGTTAAGAAGAAGGCCTGCTGTAGACCGGCGGTTCTTCTCTTTCTATCCAGACGGAAGCTTGATTCCTGTTAGACGGGGATGAAGAGGCCGGAGAAACACAGGAACAGCCGCCTGTGCCTTTCTCCGGCTTTTTTTATAAAAGGAGTGAAAGATATGGACCACTTGCATGATATTATTCCGGAGCTCTCTGCAGAAGAAAAGCAAGTGCTGGCCACGATCAGGAATGTGGAGGGGTCGGCATACCGGAAAGAAGGCACGACTATGTTGTTAAAGGCAGATGGCAGCTCTGTCGGCATGCTGAGTTCGGGTTGCCTTGAAGGGGATTTGCAATGCCGCATCGAAGACGTGCATGCCAAGGGCCCCCAGGCGGTTTCATATGATATGCGGGGATACAGGGAGCTGTCCTGGGGAGAGGGCACTGGATGCAACGGAGTGATTGAAGTGCTGCTTGAACCGGTAACGAAAGCACTTGCTACTTCGATGCGCCGTATGCACGCTGCCGTGAATCAGGGAAAAACGGTGCTTAGGTGGACTGCGGCCGCCGGCGGCGGCTGGTTCGTTTGCGGGGAAGAGCCGGACGAGCAGGCAAAACAGCTGGCTGCACAGGCCGCCGGTATGAAACGCGGGAGTGGCCGAAGCTCTATTTCAGATGGGCAAGGCGAAAAAATATATGTCCAGACGATCCGCCCGAAGCCAAGGCTGTTTATTTTCGGAAGCGGCCCGGATGCACGTCCGCTTGTACAAATGGCTATGCGGTGCGGGTACGAGGTTACGGTGCTTGACTGGCGTCCGGCCTATCTGGACGCTGTGAAAAACGAAGTGCCGGAGGCCCGGCAGATACCTGGTTTCCCCGATGAATGGTGGAGGAGCACAGCGTTCCGCAATGGGGACATGGCAGTAGTCATGACCCATCACTTTGAAAGGGACAGAGAAGCACTGGTCCATCTTTTGCAGGAGCCGATGGTCTATATTGGGGTGCTCGGTTCAAAGACGAGAACGAAACGCTTGCTGCAGACAGAGGTGCTGCCGGAGATTATTACAACTCCCATCGGTTTATCTATCGGGGCGGAAGGACCTGAAGAAATTGCGGTGAGCGTGGTCGGACAGCTGATTGCCCTTCAGAATAGCGCAACAGCTAACGAGGTGATGGCATGAAAACAGCAGTCATTTATTTAGCTGCGGGGAAGAGCTCCCGCATGGGACATAATAAACTGGAAAAGCCGTGGAAGGGCACAACGCTTGGAAGCAGTGCGCTGCAGCAGGTGTTAACAAGCAGCGTGGACGAAGTGATTGTCGTAACAAATCAGTCTTTATGGATAGATGACAGAATATTCGGACGATGCAAAAGTCCTGTGCGTATAGCAGCCAGCCCGCAGGCAAGGAAAGGACAGGCGTATTCTCTTCGTGCTGGCATGAATGAAGCGGTGCGCCTCGGAGCAGAGGCGGTTCTGGTGGTGCTTGCTGATCAGCCCGGTTTGAAAGCTGAAACGATCGACCGGTTGATCGCGCAGGCCCAGACGCACAGTTGCGATTTTACAGGCATGTGGACCGGCCGGCATTACCAGCCGCCTATGCTGTTCAAACAACAGATGTTTGCTGCACTGCAGAGTGTGGAGGGCGACCGCGGGGCTGCTTCAATTCTACGGGAAGCGTATGTATGGAAGGGGCATCCGTATGGGGGCTTTCGTTACCTGGAACAGTTCGACGTCGACACTGAGGAGGAATACAGATGGCTGCTGCAAATCAATCAGTAATGCCGGTTGTATGGATGCCGGCAACAGTGCAGGAAGCTTTTGCATTGTACGAGGAATATTTTCCTGACGTGGAATGGATCGCCGGAGGCACGTGGCGGCAGATCGAGCGGGAAAAAGGGACGGCATTTGCTGGAAATATAATTGCACTTGAACAGGTTTCGGAGCTAACGTCTGTGCACGAGGAAGAAAACTACATGCGGATCGGCGCCTGTATGACGCTCGAAGAGTTAATACAGGAACCTTACATTTCCCGGGAAATACTCGGAGAAGCGCTGCGGCAGATCGCTGCTCCGGCTGTACGCACGCGTGGCACCATAGGCGGCAATATTATGTATGGTCATGGAGATGCGCTGCCGGCACTAATGGCGCTGCAGGCAGAGCTCGAAGTTTGGAATGGCAGGTCGTATGCCCGCCTTCCAGTGGAAGAAGCGGCTTCCTATGAAGGGACATTCCTATTAACGGCTGTTCTGCTGCCAAAAACGCCAGAAGCCAGTGCGGGCGATGTTCATTTTTTTGAAAAAATCGGCCGCCGGGAAGCATTTACCGCTTCGCTTCTTGCTGTAAGCGGCTGCGCCCGCAGGCAGGCAGGCGGAAGCTGGAAAGCAAGGCTGGCGCTAGTGGGTGGAAAAGACGCTCCGGTGAGGCTTCGCCGTGCAGAAGCATGTGTGGCCGAGTCCGGGTGGACGCCGGAAGCGTTTTTTAAGGCGCTTGAAGCTGATTATCAACCGGGGGATGAACCATTTTCTTCAGGGAGCTACCGCCTGCAGGCAGCTGCCCATTTATTTTTATCCCGCCTGTGGCTCGAAGATAATGCAGAAAAAGGAGGGGTGCATAACGTATGAAGCAGCCAGAATACCAGCGCCGGCCGGACGCTGAGCCCAAAGTAACCGGCTCGTTGAAATATTTAACCGACCGCTTTGAAGACCATATGCTGATTGGCAAGGTGATGAGAAGCAAGCACCCGCACGCCCGTATTAAAAATATTGATACGTCAGCGGCCGAAGCAATCCCGGGGGTTTATGCAGTGCTGACTCATAAAGACGTGCCGGGGTTAAACCGCTTTGGTATCGTTATGCCGGACCAGCCCGTTTTTTGTGAAGACAGAGTGCGCTATACGGGCGATGCGGTAGCCGCTGCAGCAGCAGAGTCAGCCGAAGCAGCAGAGAAAGCTCTGGCGGCTGTCGTAGTGGAATACGAGCCGCTGCCTGTACTTGATTCTGTCGAAAAAGCCCTGAGTCCCGGAGCGGAACAGCTGCACGAAATGGGAAACATTCTGCATGAAGCTTTCTATACACGCGGCGATCTGCAGCAGGGCTTTGCCGACTGTACCTGTATTGTTGAAGAAACGTATCAGCTGCCCCGCCAGATGCACGGCTATATGGAAACGGAAGGCGGAGTGGTAGTCCCAGGACAGGACGGCGGCATTTCCGTGTACATGGCTACTCAGCACGGATTCAAAGATCGTTTTCAGCTGTCAAGAATTCTGGACACTCCGGAAGAGAAAATACGCATCATTTCGAGTCCGATCGGAGGCTCGTTCGGCGGCAAGGATGAGCTGAACCTGCAGCCGTACGGAGCACTGCTGGCCCTGAAAACCGGCCGGCCGGTCCAAGTGCATAACACCCGGAAAGAATCGGTACGGGCGGGACTAAAGCGCCACCCAATGGCGATTACGATGCGGACTGGGGCAGATGAAAGCGGACGCGTACTCGCGCACGAAACGACAATTTATGCTGATACCGGGGCGTATGCCACGCTCGGTCCGGCCATTCTGGAATTTGCTGTCGAACATGCCAGCGGGCTGTATCCAATCCCAAATATTAAGACGACCGGCGTTTCCGTGTTTACGAATAACGGCGTAGCTGGAGAGTTCCGGGGATTTGGCGGCAACCAGGTGACGTTTGCGCTTGAGGGACAGATGGACCGGCTGGCCGAAAAACTTGGAATGGAAGGCGGACAGCTGCGTTTTATAAATATGAGGAAACCTTCAGATGCCGGGCCGCTTGGGCAGGAAATCGCCCCGACGGATGGCGGAAAGATGGTGCTTGATGACGTTGCCGCCTGGCAGCAGCTGCCGCTGAGTAATACGGGAGAACCCCCGTGGTTAAAAAACGGCCGGGGAGGCGCTGTTTCCATGCATGGAGGCGGTCTTGGCTACGGACGGCTGGACCCTTCTGGTGGACGGCTCGCGCTTACGAAGGAGGGCAAGCTCGAGGCTGCTTTTGGTTTTGAGGAATGCGGACAGGGCATTGTAGCCGTGATTGAAACGGTGATGAAAGAGGCTTTTTCCTGTAATGACGAAGATATTGAAATCACGATCGGTGATACAAGCAAAGTACCGGTTTCCGGTTCAACGACTGCTTCACGAGGCACGGGGATGATCTGGACAGCGGTGGAAAACATGAAGGCCTTATTTAGCAGGCAGCTGCTGACTGAAGCATCCAGGGTAACCGGGACCGCAGCGGCGGATTTGTACCTGGGTGCAGGGGGCATCCATAAAAGCGGCACAGAGTCTTCGCTCTTTTTAAGCTACAAAGCGCTGGCGGAGTATGTACAGGCCGGAGATATTGAGACGCATACCTCGTTTGATTTTCCAGTGACGCCGGATGAAATTGACTCCGGTCATTATTTGTATTCCTTCGGCGGCGTGAGTGCAGAGGTAGAAGTGAACCTTTTGACCGGCGCCGTACGGGTACTTGACCTGAAACAGTCGGTGTCCGCCGGGCCGGTTGTGTATCCGCAGGGGTACAGGGGACAGATTGAAGGCGGCGGCATCATGGCGCTGGGGTACACGCTGATGGAGGACGCCGTGATGGAAGAAGGACGCTATCAGACAGAAAATTTCGATACGTATTTAATGCCGGGAGTAAAGGATCTGCCGGATAACGTGACAGTAAAGCCGCGTGAAGAAGTAATGGAAGGGGACACATACGGACCTAGAGGCGTAGGAGAAATAGGAACAATTGCCGTGGCGCCGGCCATCGCTGAAGCTATTTACCAGGCAATTGGCGCCCGGCCAAAAAAGCTTCCCGTCTCAAGAGAGTGGATACTACATCAGATTCAGCAAAGGGGGCTTCTGCCTTGGAACAAACCAGAAAAGATGCCCGGGGGATAGAACACCGGCAGGGAGTAAATGTGTGTACTTTTTACCTTAACGGGATGCAGGCGAGTGTTAATGCTTCTCCTCTGGCCCGGGTCGTTGATATGTTAAGGGATCAGCTGCACGAAACAGGTACGAAAATTTCCTGTGGTATCGGAAGGTGCGGTGCGTGTTCAATCTGGGTGAACGGCCAGCTCACCAGTTCATGTCTGCTGCTTGCCTATCAGGTGGAAGGAAAGGAAGTAACAACTATTGAAGGTATAGGCACAGAGGAGCGCTGTAGTATCGTGCAGGAGGCATTTATTAACGAAGGAGGCTTTCAGTGCGGCTACTGTACACCGGGAATGATCATGGCCACAGAGGCCCTGCTGAAACAAACCCCGGACCCGAGCGATGAAGAGATACGGGACGGCCTGTCGGGAAACATCTGCAGGTGTACGGGCTACAGCGGCATCATCCGGGCAGTAAAAGCAGCCGCAGCCAGACTTGCATAATAACAAGGGCCAAACGTTTCAACCCTGCAAGTACGGATTTGCTAAAACAGATAAACAAAAGCCGGCATCCCCAAGTATGCCGGCTTCCCCCTGTTATATCTCTATTTATGTTACTTTACGGAGCGGTATGACGGTTTTGTACCTGCGCGATACTTTGTCATAAGCCTGCAGAAGTCTTCGCATCACTTCCACTTTTTTCTCCGAATCGACGCCCTGATCGAGGATCGTACGGGACAGATCCATGAAGCTCTGATGCGGATCATCAGAAGATTCAAGCAATTCCACATAAAGCGTCTCATTTTTTACCGGCACTGCCATTCGCCTCCCTTAACACTTTTTACACCATTGTCGAAAGGAAAAGTTTGTTACGTATACCGTACCACGATCCAAAAACGGAAGAAATGCTAAATAAGTAACAATTCTAATTACAGATGACTGGACGCAAGAAATCTCTGGTCCAGTAAAAAAACAACAAATGTGAAGAAAGTTTGTAATATTGTTCTAAAATAAGGGCTGCAAATGCTTTAATATCAACCCTTCACTGTTTTGGAATAAAAAGAAAGACGCTAGCCATAAAATGTGTGACCGGGAAGGATGTCCTTTTTTCAAGAATAAAGGCCTATCTTTTTAGCTGAATATACAGAGGCTTTCTAGTGCATAAACAAAAAAGAAAAATACTGCCATATAAGTGATATTAAGCCATAGGAATAGTGAGAACATTAGAAAAGTATTGAATATGCATGTGAAAGGACTATTTACCTGTTTTTACTTCTTTTTCCTTGAAAAATCGTTAAAAAATAGACAATCAAAACGTTTTTTCACAAGCGATTAATCGAAAAAAGCTCTGCTGGCTAAAGTGTGTAATAAAATTACAAGTAGTTGTATATAGTAAAAGGCTTTGCAATTTTTCCGGTATCTCAAGTTATAGTTAGTTAAAAGCACATATAATGACATACAAAGAGTTAAATTGTTCTTGATAGGTTTTTTCGCTTCCCAACCGAAATAACGCGTGCTAAAATAATTTTTGTGTGAAATTTCGGTAAGGAAGGGGGAGAAATAATGGAATATATTTTGATGGCTTCATTGGCTTGGTTTATGGGGTTTTTTCCACTTTTTGAAATTTATATTGCCGTACCTGTAGCAATGGGGGCAGGCTTTGACCCGGTATCAGCTGTCCTGTGGGCGGCCGTAGGAAACTTCATGGCGGTGCCGACTGTGACGTTTTTTTACAGCCAGTTGAAACGAATCAGATTCTTTTCCAATTGGATGGAGAAGTTAGCTGCCAATCGATTCCGGGGAAATATTGAGCAGTACGGAGGATGGGTTATCCTGCTGCTGGCGCCTATTGCAGGCGTCTGGGCCATTTCCGTTATTGCCAAAGCCATCGGCATGTCAAAGCGGACATTGTTTCTCTCCACCGGTACGAGTATTGTAATCTACGGGGTTGCTATTGCGGGTTCAATGCAGCTTGGACTCGGCTGGTTTTAAAAATTACGGCGCAAAAAGCCGGCAGTTCGCAAAATAATGCGGCTGCCGGCTTTTTCAGTTAAATCATTTCTTCGCCGCGATGCTTTTTTCCGCGCCGATTTATTTTCCAAATCCAGTACAGGTTTGTTACGACCACTTTTAGGAGAGCATAAGCGGGGATGGCCAAAATTAATCCGAGAAGTCCGAACATGCTGCTTGCGAACAGCAGGACAAAAATGACGGTAACCGGATGGACTTTTAAGGCTCGGCCCATCACCTGCGGCGATATCAGGTTAGACTCAAGTTGCTGGACCACTATGACACCAAGAATAACGATAAGAGCTGTAAGAGGCGACTGGAAAAAACCAACGACCACGGCTGGTATAGTGCCGATGAAAGGACCGACGAACGGAACCAGGTTGGTCAGCATGCAGATGATACCCAGGATAAGCACGTAATCGAGGCCGATAATCCAGAAAAGAATCATGGAGAGGATCCCGACAATGAAACTGACAGTAATCTGTCCCTGAATATAGTTGGCAAGCGCCCGGTCCATGTCCTGCATAATTTTGTGAATTTCCGGACGGTGGTCGCGATCCACAAATTTCAGCATAAAGCCCGGGAGCTTGTGCCCTTCGCGCAAAATATAGAAAAGCACAAACGGAATAACAAATAGTACGACAAAAAAGCTGACAATAGCGCTTCCTACCGTCACAATGGTAGAAACTAGGGAATCGGTAATAGTGCTGGCTGAATTCTGAAGCTGAGAGCTGATTGAATCCATAGAAATATTATTTCCTTGCATAATAGGCTGGACAGCCGGATGGTTCTGGTTGTTCATAATAAAGGATTGCACTTGCTGGAAATAAACAGGGATCTGATTAATCAGCTGGTTAAACTGGCTGGCAATAATCGGTCCGATTAAATTAACTACCAGCACAATCAGGCCGATAAGCACAGCATACAAGAGCAGTATAGAGAGAGAACGGGGTATGTACTTGGAAAGAAGCACGACAAATGGACGGAACAAGTAGCTCAAAATACCAGAAATAATGACAGGAGCTGCCAGCGTTCCAATCAAAACAAACAGCGGATGAAAAATATACTCTACCTGCCGGGCCATAAAAGCAATAGCTAAAACGACTAATATTCCTAAACAGACACGAAACCATTTGTATTGGTACATGTTTTACGATCACCACTCTTTTCTTAATAAGGAATAAACGAAAATCAAGACGTTTGTACAGGTTCCCTTCATTATACAGCCGGAAACATAAAACTGGAGCCTGAATTTAAAAAAAGTATAAAAACATAAAAAAACACCTGCCCCAAATAGGACAGGTGCTGAATTTTGCTTTACTGAGTAGCAGATAGTTCTTTTAGTTCTGGCGTCAGCACTTCTTCAGTATCCGGATTAAAGAAGTGGCAGCGGTCCATGTTGAAGAAAAGGTCGAGTTTATCACCGGCCTGAATACTGCTGTTGGCGTCCACGCGGGCAATAACCTGCTTACCATTAACGCTTGTATAAAGAATCGATTCAGCCCCGTTCATTTCAGACACTTCGATATCAAGGTTCAGTTTATTTTTCGACGATGTCGTTCCGCCCATCACGTGGTGGATATCTTCCGGGCGAATCCCGAAAGTCACATTTTCATTTTCGAAGCCCTGGTCCCGCAGAATCTGCATTTTGCTTTCTGGAATTTCGAGCTTGTGTTCTCCAAGCTCAAGAATGGTGCCGTTAATTTTTCCTTCCAGGAAATTCATTGCCGGTGAGCCAATGAAACCGCCTACAAAAACGTTCGCAGGATGGTCGTATACTTCTTTAGGAGAGCCGACCTGCTGCACGACGCCGTCTTTCATAATAACGATACGGGTTGCCATGGTCATGGCCTCTGTCTGGTCGTGTGTTACATAAATTGTCGTACTGTTTAAGCGGCGGTGAAGTTTAATGATTTCTGTACGCATCTGCACACGCAGCTTTGCATCGAGGTTGGAAAGCGGCTCATCCATCAGGAATACTTTAGGGTCACGGACAATGGCACGACCAAGAGCTACACGCTGACGCTGCCCGCCGGAGAGTGCTTTTGGCTTACGGTCAAGATAATCTGTCAGCCCAAGAATATCGGCTGCATTTTTCACACGCTGATCAATGTCATCTTTTTTGAATTTACGGAGCTTCAAGCCAAAGGCCATATTGTTGTATACGTTCATGTGCGGATACAGGGCGTAGTTCTGGAATACCATTGCAATGTCGCGGTCTTTAGGAGAAACGTCGTTCACGCGTTCATCCCCGATGTATAAATCGCCATCCGTAATATCCTCGAGTCCAGCGATCATACGGAGGGTCGTGGATTTCCCGCACCCGGAAGGACCGACAAAAACGATAAATTCCTTGTCCTCGACATCAAGATTAAAATCGTCTACTGCTGTAACGTCACCATCGTATTTTTTAGTAATGTGATTCATGCGGATACCAGCCATAATATGTTCGCTCCTTTTGAAGAAGTTTATGTTATCTGGTGTTTATATTAAAGAAAACGCTTTCAGATTAATATAGACAAACTGAACAAAGTTAACGAACGAAACATTGTGCAAGGTGAATAGAAAAGCGTAGGGTGTTTGGTCACCATCTCCGACGGCTCGTCGGTTTCAGGCGGATTGAGACGAAGTCGCAAACGCTCTGAAATCACGAACGGACGGAGATGGTAACACCCGGAGCTGGACAGAAAGAAAAGCGTAGGAGCCTTGCTCAACCGCGAAAGGTACTTCCCGGACTTGCAGGGTAGCCTGCTGCCCGAAACCGGCTGGAAAGTAACCCCGAGCGGTTAGGATCCGGAGCTAGACAGAAAGAAAAATGCAGGGTGTTTATTTAGATGATGTTCGATTAAGATCGCTGCATCCTGTAGCAACATCGAACTGACCCTCGTCGTGAGGGCCCGATGTTCGATTAAAATCGCTGCATTCTGCAGGCAACACCGAGCCTCCTCTCTCGTGCGGCTCCTAGCTGCGCAGGAAGCCGCCTTCAGAATGAATGACCTGGCCGACGATCCAGTCCGCTTCGTCTGACAGCAGAAAGGCAATTGCTTTGGCTGCGTCCTCCGGCTGTCCGATTCGTCCTTTGCTGAATTTTTTCGACAGCTCTTTTTCCATGGCGGGGTCCATCCATCCGGTATTGGTCGGGCCCGGGTTAACGGCATTCACATTAATCTCATGCGGGGCAAGTTCGGCAGCCAGCGATTCGGTAAAGGCCCGCACTGCGGCTTTTGTAGAGACGTAGGCAATTTCGTTTACCATCGGGCCAAGATCCTGGCCGGAGGTCAGGTTTACAACTTTTCCGCTGATGCCAAAATCAATCCACCGCTGGGCGATTTTTGTAGTAAGCAGAAATGGCGTACGCATATTGACGTAATAATGCTGATCAAGCGACTCCCCGTCCAGGCGTTCGTAGTTGTCATTAGCAGAATAGGCGGCATTATTCACAAGCGCCGTCGGAAATAGCGGCAGTTCGTTCAGCTGGTCGATGAGCTCGTCCGGCGCTTCCGGGTTGGAGAAATCGGCTTCAATATAATAAATTTCGATGCCGAGCGTTTCGAGAGAAAGCTTGAATTCCGCCGCCCAGTCGATGTCTGAGCCCCAGGTCGTGAAAATAATATTTTCCCCGCGTTCAGCAAGCAGGCGGCAGACGGCAGCGCCGATCCCCCGGTCATGGCTTACTCCGGTTACTAGTGTTGTCATGGTATCGTCCTCCTTGAGCTTCTGTTTTTAATATGAAGGACAAGCGCGGTGAAAGTAAACCAAAAACTAGTTTGCAGAAAATGATTTTTCTGCTAGAATTATAAAAAATGTTTGTGATCACAGATCACAAAGGAGCGATTGCCGTGAATTTATCGTCCTTGCACGTGTCTACATTACGTACAGAAGTATATAAGCTGTTAAAGCAGCAGATTATTCAGGGTGAGCGAAAACCCGGACAAAAGGTAACCATCCGCCAGATCGCCCAGGATTTCGGAGTGAGTACAATGCCAGTGCGCGAGGCAATTACGACGCTGAAAACAGAGGGCTTTCTGTTTGAAGAAAAACGAAGCTTTTATGTAAGTCGTCTGTCTGCCAATGAAGTCCGGGAGCTGTTTGCTATCCGTAACAAACTCGAGGAACTGGCCGTCGGCTGGGCCTTTGAGCAGGCAGATGAAGCCGTCCTGCACAGCCTGCAGGAACGAATTGATGAAATGGACCGGTATGCCCTGGAGCCGGTGAAGTGGCGGAAGCAGAATCGTTTGTTTCATCAGGTATGGTACGAAGCGTCCCGCTCCGAGCCGCTGATGAAATCTCTCGAATACGTATGGAGCCGGATTGAGGCATATATGAACATCTATACAAACATCGAGTCGGACGTGCGTTCCATTCATACATCTCAAAAGGAACACAAGCAGATGCTGACCCTGCTGCAGGAAAATAAACGTGAAGAGCTCTTGGAGCTAAACGGGAAGCACGCTGAAAAAACAGCTGAAGCCATCATTCAGGCTATCTCCGAGGAGGATGCGGCAAATGAATAACAAGGAAGCATTTATGAATAAGGAGCTTCGGCTCGAGCCCGCCATGGGCGGAACTCTTTCTGGATATACATTTGCAGTTAAAGACGTATTCGCGATTTACGGACAGAAAACATCCGCGGGCCACCCAGAATGGCTTCAGAGCCACCCGGAGAATCCTTTTACTGCACCGGCAATTGAACGCCTGCTGCGTAGCGGGGCGGCTCTTATCGGCACAACGATCAGCGACGAATTAATGTACAGTCTGCATGGTGACAATGTCCATTACGGCATGCCGGTCAATCCGGCAGACCCGGAGGCAATTCCAGGCGGTTCCTCGAGCGGATCAGCCTCAGCGGCAGCATCCGGCAGCGTTAATTTTGCGGTTGGAACTGATACAGGAGGATCAGTGCGTGTCCCCTCGGCCTACTGTGGCCTTTACGGCATCCGTCCGACACATGGATCCGTATCGATGGAGGGCGTCGTGCCGCTCGCTCCAAGCTTTGATACGATCGGCTGGATGAGCAGGGACGCTGATGCTTTACAGCAGATTGGAAACGCGCTGCTGCCATCAGGGGACACAGAAACGCCGTACCGGACTGTCTGGTGGGAGGAAGAAGCGTGGGCAGAATACGCTGATGAATACAAGCAGGCGCTTGGAAAAGTATTTTCCGCAGTGCAGGCCCAGGCAGAAACGTTGAATGAAAACAAGCTGGCTGAAGATTCGCTCGCCGAATGGGCTGAGGTATTCCGGCTGCAGCAGGCAGTAGAGGTTGGGGAAACGCACCGGGAGTGGATCCATAAGCACCAGCCGGCCTTTGGGCCCGGTGTGCGGGAGCGTTTCGCGTTTGCCGCCGGCACCCGGCGGGAGGACTATCTCCATATATTTGCAAAACGGCAGGAAATGCAGAACGAAGTACAGCAGCGGCTCGGGCAGGACACTGTGATGGTCATCCCGACTGTCCCCGGGCCGGCACCGAAAATTCAGGCCGGGGAGAACGAGATCCAGGAAGTGCGGAAGCGCACAATGCAGCTGACTTGTATTGCCGGTATTGGCGGGCTTCCGCAGGTTACGATTCCAGTGGAACGGCCGGGAAAAGCCCCCATCTCCATTTCGATTGTAGCCAATCAGCACGATGACCGCCGGCTGCTGTCATTTGTCCAGCGAGTTGCCCGTCATCTTCAAAACATTGATTCATAAAAGGGAGCGATTACTATGATTTCATTTGATCCGCACCATCATCCTTACGCATCCTATCGCACACCAACGTACGGCAAAAAAGGCATGATTGCCACCTCGCAGCCGCTCGCTTCCCAGGTGGGGCTCGACATTCTAAAAAAAGGAGGCAATGCTGTGGATGCGGCCGTTGCTGTGGCAGCTAGCCTGACCGTGCTCGAGCCGACATCTAATGGCATCGGCGGCGACGCTTTCGCGCTTGTCTGGATGGATGGTGAGCTTCACGGCCTGAATGCCAGCGGCTATGCGCCGGAGGCACTTTCCATCGACGGAATGTATAAAGACGGCTACGATGAAATGCCAAAACGGGGCCCGGTACCTATTACCGTGCCAGGGGCGCCGGCCGCATGGGCGGAGCTGTCACGGGCATTTGGCAGGCTTCCCTTTTCTGAGTTAATCGCCCCGGCTGTTGCTTACGCTGAGGAAGGCTACCCGGTGGCTTCTACACTCGCCACGCTGTGGAATTCTGCCTTTCAAACGCTGGAAGAGGAGCTTGATCCAACTGTATTTGCCGACTGGAGCCGGATATTCGCCCCGGAAGGACGCACTCCAAAGGCAGGGGAGCTGTGGAGCTCCAGTGAGCATGCATCCACGTTAAAGGAAATTGCTGACACAAAGGCAGAATCTTTTTACCGCGGGGACCTGGCGAAAAAAATGGACGCTTACCTGAAAGAACAGGGCGGCTATCTGCGCTCCAAGGACCTGGCGTTGTACAAGCCGGAATGGGTGGAGCCGATTTCGGTTCATTACAAAGGCTATGACGTTTGGGAAATGCCGCCGAACGGCCAGGGCATTGTTGCTTTAATGGCCTTGAACATCTTAAAAGGATATAACTTTCAGGAGCGCGACAGCATCAATACTTTTCACCATCAGATGGAGGCGATGAAGCTTGCGTTTGTGGATGGGAAGAAATACGTTGCCCAGCCGGAGGCCATGTCCCGGACTACTGAAGAGCTGCTTGCAGATACTTACGGAGATGCCCGGCGAAGTGAAATTGGAGACGAAGCGAAGGTTCCTGAAGCAGGGGACCCATACAGCGGCGGGACGGTGTACCTCGCGACCGCAGATGGGGAAGGCAATATGGTATCGTTTATCCAAAGCAATTACATGGGGTTCGGCTCGGGGATGGTCGTGCCGGGGACCGGTATCGCTCTGCACAACCGGGCGCATAATTTTTCCATGGATGAAAAGCATGCCAATGGGCTGATGCCCGGCAAGCGGCCGTATCATACCATCATTCCCGGCTTTTTGACGAAAGGAAGCGAAGCTGTTGGCCCGTTTGGAGTCATGGGGGAATTCATGCAGCCCCAGGGCCACATGCAAATGATCATGAATACCATTGATTTCGGTCTTCATCCGCAGGCTGCCCTGGACGCTCCGCGGTGGCAGTGGAAGCGGGAAACCCTGATCACCGTGGAGCCTGAGTTTTCTGCGGCGACCGCCCAGGCGCTGAGCCGGAAAGGCCATACGGTAAAAATAGAAACAGAGTCTTCAAGCTTTGGCCGCGGCCAGATTATTTGGAGAGACCCGGAAACCGGAGTCCTCTGTGGGGGCAGTGAATCACGCACAGACGGCAGCATAGCTGCCTGGTAATAAAGAGAGAAGAGGTGGAAAGAGATGCAGTGGAAAATTTTTCTGGCCTTTTTCCGGGTCGGTATTTTTGGCTACGGAGGGGGACCGGCGTCGATTCCGCTTGTACAAAAAGAAGTGGTGGAGCACTACGGATGGATGAGTGCTGAAGAATTCGGCGATACGCTTGCGATTGCCAATACGCTCCCGGGGCCGATCGTCACCAAGCTTGCCGGTTATATCGGCTACAGCCGGGGCGGCGTTCTCGGGGCGCTGAACGGAGCGACAGCAATCGTTGCTCCCACCGCGCTGTTAATGATTTTGTTTTTCAGCATTTTGTCGCAGTACCGCGATTCCTCGTGGGTAAACGGACTCGCCAACGGAGTGCTCCCGGTGGTGACGGTGCTGATGGGAGTACTGACGTGGGGATTTATTAAAAAATCCGGAAGTGACCTGGGCTGGGGAAAAACGATTCTTTTTATTATCGGAGCCGCTGTAGTACTGGGAGTCTTCGGTGTGCATCCGGCGATCATCATCGCCGTGCTTCTGATTGCCGCGCTCATGCAGAAGGATGCTGCTAAACGAGAGGAGGATGCCTCCGCATGATTTACTTAGAGGTTTTTATGGCATTTTTTATTCCAGGCATTCTTGGCTACGGGGGCGGACCGGCGTCTATTCCACTTATTCAGCACGAGGTGGTGAATCGGTACGAATGGATGAGTGTGAGTGAATTCAGTGAAGTACTGGCTATCAGTAACGCCCTGCCCGGGCCGATTGCCACAAAAATGGCCGGCTACATCGGGTATGAAGTCGCGGGGTGGCCGGGGCTCGCTGCCGGCCTGTTCGCCACTGTCGCTCCCTCGCTAATTTTAATGGTGGTGCTTATGGGCTTTTTGTACAAATACCGGAACTCGCCAAAGGTAAAACGGCTCACTGCCTATGTCCGCCCGGTCATCGGTGTGCTGCTGGGTATTTTAACGCTGCAGTTTTTCACCAGCGCCTGGAATGGTGCTGGCGGCTGGCAGACAGCCGGGATGCTTGTGGCAAGCTACCTGCTGCTTGAAAAAACGAAGCTGCACCCCGCATTGGTTATTGTTTTTGCTATCATATACGGCATGTTGTTTTTAGGATGACGGTCCTGAAGGGAGGCCGGCCTGCATGGAAAGCAGGAACCCTTGCAAATAAGCATCCGTGTGGGTAATGCTCCATCCAGCCTGCTCAATATACGAACGCGTGGGACGATCAAGATGGCAGCCGTCGCAAAAATGCTTCCATACCGGTGTTATACTGCGCTGCAGCCGGGCTACAGCAGGATGGGCCATCTGGACGTGCTCAAGAAAGTAGGCTGTGGCGCCAGGTTTACATACTCGCTTCAATTCCTGCAGCACCCGGACCGGATCTTCCACAGAGCAGAGCACGAGCGTACAGACGACGCTGTCAAAGGAGTTGTCCTCGAAAGGCAGTCGTTCAGCCGAAGCGCCGAGCGTGCGAATCGAGACGTGTGCGTGTAGCTGCGCAGGGAGAGACAGCAGGCGCATCCGGTCATTTGGCTCAATGGCTGTTACTTTGGTGGCTGCCCGGTAGTAAGGAAAACTTGCGCCGGGGCCGGATCCGATTTCGAGGACGTGGCCGTTCAGGGACGGAAGATGCTTCTGCCGGAGCGCATGGAGGAAATGCTTTTCCACCGGCTGCATGATCGGAGTATACAGTAGAGGGAATACGTTCATGGTATCGCCGCCAATCTTTGTTTTTTCCATTATAACAAAACCACCTTCCGGCACGCAGAAGGTGGTTTTTTGTACTTATCAGGATTGAAGCGAAGCATTCGGATGGGAGACGATGCAGGTTACATTGCCGTCAATCGTAAAGTCGGTCACGTGATTCGGGACGAGAAAATGATCACCTTTTTGGATGGGCGCGTTGTCGACCAGGTTATCGACTGTACCACTGCCCTCAATGACGCTGCAGAGCAGAAATGGTGCTTCGCACGTGAAGGAAGCTGTACCGTGTACATCCCATTTGTAAACGGAAAAGTAGTCTTCTTCCACAAATGTGGTGACTTCTGCCTCACCGTCAGATTCCATGGAAGGCTCCACCTTGGCATCTTCGTGAGGAAACTGCGTAACGTCGAGCGCCTGCTGCAGATGAAGATCCCGCTTGTTTCCTTCACTGTCGGTCCGGTCATAGTCATAGACGCGGTAAGTGACATCTGAGTTCTGCTGGGTTTCCAGAATTAGCACGCTTTCGCCAATGGCATGCATCGTGCCACTTGGTACATAAACAAAATCACCGGGTTTTACCGGGACCTTCCGTAAAAAAGCTTCCCATTCGCCGGCGGCGATGAGTTCGGTGGCCTCCGAGCGGCTGTCGGCATTGTGGCCGAGTATAAGCTCGGCATCTTCATTGCAGTCAATCACGTACCAACACTCGGTCTTTCCGTATTCGCCGTTTTCGTTAGCGGCGGCGTACTGGTTATCAGGATGCACCTGCACCGAGAGATCCGTAGCCGCATCAAGGATTTTTGTTAGCAACGGGAAACGGTCGCCTTTAAGTGAACCGAACCACTCCCTTTTGTCCTGCCAGAGATCCATGAGTGTTTTACCCGCATAGGAGCCGTTTGCTACGACACTTGAACCATTTTGATGGGCGGCAAATACCCAGGCTTCGCCGGTCGAAGATGAGGGGATATCGTAGTGAAACTGGGTATGTAATTTATCTCCGCCCCAGATACGTTCCTGAAAAATTGGTTGAAAAAAGATAAATTGATCCATAGTCAGCCTCCGTTTGTAGTTATGTCTCTCTTGTTTAATATGACAAAGAGACGGGTGCTTTGCAATTCCTGCGTAATTGTTTCATGAAAATTCCTGTGTAAACTTTTGCCGGCTTCAGCGGAAATGCCTGCGGCAGCCTATTTTATTATAGGATATAGTGAAGATACAGAAAACGGGAGGATGCCTGGTTTGGGTTGGCACTAAGGCAGAAAGCAGGAACAAAGCCGTAGGAACGTTTTTGGAAAAACATCCATGACAAAAAAATGCGAACATATGTTTTTATAGCAATCGAAAAGAAGTCCGGGCAGGGGGGCAGTGCTATGATAATAAGAAAGGAGAGAGCCTGCAGATAACAAATAAGGAGGAGACAGTAATGGATAATAAAGCCGGTGAGCTCCGAATGGCTGTAGTAGTCAAAGGCTTGGTGAAAACGTTTGGAACCACGCGGGCATTAGACGGTGTCGATTTGAAGGTGCCGGCTGGAACAGTGTACGGCGTACTCGGCCCGAACGGGGCAGGGAAAACGACAGTCATCCGGGTGCTTGCAACGCTTCTTCAGCCAAGCGGGGGCCGGGCAGAGGTATTCGGTTACGACGTAGTGGGAGGGGCAGCGCACATTCGCAAGCGAATCAGTATGACCGGACAGTTTGCTTCCGTGGATAAGGATTTATCCGGTATGGAAAACCTTCATTTAATCGGGCGGCTGATGGGTTTTACACGAGCGCAGGCAAAAGCAAGGGCGTACGAGCTGCTCCGGGCTTTCGGGCTTGAAGAAGCAGCGAAAAAGCAGGTAAAGCAATATTCCGGCGGGATGCAGCGCCGCATAGACATTGCTGCAAGTATTGTCGTAACGCCGGATCTGCTATTTTTAGACGAGCCAACGACAGGCCTTGATCCAAGAAGCCGCAATCAGGTTTGGGATATTATACGGATGCTTGTGGACACAGGCACCACGGTACTTTTAACGACCCAGTATTTAGATGAAGCAGACCAGCTGGCAGACCGGATCGCAGTAGTTGATCAGGGGAAGGTAATTGCAGAGGGCACAAGCGGCGAACTAAAGGCGTCAGTAGGGGTGGGTAAGCTGCATGTCCGTCTTCAGGATCCCGGGCAGCGGTCGCTCGCTGCTCAACTGTTGCAGCAGAAGCTTGGGACAGCTGTGGATTATTCCTTTAACGGATCGGGATTGACGGCCCAGGTTGCAGAGAACAGCCTGGCAGTACAAATACTCGATGAATTAAATAAAGCCGGTGTCGCTGTTTCGGATTTTTCCGTAGGCAAACCGAGCCTGGATGAAGTATTTCTTACGCTGACTGGACGCTCAGCCGAAGAGGAAGAAGTGGAGGCGGAAGGATGAATAAAAAACAGGTTCCTTTTAACCAGCAGGATGCTCTCCGTGCCGCAGTTTCGACCAGTGAACGTCCAAAAAACGCAGGCCCGGTCTCGGCGTCACTGACCTTTGGCGGCAGAATGCTTCTGAAAATCAAATATGTGCCCGAGCAGCTGTTTGATATTACTGCTTTTCCAATTATCTTCCTGCTTATGTTCACCTATTTATTTGGCGGGGCCCTTGCCGGATCGACGGAAGCCTATCTGCAGTTTGTGCTGCCGGGAGTGCTGGTATTGACCGTCGTTAGCATTACGATGTACACAGGCATCGAATTAAACAACGATATTACCAAAGGTATATTCGACCGTTTCCGGACCCTGCCGGTCTGGAGGCCATCCGTTCTTGTCGGGGCGCTGCTCGTGGATCTTGTGAGGTATTCGATTGCGTCTGCGATTATGCTTACGCTCGGCTTTATCCTTGGCTTCCGGCCGGAGGGCGGGCTGGTCGGTGTTCTGCTGGGCGTAGGCATACTGCTCGTATTTGCTTTCAGCATTTCCTGGATTTGGACGACGCTTGGCCTCGTGATGAGGTCGGAAAAATCACTGATGGGAGCAAGCATGATGGTTTTGTTTCCGTTAACTTTTATCAGTAATGTGTTTGTAGATCCCGATACAATGCCGAGCTGGCTTCAGCCGATTGTGGAGAACAACCCGGTATCGTTTCTTGTCGTGGCTGTCCGCGGATTTATGGGCGGAGACCCCGCCTTTGCCGAGGTCGGTTGGGTGTTCGTAGGTTCATTTCTATTAGTGCTTGTGTTTGCCCCTCTGACTATGTATTTGTACTATAAAAAGTAGAAGGACTAGGTTCTCCGAAGGAGAGTGAGTTCGGCGAAGATGCCTGAGCCGGACTTCCATAAAGCATGCCTCCACTTTTTTAACTGTCCAGCTTCGAATGTTACCGACTGTGGTCCGTTCAGCGTTATGACTGGTGGTCATAAGAATAATCGTTTTTCGAATCCAGTTTCGGCATGCAGCCGTTCAAGCCGTTGGCTTCATCCTGATGTCATCGTCTGGCGACGACTTCCCTCAGGCTTACGCCAGCCGGTTGGGGCTCTCCGAAGGAGAGTCAGTTCGGCGAAGATGCCTGAGCCGGACTTCCATAAAGCATGCCTCCACTTTTTTTATAAAAATTTTCTTTTGACATTTTGCTGACACACAAACCACTTATAGTAATAAATGTAGAGGCCGCCACGGCTTAAAACACTTCCGCGCCGCACCATGACCAACTTCCTTAGAAAGCGGAGTGAAAGCCGGCTTCTGATACAGTTGCCACGTAAACGGCATCGAATCACCGTTTTCTTCCGCCCTGTATTTGCTGCATTGTCGAAAGGAAAAGTGCAACAGATAACTGGCACGCATGAAGAAAAGATGAGGATATGCAGTTTGCTGGTTGCCAGGACTTTAAATATGTTGACCCCCCTAGAACAACGATTGATCGTCCTGTAACTGGGGAAGAAGCCGAAAGCTATGTGGATACGAAGGCTCTACGCAAACCATCCAATTGTGTTTTAGCTGGGTTTTATTACTCGGCTTAAGAGCTGCACTCACTCGGGTAGTGCACTCTTCATGGAATTACCCCCTAGATTCATATAGCTGTACGCCCTCGTTCCCCCGCGAGGGCTTTTTTTTATACCGGCCTGCAGGGAATACTCGTTTTTTCCTGTGGCTCGTTGATTTATAATGAAAGTACATAGAGAAAGGAGAGAGCGTATATGAGCTCGATTCTTGTCATTGAAGATGAAACATCGATTAGCCAGGTGCTTCGGGTCTACCTTCAGAAGGCGGGCTTTGAAGTGACTCAAATATATGAAGGAAATGAAGCTGTAGAAGCGTTCGACCAGGGGGCGTTTGACTTGGCCTTAATTGACGTCATGCTTCCGGGCCGGGACGGATGGGCGGTGCTTGAACATATCCAGAACACGAGTGACTGTCCGTGTATTATGCTGACCGCGCTCGGGGACGTGGACTACCGCTTAAAGGGTTTTGACGGCGGGGCAGATGACTACATTCCAAAGCCATTTGAAGGCGATGAGGTTGTCGCCCGTGTGCAGGCGGTGCTCCGGCGCAGCGGCAGAACTGCTTCCCCTTCCGAGGAAGAACATTATCTTAAACGGTTCGGGAGCCTGGTCATTGATGAAAAAGCGTATTCCGTGACGCTGAATGGCCTGCAGCTGGATCTGACCCCTCGGGACCTGTCGCTGCTTATTTTTCTGAGCAATCACCCGAATCAGTTTTTTGACCGGGAGCAGTTGATCTCTCACGTATGGGGCATTGATTACGAAGGGAGTGACCGCGCGGTGGATTTGGCCATTAAACGGATCCGCCGGTCATTGAAAAACTGGCCGACCGAAGAAGGAGAGATCAGGACGCTCCGGGGAGTGGGGTATCAGCTCAGTGTTAAAGAGGAATAAAGACAAAAAAGTATCGCTGCTCCGCTACTGGACAACGCGTTATTTTATCACCCTTTGTATTGGCTTAATTATCATTGGTTTAATTTCATTTTTCTGGCTCCGCTCCTACAACCTTGAACGGGGATTGAATGTTACCTCCTTTCTGGCAGATGAAATTTCGGAGGATCTGGCCGGTGCGGAAGATAATTCAATTGGCTTAAATGCCGATCTTGCCGCCTACGTGCGCGAGCGCCAGCAGGCTTTTGATATTGAAACAGAGCCGCTTGTTTATGTCGTGGATAACAACGGAAACATCGTCTCCAACTCGTTGTTTGGGAATTCTCTTTATCAGGATCCCGTCGTATTTCCGGATTCATTTCTCGAGTCCGGTCCCCAGACGGTGAAAGTGCAGCAGGGGAGTCTGGAACAGTATCTGGTGAAATCACGTATCCAGAACGATAACGGTTCGTTTGAAGGGTGGGTGGTCATTGTCCAGCCGGCTGATTCATTAATTAAAGTTGGCGGACAGTATCAGCTGGTCGGCATCCTGCTTGTGAGCCTGGCGATATTGGGATGGCTTACGATTTACATTCTTTCCAAGCGGATGCTGCGTCCGATCAAGCAGATTGCCGAAGCCTTTCAGCGCGTGAAGGAAGAAAAATACGCCATACGCATCGATACTGAAGCAAAGGAACGGGAAGTCGATGAACTGGTTACTGGCTTTAATGATATGACTACGAGACTGGGGCAGCTCGAGAGCATGCGGACTGAGCTGCTTGCTGGTGTCACGCACGAGTTAAAAACACCGGTTACGTCCATCAGTGGGATGGTCCAGGCAGTCAAAGATGACGTAGTGACGGGCGATGAGGCAAAGGAATTCCTGAGCGTGACGCTGGCTGAAACGGGCAGAATGCGCAACATGATCGCTGACCTGCTGGAATTTAACACCTTTTCCTCCCAGGGCGTGCCGACAGACATGCAGCCGCTGACGCTGGAGTCGCTGTTAAATGAAGTTATTCACCAATGGTCGATTTCAAATGACACGGACCGGCTGGTTATTCAAAAGCTTTACGGAGAGCAGACGCATGCGGTTTATACCGATCCGATGCGCTTTCAGCAGATTATGGTTAATCTTTTAAATAACGCAAATCAGGCAATGAATAAAGAAGGGACTTTAACGATTCAATGCAGAGAAAAAGATGAGCATATGGTAGCCATTGAAGTCATAGACAGCGGGATTGGCATTGATGAGGAGGAGCAGCTGCTGGTGTTCGAGCGCTTCTACCGGGGCGAAAACAAAAAATACAGCGTGCACGGTCTGGGGCTCGGGCTTCCTTTCAGCAAATTAATCGCCCAGGGGCTCGGCGGTGATCTGTATCTGCAGTCGAGCCGCCCGGAAGAAACAGTGTTTGTATTTGAGCTGCCGCAGGACGCATCAGACAAAGACGGCGGTCACGAAAAACAAACGGATGCGATGTAAAACTTTTGTTTGACTTTTTCCTGACATCTTCTCTTTATACGATATAGGAAGATTACACTCTATGTATAAAAAAGAGGTTGAATTGATGAAAAAATGGATGTACGCCATAATCACCGCTTGTATATTGTCGAGCGTGGTACTGCCGGCCAATGTATCGGCACAAAAAAGTGAAATGGGAATCGAACGGCTGGGCACAGATATTCGGGAAAACAATTTAATGAAAAAAGCAGAGCATTACGGCATCGCTACCAAAAATAAAGACGAACAGACGATTATTGATGAAGTGCTTCTGTCGGAATGGAAAGAAAAAGCCGCTGCTTACCGTGTAGAGGTAACGGAGGATGTAGCGCAGATGATGGCTGATGTGCGGGTAAAAGAAATTATGCATGCTGCTGAAGTGCTCGGCATTGATGCGGCAGGAAAAGATAGTGAAGATGTGCTTGAAGAAATTTTAGACAACTATGCTTCTGAAGCTGAAGCAGAGGGGCTTTATCCATTTAAGCAAGAATTATAAAAAGCAGCGTACCTTTTACGGAAGGTACGCTGCTTTACTGCTTTTACGGGGTATAAGTCGGTTCAAATGTCGGGAGCTTTAATAGATTGTCAGTCGTTGATTGATCTGGATGAGTCCGCAGATAAGCCGGCGAGTCTGGGTCTTCCGGATGGACCGTATCCACGCGCACCTTGTCTCCGCCATCTACGCGGTAATAATAATCTTTGCCTTCATCAATGCTTGCAATCGCTTTTTCGATTGTTTCTTCGGTGCCATCGACCAGCTGTATATGCGTAATATGCTCTTCTTTTTCCCGGCTGCCGCCTATATGGACAGCAGTAATTTGATAATCCATGAAAAGCCTCCTTTACATATTCATATTACGGGTGTTCCCCGAAAGATAAAATTTTAATCCAGGGAAGTCTTTCGAGAACATTATTAACGAAATGTTTGGGAAGACACGAATGCTTTTCTCTTAATTTTATAATATAGCGAAAAGCCCAGGAGAACGATAAGCTCTCCTGGCCCGGGCCTTTTTAAAAATATTTATGATAGCTGCCGGTTTTCCTGAAAATAAGAATCAATTACTTCGAGTTCATCATAGGGCACATGCTGGTCTTTGATCACCTGGTAGCCGCCAAACCCCAGGCCGGTAATGACCACCAGGTCACCGGATTCAGCCAGGGAGAGTGCTGTATAAATGCCGTCCTCCCGGTGCTTTCTTTTGTATACATTTTCTGCTCTGGGGTTCTGGAAGCCTGAAGCAACGTCATCAACGATCCGCTGCCGGTTATACGGACCGGGGTGATCGACGGAAACGACGATATGATCCGCTTTTCCTTCTACCACCGCCGCCATTTTCGGCCGTTTAGCCGGATCGCGGAGACCAATACCGGTGATCATCAGGATCAGCCGATTGTGCGGAAGATTTTTAACCGTGTCTACGACCAGTTCTAATGCGTCAGGCGTATGGGCGTAATCGAGAATGATCTGCTTTCCTAGATACTCAGACACTATCTGAAAGCGTCCTTCGGCGCCCTGAATATCCGGGAGAGAATATAGAATTTCAGAAATTGGATAGCCGGCAGCAAGACATGAGCCTACTGCAGCAAGAATATTGGAGATATTATATTCGCCAAATACCGGCGCTCTTGCTAAGTAAGAGCGTCCCTGCACGGTCAGCAGGAAGCTCGAACCTCTTGCATCCGTGCGGATGTTGCTTGCCATAATGTCTGCGGAGCACCGGATGCCGTATGTCCAGACTGGCCCGTCGAACATGTCCAGAATGTCCCGTGCCATGCCGTCATCATCAAGATTTACTACAGCCTGGCGGGACTGCTCAAACAATTTTAATTTTGCCCGTTTATAATTTTCCATTGTGCCGTGAAATTCCATATGCTCAGACACGAGATTGGTATGCACGCCTACCTCAAATTCAAGTCCATGCAGGCGCTTTAAATCGATGGCAATAGAAGTAGCCTCCATTGCTACCGTTCTTGTTCCTTCATCGTAAAAGGAAGCAAAAATATCATGAAGGTCTGCCGCTTCCGGCGTAGTCGGGGTGGTAGGCTTAAACGGGTACTTATCGCTTTTAGACCATACTCCAGCTGTACCTATAATGCCCGAAGGCTCTCCTAAATTATTCAGCATTGACCGTATATAAGCGGTAACAGTAGTTTTTCCGTTGGTCCCTGTTACCCCGAAAAGGTTCATTTTTTTGTGAACGTAATGATGCAGATGCGCTGCATAGTCAGCCATCGCTGTTTTGCTGTCTTCAACCAGCACAAATGTGACAGCCGGAAACAAAGCAGCGTATCGGGTTAATGTTTCGCGGTCGCTTCCTACGATGGTGGATGCGCCATTACGAACAGCATGTGGAATGAAAGTATGCCCATCCATATTTTTGCCCGGTATCGAGACAAAGCAGCCGTTTTCCTGAACTTTTCGGGAATCATAAGTCACATGCGTGATAGTCGATTCAACCGGGCCGAAAACGTCCTGAAAGGGCAGAGAATTATTTTTTTTCCACGTCCATTTCATCTACTTGTTCTCTCCTTTCTGCTTCTAGTCACAACTACCGGGGCAGGAAGTATGTGTGATACCCCATTCCCTATGAAAAGGGAAAGTAATCCTTGTTTCCTAAATACATGTTTTTCTATGATAGGATAAAAGATATTCTAAGCTTGGAGAAACCAATTATGAAAGAAGGGGCACGTTGAACCGGAAAAAATATAAGCTGCAGACAAAAATTGGAGTTCTGGTCTTTTTGCTTTTGTTGCTGGTAATTGTTCTGGCGAACAGCGTCTATGCATGGAATGAGCTTCGCCAGGAAACAAATGACGCAAGACAGCTGGCTCTGCAAACAAGCCGTTCCGTGGCGGGCTTTCCTGCAGTAGAAGAGGCCTTTGAAAACGGGGAAGGGCAGGAAGCGGATGTTATCAGTGAGCAGATACGCACGCAGGTAAATGCTGACCGTGTGTACATAATTAACAGGAACAGCGAAATTATTGCAGGTGGTGGAGAAGATCTGAATCCTGATGCCCGGGACGCCTATACGGCCCTGGTATTCGGAGGGAGCTATGTAAGGGAAGCGGATAAGGATCAGGAAGGAATAATACGGAGCCATGCGCCTGTTTCGGTTGATTACGGGGATTATACCTCCGTGGAAGGGGCGGCAGTTGTTGAATATTCCATAGCTGCTATCCGGGCAGATGTGTGGCGGCAGACAGGCCGGACAGCTATGATCTCCTTGATTGTTCTGATGATTGGAGCGGCAGGTACCGTCTGGCTTTCACGGAGTATCCGTTCAGATACACTTGGGCTCGAGCCTTACCAGATTGCTGAACTGTACCGTGATCGGGCGGCTATTATCAGCTCCGTGCAGGAAGGAATTATTGCTGTAGACAATAGCGGCCGGATAACGATGGTTAATCGGGCTGCCGAAGAGCTTCTTCAGCTCCCAAAAAATCAGGAAGGACTTTTGATTGACGAAGTGTTTTCATCACCCCGGAAAAAGAACCTGCTGGAGGGGGATGAAGTGATTCGAAATGAGGAAATAATAACTACCTCGAAAACCTTAATTGTAAACGAAAGCCCAATAGCCCAATATGGAAACAGAATTGGAAGGGTGTTTACCTTTAGGGACAAAACGGACATGAAGCAGATGATAGAGGCGTTCTCTGATGTGAAAAAGTATTCTGATGACCTGCGTGCCCAGTCCCATGAATTTACGAATAAGCTCTATGCGTTAATGGGTCTTTTGCAGCTGGGTTATTACACTGAAGCTGAGCAAATGCTTAGAGAAGAGTCTAAAATACAGCAAAAACACACGAAAATGGTAGTAGACCAAATAAAGGATGAAAAGCTTCAGGCTGTGCTCCTTGGAAAAGCCGCCGCGGCCTCGGAAAAGAAAACCGGTTTTACCGTTGATCCCGAATCTTCTTTGGAAGCAATGCCTGAGCACGTGACGCTGACTTCATTAATTATTATTGCAGGGAATTTAATTGATAATGCGATGGAGGCTGTAAATGGCCAGACCACACGGGAAGTAAGTTTTTTTGTCACCGATATTGGAAAGGATATTGTGATGGAGATAAAGGATAACGGGCCGGGAATGCCCGGGTACCTGCAGACAGAGCTTTTTCAACAGGGCACATCTTCGAAAGGAGAGGGCCGCGGTTATGGTATGACAAACGTCAAAAATGAAGTCGATGAACTGGGCGGGACGATTGAAGTGTATTCAAATCTGGAGGAAGGCACTGTAATAAGTGTGTTTATTCCAAAAGAAATAGAAAAGGAGGAGTTACGCGATGCGTAAGGCATTAATTGTAGAGGATGATTACCGTATCGGTATGCTGCATGAAAAATACTTGGAAAGTATCGACGGCCTCGAATCCGCCGGTCATGCCCTCAATGCGAAGGAGATGTGGGCACTGCTCCGGGATAGAGCGGCTGACGTGCTGTTGCTGGACATATATCTGCCAGATAGTATGGGAATACATTTGCTTGAAGATATCCGCCATTATTATCCAGAAATGGACATTATCATTATTACTGCAGCCACAGACCGGGCATACCTTGAGAAGTCTCTGCGCGGGGGCATCGTGAATTATTTAATCAAGCCGGTAACCATCGAAAAATTTGAACAGACCATGAAGGAATACTTATCGAAAAGAGCGGTGCTGGATTCCGTAGAAAATGTGGATCAGCAGTTCATCGATGATTACATGGCGCAATCTTCTGCAATGAAACCCGCGGCAGATAAACGAAAACTTCCCACCGGTATTGATTATTTAACACTGGAAAGAATTGAAAAGGTTTTACACGAGGCTGGAGGAGGACTTACTGCAGAACAGGCGGCCAACAGAATAGGTGCTTCGAGAACCACGGCGAGAAGGTACCTGGAATTTATGATTTCTGAAGGAGACGCAGAAGCACGATTGGAATATGGCATAGTGGGGCGTCCGGAACGGCATTATTATGAAGTTTAAAAAGAGTTCATGGACGAACTCTTTTTTTGTGCACAAAATAAACAAAATACACGAAAAAAATTAAAAACGAATAATTTTGAAAACGATTACAATTTACAGAAAAATCTTTAAGATGATGAATAATATAAACAAAAGTGTGAGGAGGGGACTCATTGAAACGAATAATACTGTTGTTATTATCCATTGCTTTTATTGGCGGCTGTTCCGCAGAGCAGTCTCAGGGAGAAGAGAGCGACTATCCGCCGGATTTGATTGAATTTGTGGCTCCAGCCACTCCCGGAGGCGGATGGGATCTAACTGCGAGATCGATGCAGAGAGCGCTGAACAATAATGAACTGGTGGAATCTGATATTAATGTTGTGAACAAACCCGGTGGCGGTGGCGAAGTAGGATTTCAATATTTAAAAAACAGGGATAGCAACACTCTTGCGGTCAATTCAAGCCTCTTATTTACAAACAATGAACTCGGATTAAGTGAATTGTCCCACGAAGATTTTACCCCGCTTGCGATTTTAGCCACCGAATGGCAGTCCATCGCGGTTGGGCCGGACTCAGACTATGACAACTTAGAAGCTGTCATGGAACAGCTGAAAAAAGATCCGGAATCGCTAAAAATAGGCGTGGCGCCGGGACTCGGCAATGATGACCATCTTTCATTTATTCAGGCAGCACAGGAATACGGAATCGATCCATCCAAGCTTGATTTTCTCGTTTATGAAAGCGGTGGCGAAGTGGTCACAGCCCTGCTTGGCGGGCATATTGACGTTGCCACGATGTCTGTATCGGAAGCAAGTGAGCAATACAAGGCCGACCGGCTGGACATTGTAGGAGTCTCTTCGGAGGAGCGCCTGGAGGAGCTGCCGGAGGTGCCGACTTTCAAAGAGCAGGGCGTGGACCTGGTCTTCCCTCACTGGCGCGGCGTGATGGGGCCGCCTGATATGACTGAGGAGGAGATTGCCTATTGGGACGAGCGTCTCCAGCAAATGGTCGAGACGGAGGAATGGCAGACTATTCTTGAAAACAACCAGTGGGACGATTACTACATGAACGCGGAAGAAACAGAACAATTTATGGACGAACAGGAACAAACTTATCAAGAGCTGCTGACGAATGCTGGTCTGACAGAGTAGAAAGGGGTGCTTCCTATGACAGTGGTTAAATTATCGCTGCCGGCAGTATTTATACTAACGGCGGTAGGATTTATCATCGCAACATTTAATTTACCCCAGGCCAGCCTGGGAAATGCTTTCGGACCACATTATTTTCCGATGGGTGCATCTGCATTGCTTCTTCTATTGAGTGTTTTTTATTTCATCCGCTCCTACCGGGAACGCCATGAGGAGCATAAAGAGGATGAAGACATCAGGGCAGTCGCTAAAGGACGGACTCCGTATATTATTGGCGGGACACTTATATTTGGAGTAGTGTATGCGCTTATATTCGATTTTGTTGGTTACATCATCGCTACGTTACTGTATTTGGGTGTACTGATGTTCATTATTAACGGCAAATCCAAGTGGCTGATCAACGTATTAACGACAATTATTTTCACGTTTATGTCCTGGTACATTTTTGCTGAATTGCTGAATATCAGCCTGCCATAACAACTAGGGGGAATAAATATGGATTATGGATATTTTATAGATGGCTTAATGAATGCAATAACCCCCCTTAACTTACTTTTTGTTTTTTTAGGAGGGCTTCTTGGCACGATTGTAGGGATGCTCCCCGGATTGGGGCCTGCCACAGGGGTAGCTGTCCTGATACCGGTGACGTTTGGCATGGAGCCAATCAGCGCCATGATTTTATTAATAGCCATTTATTACGGAGCAATGTACGGGGGATCGAGAAGCTCCATTCTGTTGAACACGCCCGGCGACGCATCGGCAATTGCTGCTTCATTTGACGGCTATCCGATGGCAAAAAAAGGCCAGGCTGGACAGGCGTTAGCCATAGCTACGATAGCCTCCCTGGTTGGAGGCACTGTAGCGGTCATAGGCTTTACGTTCCTGGCAGGGCCTCTGGCTGATTTTGCCATACGCTTTGGCCCGGCAGAATACTTTTTACTAATGCTTTTCACACTTTCAGCGATTGTGTCTTTGTCCCGTGGAGATATGCTGAAAGGGTTTATTTCCATGCTGTTCGGACTGGTGCTGAGTACGATCGGTGTGGATGCCCAAAGCAGTGTTTACCGGTTTACGATGGGGCTGCCGCAATTGGCAGAAGGCATTGATTTTTTGATCGTTATCATCGGAATCTATGCGGTGGGAGAAGTATTGTATAACTTTATCGCGATAAACCGTCCGCCGGAAAAGAAAAACAAAGTCGAAAGCTTATGGTTTACAAGAGAGCAATGGAACGCATCGAAGCTGCCTATTTTTCGCAGCGCGCCGCTAGGCTTTATAGTTGGGGTGCTGCCTGGCGCCGGAGGCTCTATTGCCTCGATGCTCGGCTATACTACGGAGCGTCAGCTGTCCCGGACCCCGGAACGGTTTGGCCAGGGAACAGCGGAAGGAGTAGCTGCGCCGGAATCAGCGAACAACAGTGCTTCTGTCGGGGCCTTGATTCCACTGCTGAGTATGGGTATCCCCGGCTCCGGCACAACAGCGGTATTGCTGGGGGCTCTAGTGATGCTTGGCATTCAACCGGGACCGCTGCTGTTTGAAAGTGAGCCGACCACTATTTGGACGCTGATCAACAGTATGTTTATCGGAAACTTGTTTTTAGTGGTCATTAACATTTTATTAGTAGGACTTTTAATTAAAGTGCTTGATACACCGTCTAACATTTTATATCCATTAATATTGATGCTTGGCTTTATTGGTGCCTATACACTCAGCTACAGCACGATCGATTTTTACATCCTGTTGGCCTTCGGCGTGCTCGGACTGGCGTTTAAACTACTTCGCTTTCCAATCGCTCCTTTAATTCTGGCATTGATTGTCGGACACGATATGGAACAGAATTTCCGCAAAAGTTTAATTGTCTCCGACGGCAGTGCTTCTGTATTTTTTTCTTCGCCGATTAGTGTTGTGCTGATTATTATGATTATTTTATCGATCAGCGTACCTTTCATCCTTAGTGCAGTAAAAAACAAAAAAGCAAAGCAGGCATAATTTATTGGACAGGCACGGACTCTGGCGAGTTCAGTGCCTCTTTTATTAGGCTGTGCTACAATGCAGGCAGAATAACAGAGACAAGGAGAAAAAATATGAAGATATACACAGTGGACGCTTTTACGAGTGAGGCTTTTTATGGAAATCCGGCAGGCGTTTGCCTGTTGGAAGAACCAGATCAGAAATCCGCGGCATGGATGCAGCAGACAGCCGCAGAAATGAATTTGTCTGAGACAGCCTTTTTGATGAAAAAGAGAGAGCAGGAATATGAAATACGCTGGTTTACCCCATCCGCGGAAGTAGATTTATGCGGCCATGCGACACTGGCTTCGGCGCATGTGCTGTGGGAAGAGATGAAAGTGCCGGACGCTGAAACCGTTACTTTCCATAGTGCAAGCGGGCCGCTGACGGCGTTTAAAAAGGAAAAAACGATCTGGCTCGACTTTCCATCAGAGCCTCCCGAACCTGCGCCTTTACAGGAAGGACTGCTCGAGGCCCTTGGGGTGGAAGCGCCTTCGGTGGAGCAAAACCGCATGGATGTTATCGTAGAGGTGGATTCCGAGCAGACGCTTCGAAGCCTCGTGCCGGACATGAAAGCATTGGCGCAGCATACCACGCGCGGATGCATAGTTACTTCTTTATCGGAAGAGGAAGGCATCGATTTTGTGTCACGTTGTTTCTTTCCGGCAATTGGCGTGGATGAAGATCCTGTCACGGGTTCGGCGCACTGCGCCCTGGGGCCTTACTGGGCGAAGCGGATGGCGAAGCAGCACTTTACTGCCAGACAGGCGAGTACACGGGAGGGCGTGGTAAAGGTGGAAATGCACCGCAGTCGCTGCCACATAGGGGGCCGGGCTGTGACTGTGATGAAAGGGGAGTGGCTGGTCTGATAATGTCCAAAGAGAAACGAATTCAGAAGAAGAAGCGGGCGCCTGTTGACCGGGCGTCCGCTTCTATTTGTGTTTCGAAGAAGACATGCCTTCCCATCGTTCAGCTTCGTCCATATGAATGCCAAATTGATCGAGCGTACGGTAGGCAATATGGTCGACAAGCTCGTCAATGTCTGCTGGATGATTGTAAAAAGCAGGCATCGGCGGGGCAATGGTCACCCCAAGCCTGGAAAGGGCCAGCATATTCTCAAGGTGAATAGTATTAAGCGGTGTTTCTCTCGTCATTAGAAGCAGCTGCTTTCGCTCTTTTAAAACGACATCGGCAGCGCGGGCAATAAGGTTATCCGCGAGTCCGTGACGGATGGAGGCGGTCGTTTTCATGCTGCACGGCGCGATGATCATGCCTTCCGTACGGAAAGAGCCGCTGGATATACGGGCTGCCTGGTCCTTCGAGGAATACGAAACGTCCGCCAGCTCTTCCACCTGGGCTGACGTGTACGCTGTTTCAAGTGGAATAGTGGCCTTGGCCCAGGAAGATAAAATTAGATGGGTTTCAATGTCGGTGGATTTTAGTATTTCGAGCAGCCGGATGCCGAAAATGGCGCCCGTAGCACCGGTCATGCCGATAATTAATTTCAAAAAAAGAACCTCCTTCATGCAGGCCGGTGGAAGGCCTAGTTCGCTCGTTTGATTGTATCATGAGTTAGAGCAAACACGCATGAAAGAGGGTGGCGGGAGAGATATTTAGGATTCCTGCAATTGCATTTTTATTTTGGTAGTGTAAGAAAATATACATATTAAATGATATAAATAATCTATTTTTAGCGATGATGCGCAGAGAAAATAATAAATTTGTGTGATAATGAACAATGATTCAGAATGTTTCCCTCCGATACAATATAATTAATCATTTAACGAATGAACTAATGAAACAAATAATAAATGTTCGTTTTTAATTAGGAGGGAAAACAATGCAGGCACGACAGGATTTGCGGCCAATTACCAATGAAAAGGAAAGAATTCTCGGTCCAAAAGCATATGTTGCAATGTGGTGGGGCGATACAATCATGATCGGAACGTTTATGCTCGGGTCGAGCCTGATCCCGCCCTTTGGTGATCTCAACCTTTACCAGGCGGGAGCGGCGCTGCTTCTCGCAAATATTATGGCTGCTCTGCTATTTTCATTAAATGGATATGTAGGCTGGAAGCACGGTATTCCGATGGTTGTTCAGCTTCGTTCGTCCTTCGGACCGATAGGCTCAAGAATTCCTGCGCTTTTACGGAGCATTCCGGCTTTGTTCTGGTTCGGTATACAGACTTGGCTTGGGGCGCAGGCGTTAAATCAAATTGCCTCGAGCTTTATAGGATTTGAAAATGTATGGGTATGGTTTTTCGGCTTTCAGGCCCTGCAGATTTTTCTTTCGGCTAAAGGGATTGAATCCATTAAATGGGTGGAGATCGTTGGCTCTGTGATTATTATGGGAGGTATCATCTACTTAATTTTTCTGTTTTTAACGACGTTTGGGTTCGAGGTGCAGGCAGCCGCAAACGTGGACGGATCCTGGGGCATTCCGCTCTGGCTTGCGATGACTGTGCTGGTTGGCCAATTTGCGGCGCTTTTAATCAATGTGTCGGATTATACGAGGTATGTGCCAAAAAGAACGAAGACATCTACCTATATTAATGCCCATATTATTGGTATGGTGCCGCCGAGTATTCTGCTTCCGTTTATCGGTATGCTCGGAGCGGCAGCGGTTGGCATCTGGAACCCGATTGATGTCATTTCTGAGTACATCCCTTCTACTGCTGCAAGCATTATCGTATTGGTCTTCATTGCGATTGCCCAGGTGACGACGAATTTGATGGCCAACATTATGCCACCCGCGCTTGTGGCCATGGACCTATTCAAAATTTCATGGGCAAAGTCATGCATCATTATCGGTATATTAGCTACCTTTACATGCCCGTGGTGGCTGATGAATGCTGCTTATTTCACCACGTTTATTGCGATCGTTTCCGCATTTTTGGGACCGGTGTTCGGTGTAATGATTGCAGACTTCTTTTTCGTGCATAAAAGGAATTACAATGTGGCGGCGCTTTACGAGAAGAATAAACTTTTCCAGGCGTTTAAAGGATGGAATCCGGCTGCAATTATTTCCATCGGTGTTGGTACCGCCGTTTCCTTTATTAATATTGACGGCTCCTGGTTTATCGGCGGGCTGCCGGCGCTGCTGCTTTATACTGTCCTGATGAAATACTGGATAGCTAGGCATGAGCCATATGTGCAGGAAGGCATGAAGCAGAGCTTCACCGAAGAAGAAGCGATAAACGAAAAGCCGGTGCCACAGTGGACAAAAGATTTATAAAGTATAGAGAAGAGCAGGCAAATGCCTGTTCTTTTTGTATTTTAATAACAAATAAAGTATAATTATACAAAAAAGAGAGAGGCGGTCTAATGAAAATTTTTTTGCGGGAAACGCACGATATCGATTATGAATCAGAAATAGCTCAACAGACCAGAGAAAAACTGTTCTTGCCGAAGATGAATGAAGAAGAGAAGGTGAAAGCGGCTTTTACATTCGTTCGGGATAGCATTGGGCACTCCTGGGATATTCGGGGGAAAACAGTGACCCGGAGAGCTTCTGAAGTTCTGGAGCATCAGGAAGGGATCTGTTGGGCAAAATCTCATCTTCTGGCAGCCCTTCTACGGCCGGAAGGAATCCCATGTGGTTTTTGCTATCAGCGGTTGATGCTTTTTGAAAAACCCGAAGACGGATATTGCATTCATGCATTAAATGCGGTCTGGCTTGTGGGCTGGGACAAATGGGTACGGCTGGATGCAAGAGGTAACAAGGCGGGCATCAATGCTCAATTTTTCACCGCTAAAGAACAGCTGGCTTTTGAAGTGAACGACGAGAAAGGAGAAATTGACTATCCGGGAATTTACGCGGACCCGCCGTCAGGGCTGCTGGACGTACTGGATCGTCATGAGGACCCGGTATATATGTACAGGTATGCGCTTCCGGAGTCGCTACCTAATAAAATGGTGTAGAGATAAGCTGGCGCTGTAAAAAAACAGGCTGGCTTTTTTTAATCTAGTGGTGGGCTGCGATACCTGGTTTGTGATAGACAGGGCTTATGATTGCTATCATTCGGGTAAAATGAAAGTAGCTGGAGAAGGAAAAGCAGGAGGGGAGTCTATGGATTACTGGTACTACAGACAGGAAGAAAAAGAGCATGGCCCGCTGTCGAGTGCGCAGATGCGGGCGTTAATTGATGAAAGACAGATTGGGGCTAAAACGCTTGTGTGGTCAGAAGCTACCGGCGGCCGTTGGCTTCCGCTCAGCCGTACTATACTCGTCGAAGCGCTTATAGAAGATGAAGATCACCCGGGCGACCAGGCGAGAAGTGCTTTCATCCGGGCTTCAACCCGGATTAATCAATACGTGGGGGAAGAAGGGGCGGCTGATTTTCATTTAAAAAACCTGTTTTCCAGCGTTTTTAAACGGCACACGAGGGACGAAGCAGAGCTGGTATTTATTTCCGGCACATCTCTGACGACACCGAATGAGCAGGAAATTCCGCTTTCGTGGCCAAAACCATGGCTGTTTTCGCGTGTATTCCTGGTGCTAGTGATAACATACCTGATTCTTTATGCATGTACGCTGTTTTTCGGCAATGTTTTGACGATTCCGGGCATGGTCGCGATTGGTTCATTCGCTGCCCCGTTTGCGCTCGTTGTATTTTTTTATGAACTGAATGCCCCGAGAAACATCAGCATGCTTCGCGTGCTGCAGATGTTTTTCGTCGGCGGGGTAGCGTCAATCTTCGTCACGCTGATTTTGTATTCGTTTATTCCCATCGGTGAAATTGGGTTCTTCAGCGCCATCGTTATTGGCGTTGTGGAAGAGATAGGGAAACTGATTATTATCGCGTATCTAATAAAAAAAACACAGGTAATATATATTCTGAATGGCTTGCTGATCGGTGCAGCTGTCGGAGCTGGCTTCGCTGCCTTTGAATCCGCCGGCTATGCGCTTAATTTCGGCCTGCAGTACGGAACCGGCGTAATGATTGACGTCATTTTTGAACGCGGATGGCTGTCGATTGGCGGGCATGTGGTGTGGGGAGCTATTATCGGCGCAGCTTTGCTGCTCGTGAAGCGGGATGCCCCGCTCCGGAGAGAGCATGTGACGGACAGACAGTTTTTAAAAATCTTTATTATACCGGTGCTTCTTCATGCAGTATGGGACATGCCGCTCGCTTTCTTTCCGGACAGCCGACTGGTACAGCTGGTTTTGATCGCAGTGGCCTGGTATTTGATTTTAACGATGATCCAGGCGGGCCTCCGCCAGATTGCAGGTCTGCACACGAGTGGCTTGAAGCCGGAACTGGCGGGCGGCGGGGAGCCGGAAGCCGAATCACAGTCCCGCGGCCAGACGATGTCGCGCATGGGACGTAAAGATAAAAAAGAATAGGAGAGAAGAGCGATATGCCCGAAGGACCAGAGATACGGCGGGAAGCCGATAAAGTGGAAAAAGCCCTGCAGAAGGGGTCGGTTATCGAAATGTATACGACGTTTGACCGGTTGAAAGCCTATGAAAACCTGCTGTCTGGGTCAAAAGTAAATAAAGTGGCCACAAAAGGAAAGGCGATGCTCATTCATTTGAGCAGCGGCTATACCATTTATTCCCACAATCAGCTGTACGGACGATGGTATGTTAAAAACAGCTACACCTACCCGAAAACAAACCGCAAGCTCCGGCTGGCCCTGCATAATGAGAAGCAGTCCGCTCTGTTATACAGCGCTTCGGATGTGGAAATCATGCCGACAGAAGAAATTGAAGATCATCCGTTCGTCTCCCGGGTCGGCCCGGATCCGCTCAGCGAGCAGGTAACGGTGGATATGATTGCAGCACGCAGCCTGGATAAAAAGTTTCGAAACCGGCGCTTCACGTCGCTTTTACTCGATCAGCACTTTATCGGTGGCATTGGTAATTACCTGCGCAGTGAAATACTGTTTGCTGCCGGCATTTATCCAGAGCAGCGGCCGGCGGATTTAAGTGAGGGACAGGTCCGCCAGGTGGCAGAAGCACTTCTTTTATTAATGAACCGCTCCTATAAATACAAAGGAGTAACGACCGATGAGACAGTTGTTGAAGGGGCAAAGGCCGAAGGGAAAACATACAGCGAGTACCGGCACTGGGTCTTTAACCGCGGCGGCCAGCCATGCCGGGTGGACGGCTCAGAAATCATCCGCTTTACTGCTGGCTCGAGGCGCTGTTACTATTGCCCGACCTGCCAGCGAAAATAAAGGCCAAACCGGCTTCTAGCTTCGTTTGAAAAAACCGTCAGCTCCCTGCATAATAAAACATGTTACCAGACATAAGTATTTGCAGCAGTGATGGGGGATATGGTGGGGGACAAGAGAAAAAAACCGTTGAAGCTCGTAACTTGGATTACCTTGTTGATTTCTGCAGTTATGCTGATTGCGCTTTGTATAACCGGTATCATTGTTGCTGTGGACACGGCTGACGATGTCCGGGATCAGCAGGCAGAGAAGGCATTAAATATTGCCCAGGCGGTCAGCCGCTCGCCGGAAGCAGCCGAAGCCCTACGTGCCGGTGAGCAGGGAGCAAGCCTGCAGGAATATACCAGGGAAGTTCAGCAGGCGACGAATATGGAATACATTGTTGTGATGGACATGAACAGCGTACGGTATACGCATCCACGCGAGGACCGGATCGGAAAGAAATTCGCCGGGGGAGACGAGACAGAGGCGTTGAATGGCCGGACGTATGTATCCACGGCTGAAGGAACGCTCGGTGTTTCCATGCGGGCTTTTGTGCCGGTAACGGCTGGGGGAGAGCAGATAGGTGTTACCTCAGTGGGCATTCTGACTGACAGCATCCAGGAGGACATCTGGGCAGACCAGAAAACGCTGGTGCTCGGGAGTGGTATTGGACTGGCAGCTGGTGTCCTTGGCGCCTTCTGGCTAGCCCGCCGTATTAAAAAAACCATGCATGGGCTCGAGCCGCTGGAAATATCGCAGGTGCTTGAGCAGCGGGAGGCGATTATGTCTTCCGTGCGGGAAGGTGTGCTTGCTGTGGACAGCAGCGGCAAGGTAATTCTGGCCAATGAGGCGGCCAGGGAACTGTTTGCAGAAGCCGGTGCTGATGAGGATCCGATGGGAAAAGACATATCGTATTTCTTTTCTGATTCTCTTCTAAAAAAAGTGCTGCAGACGAAAGAGCGGGAGCTTGACCAGATCCAGCAGCTGGATGAGGTAGAAATTATTGTTAGCTGTATGCCGGTGGTTTCCGATACGACGCTGCTTGGGGCGGTGGCTACCTTCCGAAACAAAGACGAACTGACGCGCCTCGTCGAACAGCTTTCCGGCGCCCGCACGTATGCAGAAACGCTGCGGGCCCAGTCCCATGAATTTATGAATAAGCTCCACGTGATATCAGCAATGATCCAGACAGAATCGTATGAAGAGCTCGACGACTATGTCATGAGTATTTCGAGCAACTATCGCCAGGAGGTCGGGTGGGTAACTGCATACGTAAAAGATCCGGTGCTTGCAGGATATTTAATGAATAAAATTTCCAACCTGCAGGAAAACGGCATTGAAGTGGAACTCTCGGGAAGCGGAATGTGGCCGGCGATGGCTGATCCTGAATGGACCGACCATATGATCACCATTATCGGCAACCTGATCGATAACGCCCGCGATGCCATGAACCACACTCCGTCCCCTCATTTATTTATGCATATTTACGAGGAGAACAGCTATCTTGGCTTTCAGATCGAGGATAATGGACGGGGGATGGACGAGAAGACGCAGGCAGAACTATTTGAACGGGGATATTCGACGAAAGGGGAAGGCCGCGGCTTTGGGATGTACAATACAAAGCGTTCGCTCGATACTTTGAAAGCAGAAGTGTTTATTAATTCCCAGCCAGGCGAGGGCACAGCCTTTGACGTACAGATACCCATGAAGAAGGAGAACTGAAATGAAAGTATTAATGGTTGAAGACGATCCAATGGTAGCTAAATTTAACCGCATGTATGTCGAGCGTGTTCCCGGGTTTGACGTAGCCGGCCATGCGGAAAACCTGACGAAAGCAAAAGAGATGCTTCAGGCAGAAGCGATTGATATTGTGCTTTTGGACGTATATTTAAGTAAAGAAAACGGCCTTGATCTTTTGGAGGAACTGCGAAAAGAACGGATCCCGGTGGATGTCATTGCAATTACATCCGCCAACGACACGTCGTCGCTCCAGCGAGCCAAAAGACTTGGCTGTACGGATTACTTAATCAAGCCGTTTCATTTTGAACGTTTTCGGGAAGCATTGTTAAATGTAAAGGAATGGCAGAAGGCCTCCGGGGCAAAAAAGGAATGGGGCCAGGACGACGTCGATCAGTTGTTTTTAGCCAACAAGGGGACCCGGGAGGAGCACGAACTGCCTAAAGGACTGACGACGGAAACCTTCCGGAATGTCGGCGAAGAGATTCTAAAGTATGCCGACAGCACCTTCACTACACAGGGACTTGCAGAAAGCACAGGTATTTCAAGAGTTTCTGTGCGAAAGTATCTCGCCTTTTTAGAAGGCGAAGGGGTGCTTAAAATAACAATGAATTATGCGGGAAGCGGCAGACCGCTCCAACAATATACGATGCCACCGGAGCAGGTGGAAATACTTAAGGACTGGATGGAAAAGTAAGAGAAAAGGCTGTTAGTTTTGATTATTTTGTTTACAAAAGTATGTGCTTACTTACAAAATGTATACAAAGAATCAAAACTTTATTATATTAGTCAGCAAGCGCTTTCAATAATCTGAAAATAGAGGTGAGAAGGATGAAGAATACGGTTGCGTCCGGGTGGAAATCATTATGGAACTCCCATCGGCAGACAAAAAAACTGCTGAATGTGTTTCAGACGGACCGGTCACCAACACGTCATAAGGAAGAAGAAATACAGGATCCTTCTACTGCAGGCCGCAATACCAGCCGCGGCGGTGATGATGGAGGAGGAAATGACGGGGGAGACAGCGGAGGGCACGGCCCTTCTTACAAACGTCCACAGCTCGTAGGACTTATTTTAGGGCCATTATTATTTCTGATTACCATGTTATTTTTAGATCCTTCCGGGCTGAGTTATGAAGGAAAAGCAGTTCTTGCCACCACGCTCTGGATTGCCACCTGGTGGATTACAGAAGCAATTCCGATCCCGGCAACTTCATTATTGCCGATTGTTCTGCTGCCGATCACCGGGGCACTTGATGGGGATACGGTTGTTTCTTCCTACGGTAATGATATTATCTTTTTATTCTTAGGTGGTTTCTTCATTGCTTACGCAATGGAAAAATGGAATCTACATAAGAGAATCGCGCTGTTTATCATCGCGGTTATCGGTACAAGCACCAACCGGATTATTCTGGGCTTTATGGTGGCTACAGGCTTCTTGTCCATGTGGGTGTCCAACACAGCCTCCACGATGATGATGCTTCCAATTGCGCTTGCAATCACGTATCAGGTGTCGGAAGCTCTTAAAGGAGAACAGGATTCCGAAAAAGAAGTGAAAAAATTCGAAAAAGCGCTTATTTTCGGTGTTGGTTACGCTGGAACGGTCGGCGGGCTCGGTACACTGATTGGAACGCCGCCGCTCAGTATTCTGGCTGCGCAGTCAGAAGAGCTGTTTGGCCAGCAGATTTCCTTTGCACAGTGGATTATGTTCGGCGCGCCGATCGTAGCCGTCTTCTTACTGATGGTGTGGTTCTATCTGACGCGTTTTGTTTACAATATCGGCTTTTCGAATATTCCGGGCGGCCGCGATATGATTCAGGCTGAAAGAACAAAGCTTGGAGCAATGAAGTACGAAGAAAAAATTGTTATGGCCGTGTTCGTATTTGCCGCGGTAATGTGGATTACACGTTCATTCTTCTGGCAGGAAGTAGTCGGAGTCGCCGGCCTCAGTGATGGCGGTATTGCCATGATCGCTACGGTGCTTTTGTTTTTGGTGCCTGCCACAAAAGAACAAGAAGACCCGCGGGTGCTTGTCTGGAAAGATTCCAGAGAGATTCCATGGGGCATTCTTCTCCTGTTCGGCGGTGGGCTGGCAATTGCTGCCGGCTTTAGTAACACGGATCTTGCCGAATGGATTGGTAACAGCTTAACTATTCTTGAAGGCGTAAATATTATTCTCGTTATCCTTGTATCTGCCACGCTCGTATTGTTCTTAACAGAAATTACGTCCAACACAGCAACAGGCACGATGATTATTCCACTGGTGGCTTCCCTTGCGATTGCCATTCAAGTGCATCCGTTTGCGCTGATGGTGCCATGTGCGATGGCTGCGAACTGTGCGTTTATGCTGCCGGTTGGTACGCCGCCAAACGCCATCATCTTCGGGAGCGGAAAAATACGAATCATCGACATGGTGAAAAACGGTTTCTTCCTGAATATATTTGCGATAATACTGATTACGACATTAGTTTATCTGGTTCTGCCGACGCTTTGGGGCATAGACTTAACCACTGTACCGGAAGCTTTTCTCAATAACTAAGGAGGCCCCGTCATGAAAATTACTCAAGTAGAAGAGCGGGCGGTGCCGATCAAATCGGATATCCGTAATGCGTTTATTGATTTCAGTAAAATGAATGTTTCCGTCGTAGCGGTCAAAACCGATGTCATAAAAAACGGCAAATCGGTCGTAGGCTACGGGTTTAACTCCAACGGCCGGTACGCGCCGAGCGGGCTTTTACGCGAGCGGTTTATCCCGCGCCTGCTTGAAGCCTCTGAACAGGAGATTACAGACGACGACGGGGCCAACCTGGATCCCTTTAAAATTTGGAACGTATTAATGACCGGTGAAAAGCCCGGCGGCCACGGGGAACGCTCGGTGGCTGTCGGCGTCATCGATATGGCCATTTGGGATGCGGTAGCTAAAATTGAAGAAAAGCCGCTGCATCAGCTGCTTGCCGAACGGTATAGAAGAGGAAAAGCAGACAGTAGTGTATTCGTGTATGCGGCCGGCGGCTACTATCAGCCTGGCAAAGGAAACGAGGCACTGCAGCAGGAGATGCGTACGTATTTGGAAGCCGGCTATTCGGTGGTGAAAATGAAAATAGGCGGCGTGCCACTTGAAGAGGATATCCGGCGCATCGAAGCTGTGATTGATGTCACCGGCGATGCAGGAAAGCTTGCAGTAGACGCAAACGGACGCTTCGATTTGGATGAAGCCATTGCCTATGCTAAAGCGCTCGAGCCATACGGTCTGTTCTGGTACGAAGAAGCGGGAGACCCGCTCGATTACGCTCTGCAAAACACGTTGGGCCGCTACTATTCTCATCCGATGGCCACGGGAGAGAACCTGTTTTCCATGCAGGACGCCCGGAATCTGATCAGCTACGGCGGTATGCGGCCAGACCGCGACTATCTGCAGTTTGACTGTGCTCTCAGCTACGGCCTGGTGGAATATATGCGCACGCTCGATATGCTGGAAGCGAATGGCTGGTCATCGAGAAGATGTATCCCTCATGGCGGCCATCAAATGTCACTTAATATTGCAGCCGGCCTGGGACTTGGCGGTAATGAATCCTATCCTGGTGTTTTTGAACCATTTGGCGGCTTTGCCGATGACTATCCGGTGGAAAATGGCTATGTGCAGCTGCCTGAGGTGCCCGGCGTCGGCTTTGAAGCGAAAAATAACCTTTATACGCTGCTGCGTTCTGTGCTGCAGTAAAAGAAAGCCTGCAATCATTCAAAGATGATTGCAGGCTTTTTCCCTTATATAAGCCGGTACAGGCTGGCGAGCCCGAGCCCGCCGCCTATGCCAATCATAGCTACGCCGAACGGGAGGCCGCTGTTCTGCATCAGCCGGAGCAGGCGTGTAACGAGAATTGCTCCCGAAGCACCGTATGGATGCCCCTGGGCGATGGCGCCGCCGGCTATATTCAGCCGCTCCGGCGGAAGGCCAAGCTGCAAAGCGGAAGCGAGAACCTGGGAGGCAAATGCTTCGTTGCATTCCCATACAGAAATGTCTTCTACAGACATCCGGTTTTGCTTAAGCAGCCGCTCTACAGCAGGCACCGGGCCGATGCCCGGCATGTTTGGGTCAACACCGGCCGCCACGGCATCGATGAGTTCGAGCACGGGCTTCAGTCCGTACTGCCGGCAGGACGACCGGGTTGCCATCAGCGTGAGCGCTGCTCCGTCACTGATACGGGAGGAATTGGCGGCGGTAACCGTACCGCTTTCCCGGAAAACAGCGGGCGCACGGCGGATGAGTTTATTCATTTTATCTGGAACACGAAGCGAAGCATCTGCTTGAATGGTGCTTACCGGAATGATTTCCCGGGAAATGTCCGGCTTTGCTGCCTCCTCCCATGCCAGCCTATAGCTGCGTTCGGCAAAGGCATCCTGATCTGCTCGGGATATGCCGTAAGCTTCCGCTGTCGTTTCCGCAGCTTCTCCCATATCAGGATCTCCGATAAACTTTGGGGAAAAGCGGGCTCGTTCCTGCGTGGAGGAAACCGGGTAGGCATCTGAAGCGAAAAAGGAGCGTTTCGGGGCCCGGCTTGCGCTTTCCACCCCGCCGGCAAGGACCGTATCTGCCGCACCGGCCTGCAGGTGCCGGAAGCCCTGGTGTACTGCTTCAAGCCCGGAGCCGCACTGGCGATCAACGGTTACCCCGGGAACAGAAGTGTCATAGCCGGCTTCAAGAAGGCTGAGACGGGCGAGATTACCCCCGGGCCCGACGGCGTTTCCCATGAAAACTTCATCTGCCGGTACGTGTTTATTTATCCCGAACTGGTTTTGAAAATGTGCATATAGCGGCGCCGTCAGCTGTTCAGGCTCCAGCTTTGAAAACGCACCCTGTATGTGATGTACAGGTGTCCGTTTGGCATCGATAATATAGACAGGCTCGGCCATGATTACCGTTCTCCTTTAGATAAAGCTTTATAATATTTCTTTGCTTCCAGCCGGTTTGTTTTTCCGCTCGCAAGCATAGGCAGGCCTTCCGCCTGCAGGCATGCGGGTATCTTATAAGCGGGCAGCCGCTGCCGGCAGTATGCGAGCAATTCACTTACAGCAGGACTGCCTGTATAAAGAGCAGCGATTTTTTCTCCCTGGAAAGGGTCGTGTACACCAAAAACGACTGCCTGCTTCACCTTTGGATGACTTGTGAGCACCTGCTCGATTTCCTCGGCATAAACATTGCGTCCCCGGCTGACAATTTTTTCGCTCTGGCGGCCAGTAATATAAAGAAAGCCTTCTTCATCGACGGAGCCAATGTCTCCGGTGGCTACTGCGCGGGGGGAGTGAAAGGAGGCTTCTCCGGCATAGCCGCTGAATAAAAATGGGCTTTTCACTACCAGCTCCCCAGAAGACGGGCAGGATGAGGCTTCGACCATAGGAAACAGACGGCCGGTACAGGAAGAGGAGGCTTGTTCCTCGCGGTGGTTTAAGGCGCTGATAAAACTAGTTTCTGCACTGCCGTAAAATTCATACAGGGCGGCCGAAGGAAAACGGAGAAACGCTTTCGGATTGTCAGCGGGAAACCATTTCTCTCCGCCTGTAATAATCAGCCTGACTGAGGGAGAAGGAGAAAATGAGTGACTGAGCAGCCAGCGGAGCATCGTAGGCACAGCGTATAGTACTGTGACCTGTTTCTCCTCAACCATCCGGGAAATCCCCCGGGGCGAGTGCCGGACAGGAAGAACAACGGTGTGGCCGTACTCGAGCATGCGGACGGTTCCGTATAAAAAAAGAGAGTGGGACAATTTTCCGGTAATCAGGACACGTTCGTGATCCCGAAACGGGAAAAGCTGCTTTTCTGCTTCAAAGCTTTTCAGCCAGGAACGATGGCTTCGCAGGCATATTTTCGGCCTGCCGGAAGAGCCTGAAGTGCACGCGCCATAAAACAAATCCGTTTCTCCGAAAAGCGCAGCGGGAGCAGACGGCTGCCCTTCAGCGCGAGTAACTTCTTCAAGCGTCAGGGAAGGGACCGGCGACCCGGGCGCTTCACTATCTGCGACGAAAAGGCTGGGCCTGGAAGAGGAAAGAAGGACAGCTGTGGCGTTGCTGTTCAGCATTTCATCCACTGGGACAGCGATGCCGCCCCCAGACACGATCGCAAAAAACATATACAGCTGCTCGAGAGGGTCCTGAAGCGCAAAAGCAACTTGTTTTTGAAAAAGCGTACCGGCAGCTGCGCAGAGCTGCTCCTGCCGGTGAATAATGGTTTCATGCAGCTCCCGCCAGCTGATCGAATAATCCGAATATTCGACCGCCGTTTGGGCAGGCACATAAGCAGCATAGCGGGCAATGGACTGGCCGATCATAGAAGCTCTCCTTTAGGCGTTACAGCCTGATTTTGTGCTGCTTGTTCAGCCTGACCGCAACAAAACTGGCAACCACTGCTTTAAAAATATCTCCCGGCAGAAAAGCCAGGGCCTGGATAGCGGCAGTGGTCCACGGAATGTTTATTAAAAACGATAAATAGGTAACGCCTCCGGCATAAATGACGAAAATCCCTCCAATAATATTAGCAGACAGATACTTTGGAAATGACGGTTTCTTAAAGGAATGGGCAATCCAGCCAATGATAAACGCCCCGAGCGGCCAGCTCAAAATGTAGCCTCCGCCTGGGCCAAATAATATACCGGCCCCGCCACGCCCGCCTGCGAGCAGGGGAAGGCCTATCATCACGAGCACCACAAACAAGAGTATGCTGAGACCGCCGTATCTCGCGCCGAGCAGAGAGCCGGCCAGCATAACGCCGAGAGTCTGCAGGGTAATCGGCACTGGGCTGAACGGCAGCGGAATCGGCGGAACGATGCCTAAAGCTGCGATAATTGCTGCAAATAAAGCCGTATAAATAATTTTTTGTATACGCATTTATGTTCACCTCACTGATTTCTAAGGATAGAAAGAAATCAGCCATTTGTCAACTTAATTTTCAAAATGGTTAACGAAATGAACCCCTGCGGTAAACATGAAAAACTGCCACAAGGAGTAAATAATGGATAAAATGCAAAAATGACGCAAAAAAACCCGGGGGCTCCGGGTTTTTTCATGCTGAAGTTGTTTTTTTCTGGCGAATGATTGGCACAAGGAAGGAAAGAAGAGCGACAATCATCATGCTGAGGGAAATCGGCCGGGTGAAAAAGACCGTTAAGTCGTCGTTGGCGATAGTCATGGCCTGCCGGAAGGATTCCTCCATCATACCGCCGAGAATAAAGGCTAAAATTAGCGGTGCTGCCGGAAAATTGTACAGCTTCATCAAATAACCGAGCACGCCAAAAGCAAGTAGTAAATACAAGTCGAAGGTGTTGAAGCTGATGGAATACACGCCGATCATGCTGAACATAATTACAAGCGAAATCAGCATCGGACGCGGGATTAACAATACTTTAGCAATATACGGAATAAGCGGCAGGTTCAGAATTAACAAAAACACGTTGCCGATATACATACTGATAATAACGCCCCAGAATAGGTCGGGCTGTTCTTCAATTAACAGCGGCCCCGGCGGTACGTTCAGTACAAGCAGGGCGCCGAGCAGCACGGCCGTCGTTCCGGAACCGGGGATACCGAGACTGAGCAAAGGCACAAAGGCACCGCTTGTAGCGGCGTTATTGGCCGTTTCCGGAGCGGAAATGCCCTTTACCGCACCTTTACCAAATTCCTCCGGACGTTTGGCAATCTTTTTCTCAGTAATATAGCCGATGAATGAAGCGATCGTTGCACCGGCGCCAGGGAGCACCCCGAGAATAAATCCGAGGAAGGACTGGCGGGTCATCGGACCGCTCATTTCTTTGAAGTCCTGCTTGGACAGCTTCAGACTTCCAATGTTCCCCTGGTTTTTGATCGATTTTTTTCTATTTACGATCAGGTTGCATATTTCAGCGATCGCAAACAGGCCGAGAGCGATAACAAGAAAATCAATGCCTTCAAGCAGGTTCGGATTGTTAAATGTAAACCGCGTCGTTCCCGTCTGGCTGTCCATGCCGATGGTCACAAACATGAGGCCGAGTACGGCCGAAATAAGTGCTTTAATCGTCGATCCGTCGGACAGGCTGGCGATAGCGGTTAACCCGAGCAGCATCAGGGCAAAGTATTCGGGCGGGCCGAACACAATGGCGACGCTTGCCAGAAGCGGAGCGAACAGCATCAGAAGGACAACACTCACTGTACCGCCGGCAAAGGAGGAAATGGCTGCGATTGCAAGCGCTTTCCCTGCCTGGCCATTCTGTGCCATTGGGTAGCCGTCGAAAGCGGTGGCGACGGTGCCTGAGATTCCCGGAGCATTCAAGAGAATGGAGGAGGTGGAGCCTCCAAACACAGCCCCATAATACACACCGGCCATAAGGACGAGAGCAACGGTGGGGTCCATATTGTAGGTCAGCGGGATCATGATGGCGATCGCACTGATCGGCCCAAGCCCGGGCATCATTCCAATAAATGTTCCGGCGAAGACGCCGATCAGTACAAACAGCATTCCCTGTACACTGAAAGCAACACTGAGGCCGCTTAAAATTCCGTCAAAAGTTCCCATTTGGTCAACCTCCTTTCTACAGCGGCAGAATGCCCGGAGGCAAACTTATATTTAACAGCTGGGTAAACAATAAATAAAGCGTTAAAGGAAAGGCAATAGATGTAACGGCATTGATGATATGTTTCCGGTAGCCCATGAACAGGCTGCACAGAAATATAAATATGGTGGACGTTAAGATGAAACCAATAGGTTCAAGCAGAGTAATGTATACAAGAATCATTACCGCCACGCCGCCTAAGTAAAAAATATGCTGGCCGGCTTCCCTTCGTTTTTCCCGGTCTTCTTCACCTTCGCCTTCTTTAATGAAAAACAGAAAGATGCTGAGGAGAATCAATAAAAAACCGGCTGCCTTCGGCATAGTGGAAGCAGTAATCATACCTGTAGCAAAAGCAGGAATTTGAAAAGCCAGATATAAATAAAAAACGGCAGTTACGATTAAAATTAGGCTGATAATTTTATTTGCGGAGCGAAACATAGATGTCACCTCTTTCGACTGCTTTCAATATAGGAAGGCTCTGGACGCAGAACGTTCAGAGCCCTTTGTAAATTGTTAATCTCCGTTTCGGTCAATACCCACTTGGTCAAGGAGATCCTGCATGGATTCTTCTTCTTCAGCTAAAAATTCTTCAAATTCTTCGCTGTCCATGTAATTTTCTTCCCAGGCATAGGATTGGCGTGTTTCCTGCCAGTAATCTGATTCACTGAGTTCCTTAAATGTTTCTTCGTAATAAGCCACTTCGGCATCACTCATATTTGGCGGCCCCAAAAAGCCGCGCCAGTTAACGAACGTTTCTTCGATGCCTTGTTCCGTGGCGGTTGGAAATTCACTGACCGTATCACCTTCAAGACGCTCTTCGGCTGTAATGCCGAGCACTTTAACATCTCCGGCTCTCACCTGCTCAACTGTCTCGGTGATTCCCGTAGAATAAACATCAGCCTGGCCGTTTAAGAGGTTTGTCAGTGCGCTGCCATCTTGAGCGGAGACGTATTTGATGGTAGAAGGGTCAACCCCGGCCCCGGCTGCAATTTTGGCAAACTGCATATGATCCATGCTGCCTGGAGAAGATTCGCCAACGACGGTGATATCATCCGGATTTTCCTTCATATCATCGAAAAGGTCGTTCAAATCATCCCATTCCGAATCCTCCGTAACGGCGAACGCGCCATAGTCGGCAATCATATTCGAAAGAGGAGTGAAATCTTCATAGCTGTATTCCGACTGCCCGTTCAACGGCACGAGCAGTAGAGGAGGGGAAGCCACAAAAGAATATTCGGGGTTGCCTTCCTGGTTATGAATGTAGGACCAGCCGTTGGCTCCGCCACCGCCTTCCCGGTTGACGACGCCGATACCCTGATCAACGATGCCTTCTTTTTCAAGGCCTTCAGCGGCGGAACGCGCCACGGTGTCCCAGCCGCCGCCAGCGCCAGCAGGTGCAACAATTTCAAGTGAGGAATCCGGCTCATAGTTTTCTTCGCCCCCGCCACCTCCGCCTGATGAGCTGTCCCCGCTGCCGCTTCCACAGGCACTTAACAAGCTGAGCGAAAGAATTCCGGCACCGATCCAATATTTCGAATGTTTCATAATATGTAGCCCCCTTTTTTATATTAATGTAAGCGTAACCAAAAAAAGAGATTATGTAACCGTTTACAATTTAAAATGTATATCTTTCGTTTATCGTATTTATTTCATAAATGTCACGGATACAAATAAACCGGCTGCATGTGCTGGCTGCAGCCGGTAAAAGAGTTATTTTTTAAAATATCTGCGTTCTGGCCGCCCGACGATCCCGTAGATGGGGCGGACCTCGATGTCGTTTGCAGACAACAGATATTTGAAATAGCGGTGCGCAGTAGTACGGGAGGCGCCGAGAAAAGAAGCCATTTCATCAGCGGTTACCCCGTGATCTGCCTGTTGGATGTGTTCTTTCACCTGTTCGAGCGTGAATGCATCGATGCCTTTTGGCAGATCCACTTCGAGTTGATTTTCTGTTAGGGCAGGTGCGATAGATGAAGAGAAGTAGCGGTCAATCTCCTCCTGGGTCATATTCTCAGGAGGGCGCGCGGCCTGAAGCAATTTGAATTTTTTCAATGATTCCTCAAGCCGTTTCGGCGAAGCTGGCTTAATAATATAGTCGATCACACCTGAGCGGTAGGCCTTCTGCACGTGTTCGAGATCATTTGAAGCCGAAATAATAATAATGTAGGCATCGTGCCGGTCTAAAATTTGGCCGAGCACGTCTGTGCCAAGCTGATCAGGCAGATAAATATCAAGCAGCAACACATCAACCGACGTGTTCTCCATCGTGTTGAGCAGTTCCTTTGCGGTGCCGGATGTGAACCTGCAGGAAAACCCTTCAATTTGTTCAACCAACTGTCGGTGAATATCTGCAATCCGAAAGTCGTCTTCGGCAATACCAACGTGAATCATCAACTTCCCCCTTGTGGCAACGTTTTGGGCAGGTAAACCGTAAAGTAGGCTCCCTGCGTTTCGTTGTTGCCAAATTCAAGCATGCCCTCTAGTTCATTAATCGTTTTTTCTACGATGGATAGCCCGTATCCTCTGGGTTGAGAACCGGCTTTCGTGGAAGTGCCCTGTACAGTAATGTCTATATCCCCTGGCAGCCCCGGCCCGTTATCGACAATTTCGAACATAATTTCATCTTCCATCTCAGTTACAAAAAAAGTCACTTCCGGGTTGGGACAGCCAGCTGTACTATCGATGGCGTTATCAATGAGGTTACCTAAAATAGATACAAGCTGAACCTTCTGAATGTGTACCGGAAGAGACCCGAGCCGGCTTTCGCTGTTAATGTGAAAAGCTGTCTTTTTTTCAGAAGCCCGTGCTGCTTTTCCGGTCAAAACCGCCTGCACCGTCGGGTCATGAATCTGTTGAAAAACTACGGAGTGGGTTTTACGCTGTTGGGACGTTTCTTCTTCCACAAGCTGTACAGCTTCATCGTATTTCCGAAGATGTAAATATCCCGACAGTGCATACAGCTTGTTTAAATATTCATGATTTTGCGAGCGCAGGCTGTCCGAATAGCGTTGGATGTCGGAAAGCGTATTGGCCATCTGCATCATCTCCGTTTTATCCCTGAACGAAGAAACGACTCCCACGAGCTGTCCGTTGATAGTGATTGGCTCCCGGTTAACGATGTAAGGAGCCCCGCGGAGCATTAATTCCTGGTCGTATTCCGGCTGTCCGTGCTTCAGTACTTTTGGCATCTCCGAGTCAGGCAGCACGTAATGGATATTTTGCCCCTCGATCGTCCCGTTAATGGCAAGCATGTTTCGGGCTGACTCGTTCATCATGGTAATCCGCCCCTCTGTATCAATCGCAATAATGCCTTCCCGGATGGCTGTTAGCACGCTTTCTTTTTCCTGGTACAGCTGGCCAATTTCATGAGGCTCGAGCCCGAACATATCTTTTCTAATATTTTTTGAAACCATCATGCTGCCAATGATGCCGAGAGCGAGAAGAACGAGCGCTACTACAATCAGGAGGCCGAAGCGCTCCCAGATGGCAGCGCGCACATCTTCGAGCAAAAAGCCGACAGAAACGATGCCCACAATATCCCCGTCTTTATTCCGAACCGGAGCCTTTCCGCGAAGGGAGGGGCCACGGGTACCGGTGGCGGTGGACACGTAGGACTGCCCCTGGTCCAGCGCCCGGGCGTTATCGCCTCCAACCATGGCTTCGCCGATTTTCCACTCATCAGGATGGGCGTAGCGAATACCGTTCGTATCCCCGAGCACCACAAACTCTGCGCCGGCCTGCTCCCGTACCCTTTCAGCGTAGGGCTGAAGCACCGAGCTTGGGTCCTCGGAGGCGTATGCCCCCTGGACGACCGGTGAGCTTGCTATGTAGGTGGCTGTACTTAAGGCTTTATCTCCAAGCTCTTCTTCGATATCATTATATTCTAAATAAGCAAATACGCCGAAGGAGCTTATCGTAATAAAAGCGACCAGCCCGACAACGAGAAACATGATTTTAGTCTGCATCTTCACATTTTTTCTTATAAGTGGCCCCTCCTTTAAAAAGAACGCTTTCAAAAAATTAGTGACCGTATTTTTATAATTGGAAATACAGGTTGTGCAAAGAGTAGCACATCGCAGGTGCCACGGCAATTACGTGAAAGGAGGGAAAAAATGACTCCAATCAGTATGAAAGCATACGTGGAAGCTTTCGGTAATCCTTCTGAACAGATGGGTATAAGGCTTGAAGAGAAAAAGGAATTAAAGGCGGATGAAGTGGAGGTACGGATGCAGCTGTCTCCAGTGAACCCCTCGGATCTTATCCCCATTTACGGGCGGTATGCCCACCGGGTGACGCTTCCGCTGGTGCCGGGCTATGAAGGAGTCGGTGTCGTCGAACGGGTGGGAAAAGGAGTGAGCCGGCGGGTGCTGGGGCAACGGGTACTGCCGCTGCGGGGAGAAGGTACATGGCAGACGGTGGTCCATGCGCCGGCAGCCTTGGCCGTGCCGGTGCCGGACAGCCTTTCTGATGAAACGGCTGCCCAGATGTATATTAATCCGGTAACGGCGTACGTGCTTTTAACCGAAAAGCTGAAGATTCCTTCCGTTGGAATGCTTGTTATCAATGCGGCTAATTCTGTAATGGGACGGCTATTGATTCAGCTGGCTGCAGGTATGAATATTCGAGTGGTGGGACTTGTGCGCCGCAGAGCGGTAATAAACGAGCTGATGCAGCTTGGGGCCCATAAAATTATAGCGGCTAAGGAAGGAGAAGAAGCGCTCCAGTTGGAGAGCGTCTTGCAGGGAGAAAAAGCGGATGCGGCCGTTGATATGGTGGGAGGGGCCTCTGGTACAGCCCTTGCCCGGAGCGTTAAACCTGGGAAAACATTACTGGCGCTGGGGCTGCTCTCGGGCCGGCCGCTTGACTGGGAGTATACAACGGAGACGCTGGGCGTGAAAGGGAAGATGTTTCATCTGAGGCACTGGAATGCGGCAGTTTCCGGTGAACGTTTTCAGCAGGTATTTCAGACGCTGTTTCATATGATGGAAAGCGGGAGGCTTCTGCTTCCACCGGTGCAGCACACCTATCCGCTCGGACAAGCCAGAGAGGCACTGCAATTTTATGAAAATGGAAAGAACAGCGGAAAAATAATATTCAGCAGGCCGTGACTGCCTGCTCTATACAAGAGCGGCTGTCCCGATTTATAATAAACATACTCAATCCAACAGAAACGGTGAGAAACTTATGCGGGAATTTTCTTTTTATTCAACTCCCTTCGGCGTAAGCGGGGAAGAAGTACCATATGCAGCAATCGCAAAAGCCAGGACAAGCAAAGAACTCGTATCAGACCAGGAAACTGACGCCTTTTATTTTCGTTCGCTTGAAGCGGACGGTATTTTTTTGAATGAAGCCCAGATCGAAGCTGTGCGTTTCGGAAACGGGCCGCTGCTCGCGCTTGCAGGTGCGGGCTCGGGAAAGACGTCGGTGCTTGTCTGCCGGGCCGGCTATTTAATGGCCGTCAAGCAGGTGCCGGCAGAATCCGTTCTGCTGATTACATTCACCAAAAAAGCAGCAGAAGAAATGAAAACGAGAGTGATGAACCTGCCGGGTGTCGGTGAAACAGCCAGCAATCTGCAGGTGCGTACGTTCCATGCCTTTTTCCTGCTTCTGCTCAGGCGTCACGGCATTCGACAGGAAATTGTTTCAAGCGAGCGGAAAAAGCAGCTGGCCGTCAAGCTTTTGATGAAGGACATGGGCCTTGAGGATGTCTATCAGCCTGAAGCGGTCTTATCCTTTCTGTCCTATCACAAAATGAACGATACCGCCGTCGCGGATCTTCCTGAAAAAGAAACAAGCCAAAAGCAGTTAAAGCGCATCTGCCAGGCGTATGAAGACTGGAAGCTCGAGCGCAATTATATTGATTTTGATGATATTTTAATGAAGGCCAAAACGATGATGGACGAGGACCCGGCTTTTCTGCAGCAGCTGCAGGACCGGTTTGAGTACGTGATGGTCGATGAATTCCAGGACACCAACTATCTTCAGTACCAACTCGTGCAGATGATCGTGGAAAAGCACCGCAATTTGTTCGTAGTGGGGGACGATGACCAGACGATTTATTCGTTTAACGGGGCCCGGCACGAATTTATTCTGGAGTTTGACCAGAAATACCCGGAAGCACAGACCATTGTGCTCGACGTCAACTACCGCTCCCATAAGGCAATTGCCGGTCTTGGGAACGAAGTAGTGCGCCACAATAAACAGCGGAAAACCAAAACCCTCCAGGTCATGAATGCGGAAGCGTCGTCTCCGTTTTATTTCCGGGCGGCTTCCACTGATGAGGAGGCGGAGCAGGTGGTGGCGGACATGAAGCGGGCGGTGGCAGAGGGAGAATGCGAATGGCGCGATATGGCCGTGCTGCACCGGACAATCAGTGTCAGCCGTGCGATTTTTGAGCAGCTGACAGCCCAGGATGTTCCGTTTGTGCACCATTCCCTCGGCAACCAGATGTTTTATGAGCAGTGGCCGGTGAAAGCTATGATGGACTATCTGCGGCTGAGCCTGAATCCGACGCTGATAGAGGCGATGCCCGAGGTCGTGCCGACGTTATTTATTTCCCGGGAACGCGGCATGCGCCACATTAAAGAGCAGGAGATATTTTCTCCCCGCAGCGAACCGCTTCTTCATTTAACAGAGATGCCAGGCATCCGCCCGTTTCAGCGTAAAAAGGTGGAGGAGCGGCAGAGCATGATCCAGAAACTGAAGGAAAAACGCCCGGAAACGGCGATCCGGCAAATGCGGCGCCAGTTTTACGACGGCTATCTGGAGGCCGATGAGCAGCAGGTAAGCATGAAAAAGGAAACGCTAAAGGAAACTCTCGATGAACTCGAGTCCTCGGCGAAACGGTTTGAGAGCGTCTCATCGTTTGTATACTTTGTCGACGACATGCTCCGCACGTTCCGTGAAATGAAGGAGCGCGAGAAGGATCCCGATGCGAACCACGTTTCGCTGATGACGATCCACCGGGCCAAAGGCATGGAATTTCCGGTCGTATATGTCATCGGCGCGTCAGAAACGATCATGCCGCACGATTCTGCGCTAAAGGCTGACCGGATGAAGGATCTTTTATATGGCGAAAAGGCGGAAAACAAACAGACACAGGCCCTTGAGGAAGAGCGCCGTCTCGCCTATGTAGCGATTACGCGGGCGAAGCAGAAGCTGTGCATCAGCTCGCCGGCCTTCTACCGTGGCAAGGAAGTCGAAGTGTCACGCTTTCTGCTCGAAGCCTTTCCGGGGGAAACACATACCGGAGAAAAGCAGGAAACGGAAACAATTGATGCGCTTGTCTGTGAAGAAGCGATGTGCCCGGCATGGATACGTCTGTCCGAAGCCTCTAATGAAAACGAAAAGGAATGCCCGATGTGCAAAGGGAAAATGGTGCCCGGTACCAAGCAAATTATAAAAAAATAGTAGTTGGAACTGCCTTTGCGACAGTTGTCGCCGGCCTGCATTAAATAGTTGAATAATCAGGGCATGCAGGCTACGATGAAGTGACAGGTAAAATTGTTTCTAAGGGGGAACTGGGAATGGCAGACGAATCAGTGACATTATATGCATGGATTAACGGAAAACGAGTGGACGCCGACGAATATATGGAAAGAGAGAATCCGGCCGATCCGCAAAAAATCGTGGCCTACGTGCCGAAAACAACAGTAGAACAGGCGGCAGAAGCCATTGAAGCAGCCCGTGCTGCTTTTCCTGCGTGGAAGGAAGTGCCGGTGGAAGAGCGCATCGAGCGGATGGAGCGCGTAATTCAAATGCTAAAAGACCGTACGCCGGAGCTCGCTGAGGTATTAGCGGAGGAACACGGCAAGCCAGTTTATGACGCCCACGGGGAAATGGCGGTTTCAATCATGTGGATGGAGTATGCCTGCCAGACGGTCAAAGAAACGATAGCTGACCAGGTGGATGAAGGCGAAGGCGGCAAGACAATTGTCCGCCAGGAACCGCTTGGCGTTGTGTCGGCGATCAGCCCGTGGAACTACCCGATCGCCCTGTCTACGATCAAAATAGCTCCAGCGATTCTAACTGGAAATACGGTTATTTCAAAGCCGAGTCCATTTGCGCCGCATGCGGTCAGCCTGGTGGTTGAATTGATTGCCAAAGAATTTCCAGACGGGGTGCTAAACCTCGTGCACGGCGAAGCGGAAGTCGGCGTAGAGCTTACTTCCAATAAACATGTGGATAAAATAGCTTTTACCGGTGGCACGGAAACAGCGAAGAAAATTATGAAATCAGCGGCGGATACGATCAAGGATATGACACTCGAGCTTGGCGGCAATGACGCCGCAGTAGTGCTGCCGGACTTTGACGTAAACGATGAACGCGCAATGCGCCGCATGGTCATCTCCAATTTCCTGACCGCCGGCCAAATCTGCATGATTGCCAAACGTATTTATGTGCCACGCTCCCTGTACAAGGAGTTCGTGGAAAAGTATCAGGAGGCAGCCAATAAATGGGTGAAAATTGGCAGTCCGTTTGATGAGCAGGTCACGACCGGGCCGCTCAACAACAAACAACAGCTGGATTTTGTGAAAAACCTTGTGGATAAAGCGGCTGAAAAGGGCGCCGATGTCATTCCGTTAGGCCATGTTGTGGATAACGAACTGTTTGAACAGGGCTACTTTCTGCAGCCAACCCTGGTGCTCGGCGCTGACCAGCAGGACGACATTGTGAAAGAAGAACAGTTCGGGCCGACAGTGCCTATTGTGCCATATGACACGGTGGAGGAAGCGGTGGAAATGGCGAACGACAGCATTTACGGCCTCACAAGCTCGGTATGGGGAGAAGAAGACCATGCCATCGAAGTGGCAGCCCGTATTGAAGCAGGCACAACGATGATCAATACCGCCGCTGTGCAGGGGCTCGATGTCCGCTATCCATTCGGCGGATTCAAGCAATCCGGTATCGGCCGCGAATACGGAAAGGAAGGCCTTCTCGGCTACGTGACGCCGCATGTCATCAACGTACCGAAAACAAAGGACCTGCCATACATTCCCGAATAGTAAGAACAAGCAGCTGTCCTGGAGGAATCCAGGACAGTTTTTTATGCTATTGTTTATACAGAGCAAAGATTTTTTAAGGAGTGATCCAATGCGAACGATACAAATCGTCCCGTGGAAAAGCGAGTGGCGGGACTATTTTCTCCATGAGCAAAAGCTGCTGGAGCTCGAAACCGGTGAAGCAGAAAATAATATTTTTCATATAGGGAGCACAAGTGTGCCGGGACTTGCGGCAAAACCGATTATCGATATTTTAATTGAAACCTCTGATCTTTCGTGGTGGATTATGGATCGTCTTGAAGGACTCGGATATACAGGAAAAGGAGAGCACGGTATCGCGGGGAGGGCTTTTTATTATAAAGGGAAACAAGTTCGCCGATTTCACGTGCACGTGTTTGAAAAGAAAAGCTATGGGAGTGGGCGTCACCTAGCCCTCCGGGATTATTTACGTTCTTTCCCGAAAAAGGCGAAGGAATATGAAAGCATTAAAAAACAGGCGGCTGCCCAGTATCCGCACAGTCCGTCAGAATATATGAATGAAAAGCACATCGTTGTGCAGAAGCTCGAACAAGAGGCTCTCTGCTGGAAACGGGCAGAAGAAGAAAACTGACGAAACCGTCCACAGACATATACACAATGGGGATGGTTTTCAGCTTAAATCAGAAAGTAAAGAGGCCAGGAGCAGATTCATCCACAGGGTTCGGTACCGCCTAAAAATTATCGTCTTATTTCAGCAGCATAAACGGGGACTTACGAAAGAAAAACATAAAAAATCGAAGCACCTGCTTCGATTGAAGGTATTGCTCATAAATAATTTACTAAATGGAAGAACCGGCTTGTGGACATCTATTGGTATGCGTTCGAAAATTATCCACAGCCGGCCGGAAAACAGAATTAGAGTGGAGGAAGCTATTGGTATAAAGCGGTGTGAATTTTTCTCATCAACCGTCCCGTGCGTACCGGTTGCTCGGCAAAAGCAACATAGCCGTCCGGGCGTATGAGCACAGCTGAAAACGTCGGGAGTTTCCATTTGACAGCAAGGTCGCGGCGGTAATCAAACAGGTGGTGGATATTCGGCTTTGAGGCCCGGAGTATGCCCTTGCGCTGAACAACGAGAATGAGAATGGAAGGCCCGTACTGCCGGCGCACCTCCTGAATGCTTTCGTCGAGCTGATGGAGCTCCTGCTCGTCTTCGATATAAAATAGGCAGGTAAACTGCTGGATGTGCAGAAAATCCATTACGTCTGCGTGTTCTCCCTCCGTGGTAAGAACACGTGCCGGAGCAGCCCGGGAGCCGGCCGGAATCATTTCTCCCTGGTGCTGGAATTTCGCAAGTGAGGCCCTGTTCTGATAGCTGATGTCAATATTGGCTAGGCGCTGGGTCAGCTGGCGCTGCAGCGAGTTGCTTTTGCTGAGAATGCTTACAGGGTTCGCCAGGAGGCGTGGAATAAGGGTATGGGAGCGGGTCATCACCTGCATTGCCGTATTTGTCATTCGGATAGTCCTGCGTCCGACTACGTATCGTTCTTCTTCATACGTATCGAGCAGGGCAGGGTGGGAATGGCCGCGCAGCACCCACGCCAATTTCCAGCAGAGGTTGACCGCGTCCTGCATGCCGAGATTCATTCCCTGGCCGCCAAATGGGCTGTGCAGGTGGGCAGCGTCCCCGGCGAGAAACAGCCGATGGTCACGATAGGCGTCTGCCTGATGATGCGACGTTCCGAATTGAGACAGCCAGGAAGCATGGGGGAAATGCACCGGCTGCTGGGTAATACGCCGCACGCTTTTTTCAAGATCCTCAAGAGGGAGATCATCCCGGTGTTCACGGTTCTGTTCGGCATGGTCGATAGTGATTACCCGGTACTTTTCATCGCGGAAGGGAAAGAAAGCAGCTACGCCGCGCTCGGTAATGAATGTAGAAATATCGTTGGAAAGTGAAAGTCCTTCCACCGTGACGTCTCCCAGAAAATAGATTGTTTCATGCTTGCCGCCCGGAAAGGAGACGTTCATGTTCTCACGGACTGTACTGTGAGGCCCGTCACATCCGATCACATAGGAAGCGCGGATTAGTTCGTGTCCATTTTCGGTGGCGCATTCCACCTCTGCGTGGTCACTGTACTGGGTAATCCGTTTGCAGTGGGTGTTCCAGTCAATAAACTGGCCGACCTCCCGGAGCTGTTTCTTTAAAATATGCTCCGTATCTGACTGCGGAAGCATCAGCATAAAGGGAAACGGGGTATCGAGCGAAGCAAAGGAGGCTTTGGAAGGTCTTTTGCCTTCCGGCTGAACAGCCGCATCAGTAATGGGGAAGCCTTCCTTCAAAAAGGGACGGAGCGCTCCGATCAGATTGAGCATTTCAAGAGTTCGCGCCTGGATGCCGAACGCTTTGGAAAAGGGAGAAATAGAGCTTTTTCTGTCTAAAATCCGGACGCGGATGCCGAGTGCTCTTAAGGTATTGGCAGCAGTCAAGCCTACGGGGCCTGCCCCCACAATGCATACGTCGGTATTTGTGGTTTTCATGGATTCATCACGCTCCCTTCGTATACTTGTATTATACCCTCTGGAGGGCTGCTTCACGCTCCTGCTTATTTGCAGCATTTTGCAAAATATGTTTGAATAATAAGAAATTAATGCTTTCTAGGGGAGCCTGATGGCTGAGAAAGGTTTAAGTACCTTGACCCTTGGCACCTGATCCAGATCGTACTGGCGGAGGGAAGAAAGAAGGGACACCCCGGTTATTTATGCCGCTTCTTCTCTAAAAGAAGCGGCTTTTTATATAGGTTAAAAACTAGGAGGGGCTTATGGAAGAACCAAATTGGGAAAGATTGGTGGAAGAACGCAGGCAGAAATTAACCGACTTAGCCAAAAACTTAATACGATTTAATACGATGGCGCCCCCGGCCCGTAATACAGCGAATGCTCAACAATTTATAGCGGATTATCTGCAGCAGCGTCAGTGGGACGTTGATAAATGGGAGGTTTTTAGCGGAGATCCCAACGTAGTAGGCACAAAAACCGGAAAAGAGGGGAACCGGTATAACAGCTTAATTCTGAATGGACACATAGATGTAGCGGAGGTATCACATAAGGAGTGGAGCTTTGATCCTTTCGATCCGGCAGTGAAAAACGGATGGCTCTACGGAAGAGGAGCAGCTGATATGAAAGGCGGGCTTGCAGGCATACTTTTAGCTGTTGATATTTTACATGAACTAAAAATTGATTTGCCTGGCGACGTTATTGTGCAATCGGTAGTGGGTGAAGAAGTAGGTGAGGCCGGTACACTTCAATGCTGCCGAAGGGGATATACTGCTGATTATGCACTCGTAGGAGATACGAGCAATCTTAATATTCAGGGACAGGGAGGCGTTATTACAGGCTGGGTCACTGTGAAAAGCCAGCAGATACATCATGACGCCATGCGGCGGAATCTGATTCATGCCGGAGGTGGAAAATTCGGGGCAAGTGCTATTGAAAAAATGATGATACTTATCGAGGGTTTGCAGAGTTTAGAAAGAGATTGGGCCGTACGAAAAACTTATCCGGGGTTTCAGCCTGGGACGAATACCATTAACCCGGCAGTCATTGAGGGAGGAAGAAATGCTGCATTTATAGCTGATGAATGCAGTCTTTGGATTACGGTCCATTTTTATCCGGATGAGACCCATGAAACAGCGGCTGAAGAAGTCGAAAATCATCTCCGTAAAGTGGCTGAGGCTGACCCGTGGCTTCGGGAGAATCCTCCGACATTTATTTGGGGAGGAGAATCGATGATAGAAGACAGAGGCGAAATATTCCCTTCCCTGGAAGTTCAGAGCAACCACCCGGGCAGTCTGCAGCTGCTGGAATCCTTTAAAGAAATCACCCATGAAGCAGGAGAAATTAATACTTCTCCTACTGTCACAGACGGAGGGTGGCTGGCGGATGCAGGCATTCCCTCTGCCATTTTTGGTCCGGGGACGCTTGAAGAAGCACACGCAGTCGATGAAAAAGTAGAGGTGGAACAGCTGGTTACGTTCACAAAAATAGTATTGTCCTTTGTTTATAAATGGTCACATACTCTAAAAGAATAGAAAGGACGAGGTTAATGTCATTCACTCACGATTTAAAGGAAAAGCTGCTTCCGGTATGGCAGCAGAATCACACACATCCATTTGTGGAAGAGCTTGGCCAGGGGACCCTTGATAAGGAAAAATTTCGCTATTTCATGGTTCAGGATTATCTTTATCTCGTGCAATATGCGAAATTGTTTGCGGTTGGCGCTGTTAAAGCCGAAGACGTTGAAACAATGGGAGCTTTTGCGAAGGTGATGGATGTGACCATGAATGAGGAAATGAGCCTGCACCGCCAGTACGCAAAAAAGTTCGGGATCACTGAACAGGAGCTTGAACAGGCAGAGCCGGCCCCGACAACCCTTGCATATACAAGGTATATGCTGCACGAAGGACAAAATGGCGGCCTGGCTGAGCTGCTTGCGGCTGTGCTTCCGTGTATGTGGAGCTACGCAGAAATTGGAAGAAAGCTCAGTACGTGGCCGGGAGCATTGGAGCATGAACTGTACGGTGAATGGGTACAGATGTACAGCGATGACGAATTTCAGCAGCTCGCGGACTGGGGCATCAGCATGCTCGACCGCACGGCAGAAAACAAACCCGAGGCAGAAAAAAGAAAGATTGAAAATATATTCTTAACGACCACCCGGTTTGAGTATTTATTCTGGGACATGGCGTACCGGCTGGAAGGCTGGCCGCAGACATGAAAAAGCCCCCGGTCTGCCGGGGGCTTTTATACTTATGGTCGAGGGGAAAGCGTAAATACGCCAAACCATTCGTTTTCATCGGTCCACCAGTCATTGGTTTCCCAGGAGGACTGGCGGGCCAGGTGCGTGAATTCCTCCGGAGTGAATTTCCGGCTGTTTTCTGTATGGATAGTCTCGCCGGCACGCATCGTAAATGTTTCCCCGCCAATCGAGAACAGGGAAGGCTTTTCAGCGCGCAAATGCATTTCGATCCGTCCGAGCCGTTCATTGTAAAAAGCTTCATGTTCAAAATGACCGGTGGTAATACCAGCGTCAAGCTCGCGGTTCAGGCGGTGGAGCAGATTTTTGTTAAAGGAAGCAGTAATGCCTGCACTGTCGTTGTACGCCCGGTGCAGCACCACCGGGTCCTTCTTCAAATCGACCCCGACCACAAGGCTGTCCTCCGGCTTCATATGGGAAGCGAGCTTCTTTAAAAATTCCGAAGCTTCCTTCGGATCCAGGTTTCCAATCGTAGAGCCGAGAAAAAAGACAGCTGCAGGCTGTTCTCTGCTGCTGTTTAAAAAAGAAATTGTTTTTGTATAGTCTGCACATACGCCGGAGACCTGCATGGCAGGCACGGCCTCTTTCACACGGGCTGCGGTATCATGCAGGGCACTAATCGAAATGTCGACGGGGGTATAGCTCACGGACTCCGAAAGGAAAGGAAGCAGGCAACGGATTTTATCAAAGCTTCCGCTTCCAAGCTCAATTAGGGAGGAAGCTCCAATACTTTCAGCAATTTCTTTCCCATAGTCGGACAAAACAGATGCTTCGGTCCGGCTGACGTAATATTCCGGCAGCCGGGTAATTTCATTAAACAGCATGCTCCCTCGTTCATCGTAGAAATGTTTGGGGGGGGATGCTTTTCGGTTCAGCAGCCAGTCCGGTGCGGACGTCTTCAGCCAGGGAGGACAGCGAAGGCTTTAAATCCAATACAGTATAATCAGCCATGGCTATTTCTGCACCCCGTCCTTGGCAAGCCGGAGTCCGCTGAACTGCCACCGTTTTTCCGGAGGGAAAAAATTACGGTAGGTGGAGCGGATGTGCGACTTCGGTGTCGCGCATGAACCGCCGCGCAGCACCATCTGGTTACTCATAAATTTGGCATTGTATTCTCCCATGGCACCCTCCGGCGGACGGTTGCCCGGATACGGGGAATAAGGACTGCGTGTCCACTCCCATACGTCCCCGTACGCATTGGGAGACGACTGAAGGGGTCTTGGGTGATAGCTTTCAGACTCTAGAAACGTACCGTCTGCTTCGGCGCCGCGAAAAGCATATTCCCATTCCTGTTCCGTAGGAAGGCGGGCTCCGGCCCAGCGGGCATAGGCATCTGCTTCGTAATAGCTTATATGGGCAATAGGTTCATGAAGGCGCACTTCTTTCAGGCCATTCATCGTAAAGTAAAACCAGATACCGCCCTGCTTCTGCCAGTAAAGTGGTGCTTTCCAGTCCTGCTCCTGGACAATGCCCCAGCCTTCGGAAAGCCACAGCTCAGGGTCTTCGTAGCCGCCGTCTTCAATAAAACGAATATATTCTTCGTTGGTCACCGGCCTTGAGGCGATAGAGAAGGCGTGCAGGTAAAATTTATGCTCCGGGCGTTCATTATCAAAAGAAAAATGCAGGTTATCTGTCCCGATAGTCGTCAGCTTGTCTTCATAGGCGTGCCATTCAAGCTTGGATGTTTCTCCCTGTTCTTCAAAAGATTCATTTTCCAGGTAGGCAGGGTTAAGTGGATTCATTGAAAAGTTGAATTTTGTGTCGGTTACTAACAGTTCCTGGTGCTGCTGCTCGTGCTGCAGGCCGGTTTCCATTAATTCAGCGATCTCTTCATTCCAGGGGCCTTCTTTGAGAAAATGTTCCATGGCTTCTTCTACATGACGCCGGTATTCCATGGTGTCTTCGGTGGTCGGCCGGGAAATCAGTCCGCGGTACTGCTTCGGAAATGGCTTTCCCTGCGTTTCATAATAAGAATTATATAAGCCGTTAGAGAATTTCGAAAACTCTTCATAATTGTCATCATATGGCTTAAGAATGAACTGCTCAAAAAACCAGGTCGTATGAGCTAGATGCCATTTTGCAGGGCTTACGTCGGGGTGGGCCTGAATCATAAAATCTTCCGTATACAACGGTGCGGTCAGCTTCATCGTCTGCTTCCGCAAAGCGGTAAAACGTGCCGTGAAATCAGCTCTAGTGGCAGATTCCTTTGTTTGTACGATACTTCATTCCTCCTCAGGTAAATAAAATGGTGCACACATATATGCACATGAGAGTTAAATACCCGCTTCAAAACGGGGCAAAACAACACAGGATCGCAGAAAAACAAAAAAAGAATGCCCGTTAAGGCATTCGGTCAGGCAGATTTATATTTAAGCTTCTTTTTGAATCTCTCGTCCGGTGTAATGATACACAAGCTCTTCGCTAATTTCCCGTAGTTTTCTTTGATTGGTTGTAGAGTAGGAGTCACTCGATGAACTGGTGATCCCTTTTTTCGTAAAATATTTGCCGGTTACCTGGGAGCCGCGTGCGCCTGAAGCAAGCGATACCTCCAGATCGGCTCCTTCTTCCGGGGAGTCACCGAACTTACTAGTAAATTTGTTTAGTCCCCGGTAAAAGGCGTTTTTATTGTTCAGGCCAAACCCGGTGGAAATGTTGCCGGGATGGAGCGCGTTCACTTTAATATTTTCTTGGCGGAGTCTTTGGGCCAAGTCATACGTGTACAGCAGCAAGGAAAGCTTTGCAAGCCCGTATTGCTTTAGGCCATTATACTTTTGCTCGCCCTGCAGGTTTTGAAAGTTCATTTTGGATAAGGCATGCGCAGCAGAGGACACATTCACTACCCGTCCATCAGAGCTCTTACGCAGAAGTGGAAGAAGAAGCTCCGTAAGGTAAAATACCCCGAGGTAATTCAGGGCAAAGGTGCGCTCCAAATGCTCCTCGGTCCAGACGCGGGAAGAGTATACGGCGCCGGCGTTGTTAATCAGAGCATCAATCCGTCCGTAATCCCGTGCGATATCTTTGGCGAGTATTTCTATTTCCTGGAGAAGGGAGAGGTCCGTTTGATAAAAATGGAGGTCCGTGTTTCCGGTTTTTTGCTCCAATTCGGCAATCAGTTCCTCACATTTCCATTCTTTGCGTCCCACCAGCAATAAGGTATGCCCTTCAGCCGCCAGTTTTTCCGCTGTGATTCTGCCAATACCGTTTGTGGCCCCGGTAAGTACGATAGTGCGTGGGTTCTCTACTGTATTTTCCATCGATGAAGGCCTCCCTTAATCGTCAAACTAAAGGAGCAGCGCTCCTCAAAAAGAAGCGTCTGCTCCGCCGGAATTTTTATTGTCTTGCGCGTACCCAGTTAATCAAGCCGCCGCGAAGCATCATATCAATTTGACGCCTCGACATTTCATGGCGCACTGTGATGGTTTCATTTTTATTCTTGATAGCAGCTTCGAACGTATTGTGGTTTTGGATATTTTCACGCAGGTTCTCAAGTACAATAGTATCACCGACGTCGATTTTCATATAGTCTTCGGTATCCTCAAATGTAATCGGAAGCACGCCGAAGTTCACCAGGTTCTGCCAGTGAATACGGGCGAAGTCCTGGACGAGCGCAACACGCAGGCCAAGGTAGCGAGGTGCGAGCGCTGCGTGCTCACGGCTTGACCCCTGGCCGTAGTTGGATCCGCCGATAATGGCGTGCCCAGTATCGTCTTTAATTTCCATGGCCCGGTTGTAATAATCTTCATCCGTAATTTCAAACGAGAACTTGCTGATTTCCGGAAGGTTACTGCGGTATGGAAGCACGCGGGCACCGCCGGCAAGAATCTCGTCTGTGGAGAAGTTATCGCCGAGCTTCAGGAGTACCGGCACTTCAATGCGGTCCGGCAGTTCTTCCATTTCCGGAAGGGTAGCAATGTTCGGCCCTTTTTCAATTTTTATATTTTTAGCCTCTTCATAAGGAATCGGCTCCTGAAGCAAACGGAAATCGACCGTTGGTTCGTCTGGTTCGCCAACTTTTGGATAATCCATATCGAGCGTCCGCGGATCGGTGATTTCACCATACAGCGCAGAAGCCGCAGCAATTTCAGGACTGCAAAGGAAAACACGGTCTTCTTTTGTGCCGGAGCGTCCCGGGAAGTTCCGCGGGGTCGTCCGCAGGCTGTTTTTATGGGTGGCGGGTGCCTGTCCCATCCCGATACAGCCGTTACAGCCTGCCTGGTGAAGCCGGCCGCCGGCGCTCAGGAGATTGGCAATGTGGCCGTTGGAAACGAGGTCTGTCAGCATCTGCCGTGAAGATGGGTTAATATCAAAGCTGACATTTTCATGCACGTTTTTTCCTTTCACGATTTCAGAAGCAATCGCAAAGTCCCGGTAGCCCGGATTGGCGGACGAACCGATATATGCCTGAAAAATTGGCTCACCGGCAATTTCACGGACAGGGACAACGTTGCCCGGGCTCGATGGCTTGGCAATCAGAGGCTCGAGAGAGGACAAATCGATTTCTTCATCGATGTCGTATTGGGCGCCGCGGTCAGCTTTCAGCTCCTGCCATTCGTCCTCGCGGTCCTGGCTGGCCATAAAACGCTTCACTTCTTCGTCCGAAGGAAATACGCTGGCGGTGGCTCCGAGTTCCGCTCCCATGTTTGCAATAACGTGGCGATCCATGGCGCTCAAGTCTTCCAGGCCGGGGCCGTAGTATTCAATAACTTTGTTGGCACCGGCTTTTACGTCATGGCGGCGGAGAAGCTCAAGAATAACATCCTTGGCGCTGACCCAGTCCGGGAGTTTGCCGGTAAGCTTTACTCCCCATACCTGGGGCATTTTTACAAAGAATGGTTCTCCGGCTATAGCCATGGTTACTTCGATACCGCCTGCCCCCATGGCAAGCATCCCCATACAGCCGTTGGCACAGGTATGTGAGTCCGATCCGAGAAGCGTGCGGCCGGGGCGTGCCAGGCGCTGCATATGCACCGGGTGGCTTACGCCGTTACCCGGGCGGCTAAAATACATGCCAAAGCGTTTTGCTGCTGTCTGAAGAAACAGGTGATCATCCGGGTTTTTATTGTCTTCCTGAATAATATTGTGGTCTACGTATTGGGCGGAAGCTTCTGTTTGAGCTCTCTCCACCCCCATGGCTTCAAGCTCAAGCATCACCATTGTGCCTGTAGCGTCCTGGGTGAGTGTCTGGTCGATCTTCATTCCAATCTCTTCGCCCGGAGTCATATCCCCGGACACGAGGTGTTCTTCAATTAATTTCTGGGTTACGTTTCGTGCCATAAATGGTGTCCTCCTTCGTCAAAATTCCAATTGTGTTAATTTTTCTGAATGAAAACATGCTCTCTATATTTATACCTGTTAAGAAAAACTCGTAAACAAGAAATCTTTCTTTTCGTGTAAATTTTGATGTGTGATATTATTAAGAAGGATGAAACCATTCTTGCGACTTTTGCGTATAAACAATTGTATAGAAGAAAACGAACCGTTAAAAAGGAGAGAAAGCCATGGGTAAAAGAATCATGCTGTTTTTATTAACAAACATGATGGTATTGTTAACGATTGTCATTGTGTTCTCAATACTGAGTTTGTTTGGTGTTAACCTGGGTGCTTATAACTACGGCGCCGGTACGTTGAATCTGGTGCCGCTGTTAATTATCAGCGCCGTTATCGGCTTTGCTGGTTCATTTATTTCACTAGCAATGTCGAGATTCATTGCGAAAAAAGCAATGAATGTCAAAGTGATTGACCCGGACAATCCGGGAAGCCAGGCTGAAAAAATGGTAGTGGAGAAGGTCCACCGTCTCTGCCGGCGGGCAGGGCTCACTCATATGCCGGAGGTAGGAATTTATCAATCCGCTGAAGTAAACGCATTTGCCACAGGGCCGACTAAAAAACGGTCGCTTGTATCCGTGTCCACCGGCCTGCTTCAATCGATGGATGATGACGCCGTCGAAGGCGTTATTGCCCACGAGGTAGCCCACGTTGCAAACGGGGATATGATTACCATGACCCTTCTGCAGGGAATTGTGAATACATTCGTTGTGTTCCTGGCGCGTGTCGTAGCCTTTGCGGTATCAAGGTTTGTAAATGAAAATATGCGGCCGATTATTCACTTTCTGGCGATTATCGTATTTCAAATTCTTTTTTCGATTCTCGGAAGCATAGTCGTCGCCGCCTACTCCCGGTACCGTGAGTACCACGCCGACCGAGGCGGGGCGGACCTTGCAGGAAGAGACAAAATGGCTCACGCTCTTCGTTCCCTGCAAAATTACGTGGACCGGGTGGATACAGAGCAGTCCTCCATGCAGACGCTGAAAATTAACAACAAGCCGTCGGCTGCTGCGATGCTCTTTTCGTCGCACCCGCCGCTTGAAGACCGTATCCGTCGTTTAGAACAAGGCTGAATAGTAAGTACTTCCCCGGATGCAAGCCCTGCGTCCGGGTTTTTTGTATAGAGTAAAAGACAGGAAAGCGAAAATTTCCCAGGAAATATGAAAATGACACAAAAACGTAAATGATATCGTTCGAATTTGGCTTTATATCATGATATAAAGAATAGAGTGATTTATTTATTGAAAGGAGAAGTCCTATGAAATATAGATTTTTCGGCCTTCTCGCGGTTTTATTTTTCATTACTTCACCTTACCAAGCGTTTGCAGCACCTACGCTGGAATCCTCAAGCCCTGAAGATGGAGATTCTGTTTTAGAAGTGCCCGAACGCCTCGAGCTTACTTTCGATACAGAAATTGACCGTGTGGAAGATGTATATCTGCTTGTAGAAACTGGGGACGAGATTGAAATGTCGGATCCCGAAATTAGTGATGACGGCCTTACTGTAATTTCAAATGTAGAAACTGTATTGGAAAATGGTAACTATGTATTAAATTACAGTGTTACTGGCGAAGATGGGGAAACTGTACAGGGAGCTACGAATTTCAGTTTGAACAGCAATAAACCTTTCGAAGAAAGGCAGCAGGAATTAGAAGCACGAACGGGAGAAAGCTCCCTTTCTGAAGCTGAAACACAGGCTGCGGCTGAAGCAGAAGAAGCAGGGCCGAATATTCCGGGAATGGTGTTTATGGGGACTCTCGGTTTAGCTATCGTTACCGCGTTTACAATCATATTATGGAAAAATAGAGAGCGTAAAAATGACAGCTGACAGCTTCGACATCCTCGAAGCTGTTTTTTATAGGAAAAAATTTTTAACGGCTTCAACCGTTCCTGTTTGCCAGAGGGGCACCGTTGTCCGCTATAATAGGTGAAGAGAGGACGGAGATTTAGATGAGAGAGCAGCAGACAGGCATTTTAGCAGGAGTGGCGGCTTATGTACTTTGGGGTTTTCTTCCGCTTTACTGGAAGCTTTTTAACGATGTTCCGGCGATCGATGTACTCGCCCACCGGATTATTTGGTCTTTTTTATTTATGGCTGTACTTATCGTGTTGGTCGGGCGTGCTAAAGGAGTATGGAAGGAAATCAGCCGTTCATTTTACTCGGTGAAAACGACAGTGTCTATTACAGGAGCCGCTTTATTGATTACCATTAACTGGTTTACCTTTATCTTTGCGGTGAATGGAGATCATGTGATCCAGGCAAGCCTGGGCTATTACATCAATCCCCTTGTGAACGTTGCCCTGGCCACGGTGTTTTTAAAAGAAAGACTCGCCCGCATAGAAATAGCCGCTGTACTTCTGGCGTTTATTGGGGTGTTTGTACTTACCATTTCTTACGGACAGTTTCCATGGGCCTCAATTATTCTGGCGTTATCATTTGGGTGTTATGGTATTATAAAAAAAACTGTGGCACTTGGCGCATGGGCAGGCTTAACTCTGGAATCATTTCTGGCAGCCCCGTTGGCACTGATTTTTTTAATGTTTTTTTCAGGCGAAACAGCTTCGGCCTATGATTCAGGCACATGGACGCTGCTCTTCGGGGCCGGCGCCGCCACAGCTATTCCATTACTGCTGTTTGCCTCGGGGGCACGAAAAATCAGCTACTCCCTGCTTGGATTTCTACAGTATATTGCGCCGACGATTATGCTGATACTGGGTGTTTTTTTATTTAGGGAGCCTTTTTCCTTCCAGCAGTTTACGGCGTTTTTAATCGTTTGGGCAGGACTTACCCTGTTTACCTATTCCCGTACACGTATCCATATGCAGCGCAGAAAAACTGAAGCAGCTATAAATAATTAAAGTAAAGGAGAAAAAGCATGGACGAGCGCTATTCAAGGCAGCAGCTGTTTTCCCCAATAGGTGAAATGGGCCAGAAAAAAATAAGCGAAAGCTCTGTGACGATTGTGGGCGCCGGGGCGCTCGGCGCTTCGGCAGCGGAGATGCTTGTTCGCGCCGGAGTAGGGACGGTGACGGTTGCAGACCGTGATTATGTAGAGCGCAGCAACCTGCAGCGCCAGCAGCTGTACACGGAAAAGGATGCCGCAGCGCAGATGCCTAAAGCGGCAGCGGCAGAAAAACGGCTACGTGAGATTAACTCCGGGATTCATGTGCACGGGGAAGTGGTGGATGTGGATTTCACCTGGATGGAAGCAAAAGCGGCAGAGACAGACCTTATCATTGACGGTACGGATAATTTTGATACACGGCTGCTCATTAACGATGCGGCGAGAAAATACGGTAAGCCCTGGATTTACGGAGCGTGCGTTGGAAGCATTGGCATGGTCCACCCGTTTCTACCGGGAGAGCGCCCCTGCTTTCGCTGTGTATGGAAGAAAATCCCTTCACAGGGGCAGACGTGCGATACAGTAGGAGTGATCGCGCCGGCGGTACAGTCAGTAGCGGCAAAGCAGACGGCCGCAGCTTTGAAAATACTGGTCGGGGACGGAGAAAGCCTCCCGGTAACCCTGGATTATTTTGATCTTTGGAACCAGCATCAGTTTTCCATTGGACTGCAGAGCAGTAAAGACCTGGGATGCGACTCATGCGGTGAAAAAGCGACGTACCCGGCATTAACATATGAGCATTCAAATAAAACGAGTGTACTGTGCGGCAGAGACACGGTACAGATTCGGCCGGGAGAAAGCAAACAGCTGAACTTTGAGCGGTTGGAGCGAGATTGGGAAAGCCGGAACTGGAGCGTGCGTAAAAATCCTTATCTTTTGTCAGTACAGACCGAAACGCGGCGCATTGTTTTATTCCAGGACGGCCGGGCACTCATTCACGGCACGAGCGACGTGCAGGAAGCCAAGCGGTGGTACGCCCAGCTGCTCGGATAGACTGAGAAAATCCATCGACGGGAGATGAGGCACAATATGAACTGGAAACCTTTCGTGGCAGCAGGGGCCGGGATTTTTCTTCTTCAAGGCTGCAGCGGCGATCCGCAGGCAGAACAAAATGAAGAGCAGGCCGAGCTGACTGTTTCAGCAGCAGCTAGTCTTCAGGACGCCCTTACAGAGGTTCAGAAGAGCTTTGCGAATGAGCATCCCGATATCTCGCTTGCCTTTAACTACGGAGGATCCGGCACGCTGAAGCAGCAGATTGAGCGCGGCAGCCCGGCAGACATTTTTTTGTCAGCCTCCGCCGCGCACTATAACGATCTTGAAGAAGAAAACAAAATGGTGGAAACAGAGGATCCTGTCTTCGCGGAAAATACGCTGGTGGCAGTGGTGCCCAGAGATAGTAAGGCAGAAGAATTGCAGGAGGTGCTGGAGGGAAGCGGACGCATAGCAGTGGCCACGCCAGAAGCGGCGCCCGCTGGAAGGTACGCACAGGAAGCACTTACCTCCATGCAGGAATGGAAGCGGGTGCAGGAACGGGTGGTTTTTGCCAAAGACGTACGTCACGCGCTGACGCTCGTGGAAAGAAACAATGCAGCGCTGGGCTTTGTGTATGCCTCGGATGCCCGCGGGGCTGACGTGCAGGTTCTTGAAGAGCTTGACCCATCCCTGTATTCTGCTATTCATTATTACGGCGGGGCCGTAGCGGGAAACGGTAATGAAAAAGAAAGCCGGGAGTTTATGGAATACCTGCAAAGCAGCGAAGCTCAGGACATTTTGCGCTCGTACGGTTTTTCAGATCCGGAATAAAAGGAGCGTGCGTGCCTGATGTTTTGGTTTCCAATACAGTTATCCCTTTTGACAGCAAGTGTTGCAGCTGTCCTTGTTTTTATTGCCGGCGCGGTCCTTGGAAGAATTTTTGCGGTCAGGAATTTTCGGGGAAAGCTGGCAGCGGAAACGTGCCTGATGCTTCCGCTTGTACTGCCGCCGTCGGTTACCGGTTTTTTGCTTATTATTGCTTTTGGTACAAACAGCTGGATCGGCAGCGTATATGAGAAAGTGTTTCAGAATTCGATTATCTTCACCCCGGTGGCGGCCGTTGTGGCCGCAGCGGTCGTTGCGTTTCCTTTGATGTTTCAGTCGGCAAAAACCGGCTATGGTTCAATTGACCCCAATATTGAAGCCGCTGCAAGAGTTGAGGGGGCAGGAGAGTGGCGGGTGTTTACAAATATTGCTCTCCCTCTCGCCGGCCGGGCCCTTATGACAGGGTTTGTGCTCAGTTTTACAAGAGCTCTGGGAGAATTTGGGGCCACCCTGATGTTTGCGGGGAATATCCCCGGCGTTACGCAAACGATGCCGACAGCCATATACGTGGCCATTGAGTCGAACCAAATGAACCTTGCGTACACATACGTCGGCATCAGTATATTTATTTCCTTTCTGCTGCTCGGTTTAACATACCTTCTGAACAGGGAAGATTAAGTACTAATCATGTGTTTCGCGGTAGTAATCACCGCTTTTTCCACCGGTTTTTTCCAACAGATATGTCGGTCCGATAACCATCCCTTTATCAAGGGCTTTACACATATCGTAGACGGTCAATGCAGCGGCAGAGGCTGCGGTTAATGCTTCCATTTCCACGCCCGTGCTTCCCTTCGTCTTAACAAAGGCTTCGATAAAAAGCTCGTACGCTTCTTCTGTTTTCCAGTAAAAGCTGATGTCTACGTTACTCAAAGGAAGCGGATGGCACATGGGGATTAGGGTAGATGTCTGTTTGGCACCGGTAATTCCTGCAATTTGGGCGACGGCGAGCACATCGCCTTTTTTAATATCGCCCTGCGTAACCGCCAGGTAAACGTCTTCGGGAACTCGTATGCTTGAGCCTGCCAGGGCGCTTCTGCTCGTCACCGGTTTATCGGAGACGTCTACCATCCTGGCGCGGCCCTGCTCGTTAAAGTGCGTGAATTCTGACATGGGCATGTCCCTCCTGGATATAGTATTGACCGATTATAGCATGGATACATACATTCACATACAGTAAAGGAGCATCGATATGGTTGAAAAACGTACGCCTGTCCCCGTGAAAGAAGCAATCGAACGAGTGATGGAGAATATCGGAAAAGGGGAGGTGGAGGAAGTATCGATCCATAATTCCTACGGCCGCCGCCTGGCAGAGACAATCACGGCCGCTCATCCGGTTCCACCCTTTGACCGTTCTCCGTATGACGGGTTTGCGATCCGTTCGGTTGACTCCACGGGGGCTTCCCGGGAGCAGCCGGTAACTTTTCAGGTAGTGGAGGAAATCGGCGCTGGTTTTGTGTCAGAAAAAGACCTGGAACCTTTTCAGGCAGTACGTATAATGACCGGGGCAAAAATCCCGGAGCAGTGCGACGCTGTCGTGATGCTTGAGCTTGCCCAGGAGGATCATGATGGTACGTATCCGCTCATGACGATTAAGCGCGAGTTTGAAAAGAATCAAAACATTTCCTTTGAAGGTGAAGATACGAAGGCAGGGAGCGAGCTCGTGCCGGCAGGAACTTGGATCGACCCGGGCGTAACAGCTCTGCTTGCTACCTTTGGCTACGCTACGGTGAAAGTGGCTAAAAGACCTGTCGTTGGCGTATTTGCGACAGGCACCGAGCTGCTCGATGTCTCTGATGAACTGGAGCCGGGAAAAATACGGAACAGCAATGCCTATATGATGATTGCCCAGCTGCAGCGGGCGGGGGCAGAGCCTGTATACTACGGTAAGCTGAAAGACGAACTTGAACCCTGCTACGAAGCGGTACGCCAGGCGGCAAAGGAGACAGACATGGTTATTACGACCGGAGGAGTATCGGTCGGGGACTACGATCTGCTGCCGGATGTTTACGAACGTCTCGGAGCGGAGGTGTTCTTTAATAAAGTAGCGATGCGTCCCGGCAGCGTAACGACCGTCGCCAGTTGGGGAGGTACGCTGCTGTTCGGTCTCTCGGGGAACCCTTCCGCCTGCTACATGGGCTTTGAGTTGTTTGTGCGGCCAGTTATTCAGGCAATGATGCATTCTGAGCGTCCACATCATACGATGGTGAAGGCAGAGCTTGCAGCAGATTTCTCCAAGCCGAATCCGTTCACCCGGTTTGTGCGCGGAAGCTGCCGTGCGGAAGGTGACCGTTTATATGCAGAGCCGGGCGGGTTCAATAAATCGAGTGCAGTAACCTCCCTGGCTGGTGCGAACGCGTGCATTGTTCTCCCTGGAGGAAGCCGCGGGTATCAGCAGGGGGACGTGGTCGACGTTATGCTGCTTGAAGATAACGAAGGCCAGAAAGAGCCGCTGTCATGACAATTCCTGTGCTGCAGGTAATAGGGTTCAAAGAAAGCGGAAAAACGACCCTGCTTAAACGCTGGACGGCGCTTGCCAGGGCCAACGGCTGGAGAGTGGGCGTGTTAAAGCATCACGGCCATCAGCACGAACCGCTCCAGCCGGAGGGAGTCGACAGCATGGAGCTGAAGGAGGCAGGAGCTATGGTTTCGGGCGTTGAAGGCGCCGGGGTCTTTCAGTTCCTGGCAGATTTAGAGGCTCCGGAGCTTTCCACGCTGCTGAATATTTATCAACAGCTCCCCCTTGATGTTATTCTTATAGAAGGATACAAAAAAGCACCGCACCCAAAAGTATTTCTGCTTCGAAGCACAAATGATAAAGCCACCCTTGAGGATCTTGATAACATTCAAACAGCGTTTGGCCCTGGAGAAGAAGTGAATCATTTTCAGGACACTGAGAAAGCAGATGCATGGTTTGAACAATATATGAGGAGTATACTATGGAAAAACGATTTTTCGTGACATCAGAACCGTTGTCTGTGGAAGAGCTTGCTGCTGAGGTCACGCGTCCGGAAGCAGGAGCTGTTGTGCAGTTTATCGGCACGGTCCGGGAATTTACTAAAGGCCGGCGCACCGTTTACCTGGAATACGAAGCTTATCATTCGATGGCGGAAAAGCAGCTTGAGGCCATCGGCCGGGAAGTGAAGGAGCGCTGGCCGGATGCTGAATCAGCCGTGGGCCATCGCACCGGTGAACTACAGATATCGGATGCGGCAGTCATTATTGCTGTTTCAACGCCGCACCGGAAAGACGCCTATGAAGCGAATGAATATATTATTGAGCGCATCAAACAGATTGTGCCAATCTGGAAAAAGGAACACTGGGAAGACGGTGAACAGTGGGTCGGAGACCAGCTTGAACAAACGCGGTACCCGGACGGGGCCCCAGGAGGTGGAAACAAATGATTAATGTGTTATGCTTTGCCCACATGAAAGATATTTTTGGCGGCGAGAGGCTTGCCATTAACAGCGGAGGCATAGCGACCGTAAAGGATGTGCTTGAGCATTTGAAATCAGCATATGATGCAGATGTAAGCGGCATTATGACTGCGGTAAACGAAGAGTTTGCCGAAGAAAGCACGCCGGTGAGCCAGGGGGATACTGTAGCTCTGATCCCGCCGGTCAGCGGAGGGTAATGCCGTGGCAGATGGAATCATTCTTACTGGAGGCATGTCGGAGCGGTTTGGTTCTCCGAAGGCCTTTGCTGTCTGGAAAGAAAGCTACTTTTATGAACGGGCCGTCCAGGCTCTTCAATCCGAAGTGAAGACCATCTGGATTATTTCACATCCGTCGTTTGCGGGGAGAATAGAAGCGGGAGAGCAGGTGAAGGTGAGAGAAGATCTTCCTCCTCATCAGGAAAAAGGACCGCTCGCCGGACTTTTTACCGGGCTTTCTTATACAGAGGAAGAATGGGTCTTTATGCTTCCGGTGGATATGCCGCTTATTACCAGAGCGGAAATCCGTTTTCTGGCTTCTTATATTTCTCCGGAGACGGAGGCGGTTATCCCGGAGGCTGCGGGAAGAATCGCGCCCGCATGCGGATGGTTCCACGCGGATCTGCTTTCGAAGGCAGAAGCCCAGCTCGAATCCGGAGATTATCGCATGAAGAAGGTATTCAGCGGTAAGGAAAAAGTAATAGATGTTAATCAGATGTACTGGCGCCCTGAAGCATTTGAAAATATTAATACCGCCTGGCAGCTCGAAGAGTTAAATAGAAAGGTAAAATAGAGAGGGGGAATACCATGAGCAATGTAACTGACCAGTTAAACCGTCCCCTTCGTGACCTGCGTATTTCCGTTATAGATCAATGCAATTTCCGGTGCACCTACTGCATGCCGGCTGAAATTTTCGGCCCGGATTTTGAATTTATGGGCCAGGACGAGAGGCTCTCCTTTGATGAAATCGTCCGGGTTTCTCGTCTGTTCGCCGGGCTTGGCGTCGAGAAGCTCCGATTAACCGGCGGAGAACCGCTGCTTCGCAAAAACATGCCGGAGCTGATCCGCCGCCTGACAGAAATTGAAGGCATTAAAGATATCGCCCTTACCACAAACGGCGTGATGCTGCCAGCCCAGGCTGAAAAATTAAAAGCAGCCGGGCTGCAGCGGGTGAACATCAGCCTCGATGCACTCGATGATGAAGTATTCGCAAGCATTAATGGCAGAAAAACCGGGTCGAAGCCAGTACTAAAAGGCATTGAAGCAGCAAAAAAAGCAGGTCTAACTGTAAAGGTGAATACCGTAGTTAAAAAAGGGATGAATGAAGAGCAGATTCTTCCCATGGCGATGTATTTTAAACAGCGCGGGGTCAATCTGCGCTTTATCGAGTTTATGGACGTGGGGAGCACTAACGGCTGGAACTTCAGCTCAGTGGTAACGAAAAAGGATATTATCGACACGATTCACCAGACGTTTCCGATTGAGCCCGTGGATCCGGGCTATTACGGTGAAGTGGCTGACCGTTACCGTTACAGGGACGGCAGCGGCGAAGTCGGCGTGATTTCGTCTGTCACGGAGTCATTCTGCTCTACGTGCACACGGGCCAGAATCTCTGCGGACGGCAAGCTGTTTACGTGCCTGTTTGCCACCGAAGGGTATGATTTACGAAATCAACTCCGTTCCGGGGACTCAGATGAAAAGATATTTAATAGTATTGCCGGTATATGGGGGAGACGGACCGACCGTTACTCGGAAGAGCGGACCGAAGAAACAGCGCGCAACCGTAAGCGGATTGAAATGTCCTATATTGGGGGATAATAGTACAAAAGAGGAAGCCTGAAAAAGGGCTTCTTTTTTTAAGAAAAAATAAAGGAGGGAATTTTTATGGCGACAGAAGAACATAAAGAGCAGGCAGAGAAAAAGATCCAATGCGCTGTCATTACCGTAAGTGATACGAGAACGGAAGAAACGGATAAAAGCGGCAGACGTATTCATGAGCTGCTCGAATCCCACGGCCACGAAGCGTGCTTTTATTCTATTGTCACGGATGAACAGGCGTCGATCACCAATCGTTTGAACGAAGCGCTCGCCCACCCGGAGGCAGAAGCAGTGCTGATTAACGGCGGTACTGGAATTGCCGACCGGGATATTACGATTGAAACTGTGACACCCAGATTTGATAAAGCAATCGTCGGATTTGGCGAGCTGTTCCGCTATTTGAGTTATGTGGAAGACATTGGCTCTTCCGCAATTTTATCAAGAGCTGAGGCAGGTATTATTGATCATAAACCGGTGTTTACCATGCCAGGCTCCTCTGGTGCCGTAAAGCTTGCGATGGAGAAACTGATCATCCCTGAGCTCCCGCATGTGGTCTGGGAAGCTACAAAGCAGCGCGATCTTTAGGGGAAATTAATAATAAAAGAGGTGCTTGTATGAAAGAACCAAGTTTAGAGGAAATCAGGGCCTCGGAAAAAGATTATCACCGCCGGTACTACCAGCAGCATGATTTGTTTGAAAAAGGCACCTGGATGAAAAAACCCGCTTCTCGCATTATCAGCGCCCTGGAACGCATCCGAAAAGGAGAGGACGTGCGGCTGCTTGATCTCGGCTGCGGCATCGGCCGTAACAGCATACCGGCCGCCAAGCAGTTTCAGGAGCAAGGCTGTGAAGTAGTATGTGTCGATTTCTTAGATGAAGCCATCAGCCAATTAACGGAATATGCCAGTGAGTACGGTGTGGAAAAAGAAATTAAACCGGTAAAAAAAGCAATAGAAGACTACATGCCAAAGGAAGCGTATTTTGATGGCGTCATCGCAGTATCAAGCATTGAGCATGTGCCTGATGAGAAAACCTTTTGGAGGCTGATTGATAAACTTCAGAAAGGCACAGCTGAGGGCGGCGTGCATGCGTTCTTAATAAACACTGGTATCCATGAAACAGATACCGAAACAAAGGAAGAACTTCCGGCAAAAATGGAAGTGAATTTTGATACAGGCGATATTATTCAACAGCTTTCCCGGCAGTACGCAGACTGGACGGTTCATAAGCTTGAGAGCGAAGCGCAGTCGTTTACGACCTACCGGGGGGAACGAAAGGTGCTTATTAATTCAAATATGCTGCTGCTTGAAGCAGTTAAAGAACGGGCCTGACGGCTCGTTCTTTTATATCTGCTGCATCGCAGGCTTAACGAATGGAAAAAGCGGGAAAGCAAAAATAAGCTTTTTGTATGCCTGTTTTACCATGAGGAAGGGGGGCAGTCCTGATGACAGAAAATATATTTATGCTTATTTCCTGTATCTTTTTTATGCTGTTGGTAGCTTTTATTTCTTATATGAAAACAAGGAATCGTATTAACAATTCCGACGGCTATTTTCTCGCAGGCAGGAGCCTGACCGGCGGGTTTATTGCGGGATCGCTTCTTCTTACTAATTTGTCGGCCGAGCAGCTGATCGGCTTAAACGGCCAGGCGTATGGGGCGAATATGTCGAATATGGCCTGGGAAGTAACGGCAGCCTTCTCGGTAATTATTTTAGCGCTGCTGCTTCTTCCAAGGTATTTGAGCGGGGCATTCAGCACTCTTCCTGAATTCCTGGGAGAGCGTTTTGACCAGGGTGTCCGCAGGTATGTAGTCGTATTATTCATGCTGGGCTACGTTTTCGTAACCATACCTTCTGTATTATATTCAGGGGCACTCGCTGTTCTGCAATTGTTTAATATTCCCGATTTATTCGGTATTACGTATGAGCAGTCTGTGTGGGCGATGGTCTGGACCGTGGGATTGATTGGCGCAGCTTACGCCATTTTTGGCGGCCTGCGTGCAGTAGCAGTGTCTGATACGTTAAATGGCATCGGCCTGCTCATTGTCGGGCTCATCGTTCCAATTCTTGGCTTTATCGAACTCGGGGGAGGGAATTTGCTGCAAGGAATGGAAACGATGGCGGTAACTGAGCCCGAAAAGCTGAATGCTATAGGGTCAAGTGAGGATGCGGTGCCTATTGGTACAGTATTCTCTGGCATGATAATGATGAATTTATTCTACTGGGCAACGAATCAATATGTTATTCAGCGGACGCTCGGGGCGAAAAACCTGGCGGAAGGGCAGAAGGGGGTATTGTTTTCAGGATTTTACAAAATGCTTGTACCACTTTTTATGATGGTACCCGGGGTGATTGCCTATCATTTATACGGAGATGGGCTGAGAAGTATCGACCTTGCTTATCCGGAATTGATTAATAATCTGCTGCCGGGCTTTTTGAGCGGATTTTTTCTCGCGGTCTTAATGGGAGCGGTGTTATCAAGCTTTAATTCGCTTTTAAACAGTGCTTCTACCATGTTTGCACTGGATGTTTATAAAGCTAACGCCCGAAAAAAAATTTCCGACCAGCATCTGATTACGGTCAGTAAATGGTTTGGAAGTGTTCTCGCGCTTGTTTCTTTTTTTATTGCTCCTTTGCTGATGTTTGCTCCGGAAGGCCTGTGGACCATTATCCGGGAATTCACTGGTTTTTTTAACATTCCAATTATAACGATCGTTTTATTCGGAGTATTTACCAGGCGGGTGCCTCCGCTTGCCGCCAAAATTGTCATTATTTTTCACGTGGTTTCCTATTACATTGCGCTATGGGGACTGCCTCAGTTTACAGGCGTAGAAATACCGATTAATTTTATTTATGTGTCGTTTGTTCTCTTTCTGATAGAAGCAGGCATTATGATGTTATTAGGTTGGTACAGGCCAATGAAAGGGGCAGCAAGACGGAACGCCCCAAAGGTATCGATGGTGCCATGGAAGCATGCTTTAAGTGTCTCATGCGTCCTTATTGGAGGGGTGGCTTTCTTGTTCCTGCTGTTCTCACGTGCGGGACTCGCATACGCCGATGGAATAGTTTCACCGTGGTTTTGGCCGCTCACAGCACTGATTGCAGGAGTGACCGCTGTGCTTGCAGCGTTTTCCTATCGACATTGGAACGAAAAGTATACAAATTACCTGCTTCAGTATAAATCAGGAAAAAATGAAAGTTCCCGGGTTCATATGGAACCGAAGAATAAGGCGTAAAAAAGCTCTGGGAACTTGAGTGATTTGTCCCAAAACCCTCTTTCACAGGTTGAAAATTGGCAGGCGTTAGGATACGATGATAAAGGTTCTAAGCAACAGGCGCATAGAAGTGAACGTTTTATGACATATTTGTGTTTAAAAATCGTCAATTTTGAAATTTTGCCAGAGAAAAAATGACGAGAGGCATAAAAATTTGCTACGATAATGGTGCGCTCTGCATATGAACGGGATGAACCGTGGCTGATGGAGAGAGGGGTTATTCATCACAGAAGTCGGTAATAAAAAGAAAGGAGCGTGAAGCGCTTGAAAAATTTAGTTTCCTGGTTCAAAAGGCTATTTATGGTACCGGGGTTGTTTGCTTTGCTGCTTGTCGCCAGCGGCTGCAGCGGTATTACAGTTTTGGACCCTAAAGGCCCTGTGGCCAGAACGCAGCAGGAACTTATCATTTTTGCTATTACATTGATGTCTGTCATTATCGTTGTTGTTTTTGTACTATTTTTCTACATGATTATTCGGTTTAGGGAACGCCCGAACTGGACAGACAAGGACTATGACCCTCACCAGCACGGGAATACCACGCTTGAGATAATTTGGACGGTCATTCCATTTATTATTGTAGCAGCTCTTTCAGTTCCTACAGTGACCTCTTTGTATGCACTGGAAAAACCACCGGAAGAGACAAATGACCAGGAGCCGCTGGTAATCCATGCCGATACATCCAACTGGAAATGGTATTTCAGTTATCCGGAGCAAAACATTGAAACGGTTAACTACTTACACATACCGGAGAATCGCCCGATCGAATTTAAGCTGGCGTCTGCTGATTCGATGACTGCGCTGTGGATACCGGCGCTTGGCGGCCAGAAATATAACATGGCTGGTATGCAGAATACACTGTATCTGCAGGCAGATGAAGAAGGCGAATTTGCAGGCCGCAACGCAAACTATAATGGCTCCGGATTTGCCGAGCATACGTTCACGGTTACCTCTGAAAGTGAAGAAGAGTTTAACCAGTGGGTAAGCGATATTCAAAATAACGCTCCTGAGTTAACTGAGGAACGGTTTAATGAATACCTTGAGCCGGGGCTTGCGCAGGAAGCGGAATACTCCAGCACGCATTTAGAGTACGTAGACTTTGGCATGAATTCAGGCAGAAGCTATATTACTGATCTTTACAGTGGCAATCTTGGGGAAGAGCTTCACCTTGAAGGTGGCGAAGGCGGTCCCTGGGAGCAAGAGTAATTGAAGCTATTTATAAAAACAGAAAGCAGGTGACATCCTTTGTGGGATTTTATATGGAATGATTTTCTTGTCACCGGAGAGCCGTTAATTTACGGGGCAATGGCTTCCATTGTCCTCGTTACGGTGGGAATTGTATTTGTCCTAACGTATTTCAAATTGTGGAAATGGTTATGGAATGAATACCTGACAACGGTAGACCATAAGAAAATCGGGATTATGTATATTATCGCCGCCCTGGCTATGCTCTTCCGCGGCGGTGTCGATGCCTTAATGATGAGGACGCAGCTTGCACTCCCGGGAATGAACTTTTTGAATTCCGTGCACTATAATGAAATTTTTACTACGCACGGTACGACTATGATCCTGTTCATGGCAATGCCGTTTATTATCGGACTGATGAACGTCGTGGTTCCTTTACAGATCGGCGCCCGGGACGTTGCATTTCCTTTTCTGAACGCACTAAGCTTTTGGACATTTTTCTTTGGAGCGCTGCTGTTTAACGTATCCTTTGTTATTGGAGGTTCTCCGAGCGCCGGGTGGACCAGCTATGTACCAATGGCCGGGCCCGAGCTCAGTCCAGAGATAAATCAGAACTACTATTTATTAGCGCTGCAGCTGTCTGGTATCGGTACGCTTGCCACAGGGATTAACTTTCTTGTTACAATTCTGCGGATGCGTGCGCCAGGCATGACGCTGATGAAGATGCCTATATTCACGTGGTCCGCATTGATAACATCCATTATCATCATCTTTGCTTTTCCAATTTTAACAATTGCCTTGGCTCTGATGACTTTGGACCGTATTTTTGGCACCCACTTCTTTACATTAGCCGGTGAAGGTATGCCGATGATGTGGGCTAACCTTTTCTGGCTGTGGGGACATCCGGAAGTATATATCGTTATCCTTCCGGCGTTCGGGGTCTTTTCTGAAGTTATCTCGACATTCGCCAGAAAGCAGCTGTTTGGTTATAAAGCGATGGTATACGCCATGTGTGTTATTGCAGGGCTAAGCTTTATCGTCTGGGTCCACCACTTCTTTACGATGGGGGCCGGAGCAGGGGTAAACTCTCTTTTCTCCATTACGACGATGCTGATTGCTGTACCTACGGGGATTAAGATATTCAACTGGCTTGGGACAATGTATAAAGGCCGTATTAGATTTAACGTCCCGATGCTGTGGGCGCTTGCCTTTATACCGAACTTTACTATCGGCGGTGTTACCGGGGTAATGCTCGGTATGGCCGCTGCGGACTACCAGTATCACAACACGTATTTCCTGATCGCCCATTTCCACGGGGTATTGATTGCCGGTACGTTGTTTGGAATGTTTGCAGGGCTTACGTACTGGTACCCTAAAATGTTTGGTCACAAGATGAACGAAAAAATAGGGAAAGTCAGCTTCTGGTTGACCGTTATCGGTTTCAATATTACCTTCTTACCGCAGTATTTCCTTGGCCTTATGGGAATGCCGCGCCGGACGTATACGATTGAACCGGAATGGATGCCGCTTAACCTGCTGTCGACCATAGGTGCTTTTATCCTTGCGAGCGGGTTCGTCATCTTTGTATACAACATTTATTTCAGCGCCCGCTACGAGCCGCGGGAAAAAACAGGCGACGCCTGGGATGGCCGTTCGCTCGAATGGGCGACGACAACACCAGTGCCGCATTACAACTTCGCTACTGTTCCATATGTGAACACTCACGAAGCATACTGGGATATGAAAGAAACAGGCGCGACTACCTATGATGAATCGAAGCTTGAGCCTATCCATATGCCTAACTACAAAGGCATGCCGATCATTATGGCAGCTATCATGTTTGTAGCAAGCTTTGGACTTGTCTGGCATTGGTTCTGGCTTGCAATCCCAGGACTCATCGGGGTTATTATATGCATGGTTATCCGCTCCTTCGACTATGATGAAGGGTATCACGTCCCTATTGAAGAAATTAAACGTACTGAGGAGCAGGCAAGGGGGCGTAAAGAATGAGTGAACACGCGGAATTAAAAACCGGGCCTCTTGAGTACCGAAAAGAAGAAGGAACGCTTACCATTCTCGGTTTCTGGATCTTTCTTGCAGCCGAGGTGGTACTCTTCTCCACGCTCTTCGCCACTTACGCCGTTCTGTTCGGCCGCTATGGCGATGCTACTCCGGCTCCGGAACTGTTTGAAATGCCAATGGCGCTTGCCATGACGTTTCTGCTTTTAACAAGTAGTTTTACGTGTGGGATAGCGATTCATATGATGAGAAAGGAATCCTTAAAAGGCCTCCTTATCTGGCTTGGCATCACGCTGGCCTTAGGTCTTGGATTTCTTGGATTTGAAATTTACGAGTTTGTACACTACGTACATGAAGGCGCAACGATCCAGTCAAGCGCATTCTGGTCAGCATTCTTTACGCTTACCGGTACACACGGCTTGCACGTAACGCTTGGTGTCATCTGGTGTCTGTTGATTATCATTCAGCTGGTTCGAGTTGGCCTGACACCGACAACAGCCAGAAAAACATTCGTGATTGGCCTGTACTGGCACTTTTTGGACGTTGTATGGATTTTCATCTTTACAGCCGTCTACCTGATAGGGATGGTGGTTTAAATGAGTGAACATACAGAACACAGTGAGTCGGGCATCCCCGTCAAACACATTATTGGCTTTATTGCTTCTATTGTTTTGACGCTGGTTGCGGCTTACACAACTGTGATGTCCGGACTCCCGGTGCCATGGATTATTGCCATCATTATGATACTTGCAGTAATTCAGGCTGTGCTTCAGCTCGTTATGTTCATGCACATTGCTGAGAAAAACCCAGTGCCGCAGTATGGAAATATCTTGTTTGGATTTTTCATCGCAGCGGTTGTCATCGCAGGTTCTATCTGGGTCATGTCCTTTGGCATGCACGACATGGATATGGACAGCGGCGGCGGATCCGGCGGCGGTTCAGAAGAAATGGATCATTCAGAGCATTAAATAATAAACGCCTGTCCCCAAGCTTGGGGGCAGGCGTTTTTCGTTTATAAAATTGAAAACCACAAACGTTTAGTGCACCACGCTTCCGCCGGAGATTTTTACGGCTTCTCCAACGATATTGGAGGCAGCGTCTGTTAACAGATAAGCAATGGTGTTGGCTACTTCCTGTGGCTGCGTCATCCGCCCGGACGGAAGGCTTTCGGCGGATACCTGCATTTGTTCCTCGAGACTTCTGCCGTTTTCTTCTGCCTTCATCTGCATGAGCTGCTCTACCATTTCTGTCTGCACATAGCCAGGACAGACGGCATTCACCCGGATGCCGTGTTCAATGGCTTCGAGTGCAAGAGACTGGGTAAAACCGGTGAGCGCAAACTTGGAAGCGGAATAAGCGCTATTTCCCGGGGTACCACGCAGGCCAGAAAGGGAAGAAACATTTACGATCGCACCCTTTTTCTGCGCCTGCATGCGCTTATACACAAGCTGAGTTAAAAGCACGGTAGACGTATAGTTTACCTCCATCATTTCCTGGAGGTCCGCCTCTTCGAGCTCTTCCACAAATTTTCGTTTCAGCACGCCTGCCGAATTCACGAGAAGGCTCAACGGTCCATGCGCCCCTTCCGCTGCTGTTACAAGCTCACTGCGCGCTGAAGCATCTGTGATGTCTGCCGGGCAGACAAATACACGAGCCTGCGGTTTCGCTTCGAGTATCAATTGTTTAGTTTCTTCAAGCTTGTCTTTGTTCCGGCCGGTAACTGTTACATCAGCACCCATGCGGGCAAGCTTAACAGCTGTTTCTCTTCCGATCCCCCGGGTGCTTCCGGTCACGAGGACATGTTCATTTTGCAGTGCGTTTTCAGCAAATGGCATCATTATGTATTCCTCCATATTTAAAGTAATTGATTTCTATTTACCCGGGAGAAAAAGAATACAAACGAATTGGAGCATAAGGGAAGATTATATCGGAAAAATTCGGGGTACATAGAGAAGCAGCTACTATAAAAAGAGGTGAAACTATGAAAGCAGTATTTTTAAACGGATCGTTAAAGGATTCTTCTCATACGTCGAATACAGATGCATTGGCAGATGAAATTATGCAAATCTGGGAAGAGGAAGGAGTACAGGTGGAGAAAATCCGTCTGGCAGATTACAATATCCCGTACGGAGTCGCAGACGACCTCGGGGAAGGAGATGACTGGCCGGCCATCCAGGCGAAGATTGAAGAAGCAGAGATGGTGCTGCTCGGCACACCGGTATGGCTGGGTGAAAAAAGCAGCATGATTACCAAGGCAATAGAACGGTTGAACGGCTCAGCCAGCCATACAAACGAAAAAGGACAGGGCGTTTATTATGATAAAGTAGCCGGCGTAGTAGCCACAGGTAACGAAGACGGAGCAAAACACGCCATTCAGTCGATCGTATTTGGCCTTTCTCATTTAGGCTTTACGCTTCCGCCGCGTCCCAACTGCTACTGGGTCGGTGAAGCCGGACCGGGACCTTCGTTTATTGAGGCAGAAGGCATTAAAAGCGAGTTTGTCCAAAAGCACATTCCTAAATTGGCGTACAACATGCTTCATGTGGGCACTATTTTAAAAGAAAATCCAATTCCGACAAAAGGCAATACGTAACAAATAAAAGCATACAAAAAAAGCAGCCGAGTGGCTGCTTTTTTTAGTAAGAACGGCTTACCAGCTTGCTTTTTTCACGCCTGGCACCTGGCCTTTATGGGCCAAGTCACGGAAAGCGATACGGGACATGCCGAATTTACGCATATAGCCGTGTGGACGACCGGAAATCGAACATCTATTGTGAAGGCGTGTTGGAGAAGCGTCACGAGGAAGCTTCTGCAGTGCCTCATAATCGCCTTTTTCTTTTAACTCACGGCGGAGTTCAGCGTATTTCGCTACCGTTTCTTCGCGCTTACGCTCTTTTGCGAGTTTAGATTGTTTAGCCAAAGTTCTCACTCCTTTTCATAATATTCGTGGCATTCATATTTTTAAGCACATACTTCATCATAACAGCTGCCTAAGTATGTGTAAAGGTTTGTTCTGGTTGTTTCTGATGTTTATGATTTGCCGGAAACGGTAATGAATTATCTAGTAACAACGTTTAAACGAAGGGAGTTTCTTTCATGGAAATAAAACATTACGATAACAGATTTACTGCTGAACGGGATGGCAAGGTTATTGGCGACATCTCATTTTTTGAAGAAGGCGAACAAAGCATTGTCATCGATAGTACCAAAGTAATTGAGGAAGAGCAAGGAAAAGGCGTTGGCAAAGAATTAGTCCGCAATGTGGTGGAAAAAGCAAAAGCGGAAAACAAAACGATCGTTCCCCGCTGTCCTTATGCGGAAGAAAAGATCAAAGAAAATGATGATTTCAAGCAGGTGCTTGAAACGCAGTAACAGTAGTACTGCCTCCTTAAATAAAAAGGGAGGCAGTCTTTTTTATGGTGCTCTGTTTATTCCTGTATAGTGCAGTATACTATGCGCCCCGGCTTCTGCTTCCTCTGAGGGTAGCCAAGGCCTTCGTGCGCCCGGTACAGTTCTGTGGAAGCCCCTGCTTCTTCAAAAAGATGATATAGAATTCCTGGCTTCTCCGTCCCATCGTTACTTAATCAATTGGTTTTAAGCGTGCTTCAATTTCCGGACGCTGAGGTTCGAGAAAAGGGGGCAGGGCAAGGGACTCCCCTAAGTGTTCAAACGGTTCATCTCCTTCAAATCCTGGACCATCAGTGGCCAGTTCGAAAAGAATCCCATTTGGTTCGCGGAAGTACAGCGATTGAAAATAGTAGCGTTCCACAAAGCCGGAATTTGGAAGCCGTGCGTTTTTAATGCGTTCAATCCACAGCTGCAGCTCTTCAGCATCTTCCACCCGGAAAGCTACATGGTGCACGGCTCCCCGCCCCTGGCGTTCAGCCGGTAAATCACTGCGCGTCTCTATATGAATTTCGGCGCCGGTTCCGCCTTTTCCTGTTTCAAATACACGAATATCCGGGAGAGTGGCATCGTCTGGATGAGGGTAGGAATCAATTTCGGAAAAACCCATTATATTCTGCAGTACAGCAGCTGTCGGTTCAGCTGATTTAACAGTTAAACGGACTGGCCCGAGCCCAGTGGCGCCATTTGCTGGCGATGCTTTTGAATTTTCCCACGGGACGCCGGGACTCACGCCTTTATTGTGTTCATCAGACACAAATTGCATCCGGTGGCCCTCGGGATCTTCAAATGGAAGGACGAGCCGCCCCGCTTGTTGCTGGATATCGGTATGCTGTACAGCGTGCTCTTCAAACCGTTGTTTCCAGTATTCGAGTGCGCTGTCGCCGTGCACCCGAAGAGAAACGTTTGTAATGCTGTTGGTGCCGCGCTTGTTGGAAGCGGCCATGGGGATTTCGAAAAACGTGACTTCGGTGCCGGGATTGCCCCGTTCGTCCCCGTAAAATAAATGGTAGACAGAAGTATCATCCTGATTAACTGTCTTTTTGACAAGACGCATCCCAAGTACATTAGTATAAAAATCAACATTGCGCGGTGCATTTGCTGTTAATGAAGAAACGTGATGAATTCCTTTCAATTGCATTATGTTTCCTCCTGTTCGGTTGTTTTCTGCAGTTTGCGGAGCAGCCGGAGCAGCTCTCTCTTTTCTGCAGCTGTCAGACTGTCAAACTGTGCGGCCTGAAAATGTTCCTGGCCGGGAGCGACTTCTTCAAGAGTTCTGCTCCCTTTTGGGGTAAGAGAAATATGCTTTTCTTTCCATGTCTGCCTGCGCGTGACAAGATTTTCGTCTTCGAGCTTTTTCAAAAGGTAGGTGACGCTGCCTTTTGTGACAAACAATTTACCCGCCAGCTCCTTTTGGGTAATTGGCTGGTGAGCGCGCACCTGGGCAAGAATATCGAACTGCGAAGGGCTGAGGTTCGCCTGCTTTAAATGGGCGGCTGAACGGCTGAGGTTTTGTTCATACACCCGGGCAAGCCGGAACCAGAGCAAAAGGCCTAACCTGGTTTGATTCATGGGCATTCGCTCCTTTATAACTATCATCAGTTTAAAATTAAACTGATGAAAAGTAAAGAAAATTGTTTTCGTCGCATTAAACATAGGGAGGAGAGGGAAGAAGAGCATTAGACCACTAAAAAGGAGGAGACAGGATGAGAGAGGCATCGCTTGTCATAGACCAGAAGGCAGAGCTTGGGGAGGGCCCGAGCTGGGATGCCCGGCGCGGCGTATTATACTGGGTGGACATTGACGGATTTAAATTAATGGAATATCATCCTTCGTCGGGGCGGCACTGCGAACGTAAGCTCGATCAGCACGTCTGTGCTGCTGTGCCGAGGGAAAAAGGAGGTATGATGCTTGCGTTAAGAGATGGTTTCTATACCTACGACCTCGTGTCCGGTGAAAAAGAGGCCCTCATAGACCCGGAAGAAGACAAGCCGGGCAATCGTTTTAATGACGGTAAATGTGATCCTCTGGGCCGTTTTTGGGCTGGAACTATGGCCGTAGAGCGTGGCACTGGAGAAGCGGCTTTGTACCGTTTGAATAAGGACATGAGTCTCGATACGATATTTGACAACGTCACAATTTCAAATGGACTGGCCTGGACGGAAGATGGAAGCATGATGTATTACATCGACACACCAACGAAGAAAGTCATGGCGTACGATTTAGATGCCGGCTCCGGAGAGATTACCGGCAAGCGAACAGCCATTACGTTCCAGGAAGGGTCCCCCGATGGTATGTGCATGGATCAGGAAGGCATGCTCTGGATCGCGTTGCACCGGCTTGGAAAGGTGGAGCGCTGGAACCCGCAGACGAGTGAACGCCTGGAAACAGTGACCGTTCCAGCCCAAAGGACTACCTCCTGCGTGTTTGGCGGGGAAGATTTGAAAGATCTGTACATTACGACAGCAAGAGGAGAATTGTCCGAGGAAGATCTTCGCAAAGAACCACATGCAGGCGGACTTTTTCACATCCGTACTGACGTGCCGGGCACGCCAACTTATACGTTCGGCGGATAACCCAGAAGGGAGAAATTATGTGCTCAAAAGCAACCCCGGAAGAACTGTATTTGAAAACATTAAGCCTGGAGCCGGAAAACCAGGAAACGCCAATTCCGTTTATAGGAATGGAGCACGTGCATCCTTCCTTGTTTTACCGGCGAAATCATTTCACATATCCGGAGGCACCAGCGGAGGGGATTACAGTCGACGGCCTGGTGGAGAGTCCGGGATTTTTTTCTCTCGCAGATATACATGCTCTGCCTTCGCGGACAGTAGAGACAGTACTTGAGTGTGCGGGTAATAAAAGAAGTTTATTTGAGCCTAAAGCCTTCGGCGAGCCGTGGGGCAAAGGTGCTGTTAGCCAGGGAAAATGGAAGGGAGTCCCGCTGAAAGTTTTTCTCGAAGCAGCCGGTTGGAATAAAGAAGCAGCCGTGGAAGTCATTACTGTAGCGGGAGATAAAGGGGAACGACCTGATAAGAAGGATATTTACGCCTATGCCCGGAGCCTTCCCGTAGAAAAAGCAGCCGACCCGGACACCATTATCGCCTATGAATACAACGGGCGCCCGCTTTCTTTTAAGCACGGAGCGCCGCTGCGGTTAATCGTGCCGGGGTGGTATGCAATGGCTTCCATGAAATGGATGGAGCGGATTACAGTGAGCAAAGATGCGTTCGACGGACCTTTTCAGTCAATTGATTATGTTTATTATCCGCACAAAAACAGCCGGAAGGACGCCTTTCCGGTAACTACGATGAATGTAAACAGCATTATCCAGTCACCGGCCGACATGGAAATTAAAAAAGAAGGAACGCAGGTAATAGAAGGCATTGCCTGGTCCGGAGAAGCTGTGATTGAGCAGGTAGAGGTAAGTACGGACGGCGGCCAGACGTGGGGGGAGGCACGGCTTGAGCATCAAAGTGGCACGGCTTACACGTGGACGAAGTGGACGTTCGAATGGCAGGAAGCTGAGGCGGGGGAATACACAGTAATGGCGAGAGCCTGTGACGCCCAGGGCCGCCAGCAGCCGATGCAGGCCTTCTGGAATCAAAAGGGCTACGGCTACAATGCAGTAGAAGAGATTCAGGTGAAGCTAAAATAAAAGACTTCGAATCCCAGGCCTGGGATTCGAAGTCTTTTTCGTATCTGTTAAGAAGAGGTATAGGCGCCGCCGTTAATATGAATTGTCTGCCCGGTCATATAGGAGGCTTCATCCGAAGCGAGCATCACGTAAGGCCATGCATGCTCCGACGGCTGGCCGGGACGGTTCATCAACGTGTCCTGCCCGAAATCCTCCACGCCGTCTTCTTGAAATGAAGAAGGGATGAGAGGTGTCCAAACAGGCCCTGGGGCTACGCTGTTCACCCGGATTCCTTTCGAAGCGAGACTCTGGGCAATGCTTCGCATAAATGCGGTGATTGCTCCTTTTGTAGCGGAATAATCCATAAGGATTGGATTGCCGCGGAAAGCGTTAATTGAAGAAGTGGAAATGATTGAGTCGCCTTCAGTCAAATAATCCATCGCTGCTTTGGTTAAATAAAACTGGGAGAAGAAATTGGTGCGGAATACGTCCTCAAATTCGTCAGACGGAATATCCTCAACATTTTCATGAACATGCTGGATAGCTGCGTTGTTAACTAAAATGTTTAATCCGCCAAACTCTTCTGCCGTCTGTTTCACGAGGTTGATACAGTGGGATTCCTCTTTGATATCTCCTGGAAGCAGCAGGCATTTGCCTCCCTCTGATTCAACCATGCGCTTTGTTTCTTCGGCGTCTTCATGTTCGTCCAAATAGGAAATAGCGACATTAGCTCCTTCTTTGGCATACAAAAGAGCTACGGAGCGGCCGATGCCGCTGTCGCCTCCGGTGATCAGGGCAGCTTTTCCTTTCAGCTTTCCGGTGCCCTGATAATCGGTGGGATGGGCCGGGAGCGGGTCCATTTTCGATTCAATACCGGGCTGTTTGTCCTGGCGCTGTCTTGGAGTGCTTCCGTTCTGCATATCTCTAGGATCCATGTGTAACATCCTTTCTCATATTGAAATCATGCGTACAGTGTTATTTATACCATTAGTATGCATATTGCAAACGTACAATGAATCAGGAAGCTGTATAGAATGTTATAAAAAAGAAACCACACTGGAGACTGTTTCTTAAACGGAAGGCGGTTGATACCCCAGAAGCCGGCCGGCGAGCTGGTCAATCACCATGTCATCCATCGGCGGGTTATGAAGCCCGGCCCGTATGTCACGGTAATGCCGCTGCAGCGGGTTGGAGGCGGAAAGGCTTCTGGCTCCTGCGACACGCATCGCAAGGTCCACCACCTCGACAGCTTCGTTTACAATGCTCGTCTTAACGGCTCCCAGTTCACCTTTCATCTGCTGTCTGGCCTCTGCATCGGACTCATCCCATTTTGAAGCCACAGAATGGAGAAAGTGCCTGCTTTGCAGCAGCTTAAGTTCTATCCGGCCGAGTTTTTCCCGGACGTTTGGAAGCTCCGATATAGTGCCGTTAATGCTATTCGGGGAGTACGACGCAGCAAAGCGGGCAGCTTCGTCGGCTGCTGTTTGTGCAATTCCCAGATAACAGGCTGGAATGTGCAGGAGCCATCCGGCTGCTGGTTTATTGCCTGGAACGATATACTGGGCCAGGTGGTTTTTTGACACCCGGACGTTTTCGAGCACAACGTCGTGGCTTCCGGTCGCGCGCATGGCGATCGAATCCCACGTGTCAACAATGGATATTCCCGCAGCTTCTTTAGGCACAACAAAGTAAGCCGTAGCTTCTTCTTTTGGAATATGGGCCGTTACGATATAATAATCGAGCACGGGGGACATGGTGGCGAATGTTTTTCGTCCGTTCAGCACCCATTCGCTGTTGCTGTATTCAGCGACAGTGCCGGGAGTGCCGCCGCGAGTCGGACTTCCGGTCGCAGCTTCTGTTGCGATGTTGTTCAATACGGCCCCGTTTTCAACAATATCACTCATGACGCGGCTGTACAGGCTTTCCTCCCAAGGCCGCGTTTCGTTTAAATTTTTAGTGATACCGACATGCCAACCAATAGCAAGCGATGTGGAGCCATCGTAGCGGGCAATGAGCTCCTGGGACTCCACGAGTTCCAGCAGGCCGGCATCTATGCCGCCATAAACAGAAGGAACCGTCAATGCCGGATAGCCAATGTTTTTCAGGGCATCAATGTTTTCGGTTGGAAAGGTGCCGTTTTGGTCATGTTCTTCCGTTCGTTCTGCGAACTCCCGGGCCGTGTCTTCGAGCTGCCGCAGCCGCTCAGCTTTTGTGGAAAATGTAGTTAACGTCATATTGTTTCCTCCAAAGTGATGGAATTTTATTTGAATAATGGACCGGACTTTTATACGCATATACATGAAATCATATTCCCTATGTGGAAGCAAAAAAACGGCTTGTGTAAGGAAAATAAAGGTTAATACAGCCTGGACTCAATTTTATACGTTCTGAAAAATGAAAAATAGTGTGAGAAAAGCTGTCAATAATTAGTTATTTCGTTGTAAATAGCAGTTAAAACGCGCTATAAATGGTGATAAGATTATATAGCGAGTTTACCCCGTATAAATCTAAAATATCGCGATTTACGGGAAAATCTATGCAATTAGTGTGTTTGTTATTTTTCGCTTAATTCTGCATAATGCAAAAGTTCCATAATTTTCAGCATACATAAATAGGAAGGGGTCCCATCGTGGATAATCAAAAACCAAGAGTAGGCTTTGTGTTTTACGGAGCTTTAGTAATACTACTTATTATGGCGGTTGTCGGAATGGCAGTCCCGGAATCGTTTTTTAACGCTACCTCCGCTGTACAGACCTTCGTGTCGAACCGGTTTGGATGGTATTATCTTTTAATTGTGTCAGCATTTGTGCTTTTATGTATTTATTTCATTTTCAGCCGGTATGGCAACATTCGGCTCGGCAAGCCGGATGATCGGCCGGAATACAGTTATCCGACCTGGTTTGCCATGCTGTTTAGCGCTGGCATGGGGGTTGGCCTTGTATTTTGGAGCGGGGCGGAAACGGTCTCGCACTACGCAACGAACGCTCCCGAAGCAGAAGTGGGGACAGATCAGGCGCTCGTTGATTCGATGCGCTACATGTTTTTGCACTGGGGTATACACCCATGGGCGATCTACGGTATTACAGCCATTTGTTTTGCTTATTTTACATTTCGGCGTGGAGCCCCGGGCATGGTAAGCTCGATGCTCAGCCCGATTATGAATGAAAAAGGCATAGGCGGGAAAGTGGTCGACATTATTGCCCTGGTGGCGACGGTCTCAGGTATCGCGACTACCCTTGGCATCGGAGCAGCCCAGGTTTCGGGCGGTATGTCCTATTTGTTTGATACACCCAACACCTACACGGTACAGCTGATTGTTATTATCGTTATTACCATTTTGTTTTTGGTATCAGCCTATACCGGCCTGAATAAGGGCATCAAATTTTTGAGTAACGCGAACATATACTTAACGATTCTCCTCTTTATCTTAATGCTTTTCGTCGGCCCGACATTATTCTCCATGAATTTGTTCACGAATACGATCGGGACGTATCTGCAGTCGCTTCCGAGCATGAGCTTCCGGATCGCTCCGACATCCGATAGTGCCAGGGAGTGGATTAATGCATGGACCATTTTCTACTGGGCCTGGTGGATTTCCTGGTCTCCATTTGTAGGGATATTTATCGCCCGTGTTTCAAAAGGGCGTACCCTGAAGGAGTTTACAATCGGTGTTATTTTAGTGCCGTCGATTGTCAGCTTCATCTGGTTCTCACTGTTTGGAGGCGCTACATTAAATGTTCAGAGCACCGGCATGGCGGACATTGCGTCACTGGCTGCGGAAGAAGCTATTTTCGGCGTGTTTGATAATTATGCGCTTAGTACCATATTGTCTGTTATTACGCTTCTGTTGATCGTTTCTTTCTTTATCACGTCGGCAGACTCCGCTACATTCGTGCTTGGTATGCAGACGTCCAACGGGGCATTAAATCCTTCAGCTGTCGTAAAACTCATCTGGGGGATTATGCTTTCTGCTACAGCGGCCGTACTGCTGTACTCGGGAGGAATAGATGCGCTGCAGAACGTCATGATCATCTCAGCCCTTCCATTTTCCATCGTCATGATCCTGATGGTGTATTCACTGTTTAAAGCACTGCGGGAAGAAAACGATATTGAAACAAAGGATAAGAGCAGAAATACCGATAAACCGGATAAAGCTTCCTAAAAAGACTGCAAGGACTTCCAATTATTTATTGGGAGTCCTTTCTATATGGTAAAATTTGGAACTGGTTAGTACCAGCGCTTAGTACCTTGTTATATACTTTTCATGAAAAGCAGGAATGTTGTTTAGAAAATTGAATTTTTTGGATACAATATGTGTGGAGGTGAAAAAGTGAAAAATAAATTATTATTCAGTACTATTTTTGCAATTATGGCTACAATCTTTATTTTCGCTTCACCAGGCACCACCAAGGCTTCCATGCTGGAAATGGAGGCACAGGGGCCGGAAGTAACGGCGCTTCAGCAGGAATTAATACAGATGGGCTACTTACATACGAATGCGACCGGCTACTACGGACCAGCGACCACCCAGGCAGTGCGGCAGTTTCAAAGTGATTTCGGCTTAATCGTGGACGGTGCGGCGGGAATGCAGACCGATCATCGCATGAACGAAGTAACGTCGGTGGCTAAGGCGGTGTACGGAGAAGCCCGGGGAGAGTCATTTGAAGGGCAGGTTGGCGTGGCAGCAGTTATTTTAAACCGTCTTGAATCTGCGGAGTTTCCCAATGAAGTAAATGGCGTCATCCAGCAGCAGAACGCTTTTACTGCAGTAGCTGACGGCCAGTACAACATGACGCCGGACCAGACAGCATACGAAGCGGTTAAGCAGGCTTGGAAGGGATACGATCCATCTTATGGGTCAATGTATTATTATAATCCAGAAGAAGTTACTTCTGACTGGATTTGGACCCGTACGCCGAATTTATCCATCGGCCAGCACGTGTTTGCAAGCTAAAAAGACAGGAAAGAATCTGCCAGAGTGCAGGTTCTTTTTTTGTCTGAAAAAAAGCCGGATGTGGTAAGATAAATGCTCATAAGCATCGAAAAAGAATCCGCCAGGAGGAAAAGTATGAAAGAAATAACAGAAGCAGGACCGGCAGAAGCGGCTCTGATTAATTCCATTATGTATGAAGCATTTTGGGAATATCGGAACGAACAGCCGCCATCCGGAGCCATTCAGGAAACGACAGAAGCAATTCAAGCTGAGCTGGAGCAGGGAGAGCGTGCTGCTGTCTGGTGGAAGGCCGGGAAAGCAGCAGCAATGATCCGCTTCCGGGCAGAAGATGAGTATATCTATTTTCACCGATTATCGGTTCGTCCTGCTTACCGGGGCAATAGAGCGGCCGCCGACCTTGTCGGCTGGGTAGAGGAAGCCGCAGCTGCAGAACAGTTCGAAGGCGTTTACTGTAAAGTGCGGGCGTCGACGCCGCAAAATGTGTTGATGTATCAGCGCATGGGGTACGAAACGGTGAGAGAATATACTGCAGAAAAAGAAGGGCTGCCGCCATTTGGCGTCGTTGTTATGGCTAAAAGACTATGATTATTCCGGGGATAACGGGGGAGGATCTAAAAGAAAAATCGCCCGAAGATAGGCGATTTTTTTATGACGCTGCGTCTTTCACTATAATTTTTTTCTCACAAATATAGGAATGAGCATCTGAGTTTTTAGCCCCCGGTGCTTTTTATATACAAACAATTAATCGGTTGCTTCAAGCTGTTCCTTTTTCCATTTCATGAAGCCGCCCTCCACGTTGATCACGTCAAAGCCGTGATTTTGGAGAATGCTGGCCGCAATCGCGGAGCGTTTTCCCGAGGCGCAGTGGACGGCCACCGGCTGCTCCGTGGAAAGTTCATCGGTACGGTTTGGCAGCTGTTGGAGGGAGACATGCACCGCGTCCGGCACGTGCGACTGGTCCCATTCGTCCTGGTAGCGGACATCGAGAATCTGCACGTCGTTGTGGCGACGGCGTTGCTCTACCTGTTTCGGGGTTTCCCGGGCATACGTGCGCAGGTTCGACGTGCTGGCCACCACCGACGTGGCATAGAAGCCTTTCAGGCGGTCCATGCCCATGCCGGTGAGAATCCGGCGCAGTTCATTGTATTGGAACGGCTCGGCGATCAGGTAAATATCCGCTTCATAGTCAGCGAGCCGGCCCATCCATTCGGCAAAAGCGCCCGGATACGGCAGGTTAATGGTGCCTGGAATGCTGCCGAGCGCGAACGCGGCCGCACTGCGGGTGTCGACGACCATCGTGTGGGACTGTTCCGCCAGTTGGGCAACCTCGTCTCCGGTGCCCTGCATTTCCACGGCAGCCGGAACGTCGGCGACCGGGGTCACGGCCTGCTTGTTTACTTCTTTCATTTTGGCAAAGTACGCTGGCGGCTCGCTCTGGCCGTCGAGAAGAAAGTCCACGAAGGCCTGCTCCCCGGTCGGCTGAAATGCGGGGTTGTACATCCGCTCGTAGCCGACAGTACTTGTCGGCACGGCGCCGAGCGCTTTGCCGCAGGCGCTTCCGGCGCCGTGGCCCGGCCAGATCTGCATATAATCATCGTATTCCTTGAACTGCTGGAGGGACTCAAACATCTGCCGGGCGCCTTGATCCGCGGCATCCTTCACGCCGACGGATTTTTCAAGCAGGTCCGGACGGCCGACATCGCCGACGAAGACGAAGTCACCGGTGAACACCCCCATCGGATGGTCGGCCGCGGCACCGTCGGTGAGCTCATAGGAGATATGCTCCGGGGTATGACCCGGCGTGTGCAGCGCTCTCAGCTTGACGTTGCCAATATAAATGGCTTCACCATGCGTCACGCCGTGCAGCGGCAGGTTCTGGGCCCATTCATAGCCGCCGTTGTCAGCACCTTCGGTGGAATAATAGATGGTGGCGCCGGTCCGGCGGGCAAGCTCGGTCACCCCGGAGACAAAATCCGCATGAATATGGGTCTCGAACGCTCCGGTAATACGGAAGCCCTGTTCGCGGGCGATCTGCAGATAGTCTTCGATATTACGGGATGGATCGATCACGGCTGCTTCGCCAGTAGCCTGGCAGCCAATCATATAGGAAGCTTGGGCTAACAACGTGTCATAAAAATATTTCAAATACATGAATGATCGCTCCTTCAAATTAGAATAGATGCTACTCAGTCTTGCCGGTCCATGCGTTCATGCCGCCGGCCATGCTGCGGACGGTAAAGCCCTGGTCCTGCAGCGCTTCCGCCGCCCGGGCGCTGCGTTTGCCGGAGCGGCATACGGTCACATAGGACTGCTTAGGATCGAGTTCGTTCATTCGCACAGAGATATCTCCCACAGGGATATGAACCGACTCGGGAATGCGTCCTTCGTCGAGTTCTTCGTCCTCGCGGACATCAATGACCTGGACGCCACTGTTATTTTCGAGTTCCTGCTGAACGTCTGCCGGCTGGACTTCTTCGATGCGCTTGTCTTCTGCCATGATAGTCACCTCATTATTGTTAGATCTTATTCTCTATAATTTTTGCAGCTATTTTCTCTGATTGTCTACCTACTACCTACGGGGTAGGGTATCAAAGGGAGAAAAGTGTTAAACGGTCTGATCGATGCCTTGGATTAAGCGGCGTTCAATATCTTCCGCAGTCGCGGTTAGTTCGGGTTCTTCGGCCAAGCCCATTAACACGGACGGGCGGGGCATGCTGATATACGTAGTTTCTGCTTCTTCGTACACGGTGATCTTACAAGGTAAAAAGTCACCCGCCAGTTTATTTTTATTTAAAATCTGTTCGGCTTCTTTCGGGTTGCATACTTCAAGCACCCGGTGCTGGTCCGGAAAGTCGATGCCCTTTTCCTGCAATTTACCGTGCAGGTCCAAATGCCAGAGCACGCCAAAATCAATGGCTTTCAGGTTGGCTTCGAGATCCTCGACAGTATGGCTGACCGATTTTGATGTAGCTACGGTGTAATGAAACATGAAAAGACCTCCTTTTTGCTTTCTACTTGTTGCTATGCCCGGGGGTGTATAGACTGAAACACGTTATCCGGTAACGATCTGGAGCCATATCTGAATGGCGGTTCCTAGAATGACGACCGCCAGGATGCTCTGCAGCAGCTTGGTGTTGACCTTCTGGCCGGCTTTAGCTCCGAGTGGTGCTGCGATCAGGCTGGCTATAATCATGATCAGGGCCGGGCCGTACAGCACCTGGCCGGTCGCCACCTTGCCCACCGTAGCTCCGATGGATGATATCAGGGTCACGGCGAGCGAAGTCGCGATCGTCATCCGGGTCGGAATTTTTAACACGACGAGCATGAGAGGCACCAGAATAAACGCGCCGGCGGCTCCGACAATGCCTGACCCAATCCCGACCACGAAGGACAAGCCAGCGGCGAGCGGCTTATAAAACGTCACCCGGGTAAGATCCTGGTCGTCGAGGCCTTTTTTCGGCACAAACATCATCACGACGGCGATGGTTGCAAGCAGGGCATACACCATGTTGACGCCCGCTTCGCTGAAAAAATTCGAGGCATAGGCGCCGATAAAGCTGCCGATCAGAATGCTTGTGCCCATGTACAGAATCAGCTGGCCGTTCAGATAGCCGCCTCTGCGGTAGGCCCAGACCCCGCCGATAGTGGCGAAAAAGACCTGAACGGCACTGATGCCGGACACTTCATGCGCGGAAAAGGCGGCGACACCGAGCAGCGGAGGAACGTATAACAGCATGGGGTATTTGATGATCGAGCCGCCGATCCCGACCATGCCGGACACAAAGGAACCGGCAAACCCCAGCAGGAAAATCACGACGATCAATAGTAGTGTCAACGGAAAAACCTCCCTGGCAGTGGCAGGGAAGCACATCCATGACTTCCCCGGGTGCCGATATGGTTAGCCTTTTTGAATCCAGAATGTGTAGACGCCATTGTCTTCCGTGTGATCGAGCAGTTCGTGGCCACCAGCCTTGGTCCAGGCCGTGACGTCACTCTGCGCGCCTTTATCGGTCGCGTGCAGTTCAAGCACCTCGCCGCTTTCCATGTCTTTAATGGCTTTTTTGGTTTTCAGGATCGGCTGCGGGCAGGCAAGCCCTTTGGCATCAATCGTGGTGTTTGGTTCCATCAAATATCTCTCCTTTAAATTAATGTTGATCATTCGTTTATCTCTCCTTTAAATTAATGTTGATCATTCGTTTTAATCCACATTCGTCTACGTTCTGCTCTTTAGGTCTTTCAGTAAAGGCCCCTTAAATAAACAGGTTCACGTTTCCCTCGGAAGCTTCGCCCAGATAGGCTGCAACGCCGGCGTATTCAATATCATCGCGCAATTCTTTTTCATCCAGACCAAGCAGATCCATGGTCATGGTACAGCCAATTAGCCGTACGTCCTGTTCCCGGGCCATATCGATCAGCTCCGGCAGCGGCACAGCGTTGTGTTTTTTCATCACTTTTTTGATCAGTTTTGGTCCGAGACCGAGAAAATTCATGTTGGAAAGCCCCATGCGGTCGGCGCCTCGGGGCATCATTTTAGCGAACATCGCTTCAAGTTTTCCTTTGGCCACGCTTTGCTTTTCCGGTTTGCGGAGAGCATTCAACCCCCAGAAGGTATGGAAAATGGTTACTTCGTGATCATACGCGGCTGCGCCGTTGGCGATAATGTACGCTGCCATGGCTTTGTCGTAATCGCCGCTGAATAATACAATGGTCGTTTTTTTGGCTTCTGTCATTCAATCACTCCATTAATAAATACTATTACGGGTATGGGTATTTTAAAGGTTTAAAAATTTTTCCGGCTGTTTACCAGTGTTCATTTTTTAATCTTAATTACCCTAAGGGGTATATAAGAAATATAAAATAAACAGGGGGAAGTGTCAATATATTTTGCTTAAAACATTAACTGAAAGTCGAAATTCGTAAAAAATAGCAAAAGAGGGACTGTCCTGGAGAAGGACAGTCCCTGCTTTGCTGATATTTAAAGCAAACTTTTCGTTTAGATAGCCGCGCGTTCGACTTCTCCCTTGCGGAGAATAACGCGGGGATAAGGAAATTCCTCTTCCTGGCCGGCGAACGGGTAATGGACATATTCCACACAAATTGTGCGTTCATATTCTGCGATCACCCGGCACTCTTTTCCATCAAAATACAAAAGTTCATCTTTATCGAATATTTTTACGTCTTTTTCTTGTTCCACTTCCAAACCTCCTTGCCCCTCTCTTTATAGAGTACCTAATTTTGAGACACCCCGCAAGGTAATAAAAGGAAACAGAACAATTTCAGCTGCATATTTACAGATGTGTTATAGCGGATAAGGACGGTCCTGAGCTTGTACACTGATCCACTGCTCGGTCGTAAATTCGTCTAATACCCATTCGCCGTTAAAGCGTCCAATACCGGACTGCTTCTCGCCGCCAAATGGCAGGTGAGCCTCATCGTTTACAGACTGGTCGTTTACATGGACCATGCCGGAATTAATACGGCGCGCTGCCTGCATGCCCCGGTAACGATCCTGAGTGAAGACTGATCCGCTCAAGCCGTAAGGAGAATCGTTGGCAATCCGGATAGCTTCATCCTCGCTCGAGGCCCGAATTAATGTTGCAACAGGGCCGAAAACTTCATCTTTTGCTGCCGGCATGTCGTTAGTTACCTCAGAAAGAACAACTGGCGGTATAACCTGGCCGTTGATTTCAAACTCTGTCTGAAGCTTACCTCCGGCGTCGATCGTGCCCTGTACCAGCTTTTCTATATTTTTGACCTGTTCTTCATTAATGATCGGGCCGACGATTACATTTTCATCCGAAGGGTCGCCAGCTTTTAACGTTTTCGCCACGCGGGTAAATTCTTCGACAAATTCATCGTAAATGTCATTATGAACAATTACGCGGTTCAATGCGAGGCAAATTTGTCCCTGGTGAAGGAATGAACCGAACACCGCTGCTTTGGCAGCTTTCTTCACCTCAGCGTCCGGAAGAACGACCATGGCATTGTTACCCCCAAGCTCAAGGGCAGTTTCTTTTAAGTTCTGCGCTGCGAGTTCAGCAATGTGTGTGCCGACTTCGGTGGAACCGGTGAATGATAACAGCGCCGGTACTTCATGAGTAACGAACGCATCGCCAATTTCAGAGCCGCGTCCGGCGGTAACGTGGAGCACGCCTGCCGGGAATCCGGCTTCTTCAAATAATGCTGCAATCAGCAGGCCGGATGTAACTGGTGTGTCGGAAGCCGGTTTAACCACCACGGTATTGCCTGTTGCCACTGCCGGCGCAATTGTTCTCATTGCAAGGTGGAACGGGAAGTTCCAAGGGCCGATGACGCCGATAACTCCTTTGCCCGAACGGAAGGTATAGTTTTCTTTCCCGGGCGTATTCGAAGGAGCAGTCGAGCCGTGGACACGGTTAGGAAATGAAGTGGATTCGAAAACAATGTTGGAAGCTGTATTGAATTCAGTTTCCGCTTTCAGCCTGCTGCTTCCGGATTCTTTAATCAGCCACTCTACAATGGTTTCCTTCTGGTTCTGCATTACATCATAAAGCCGGTGGAGATACTGCTGCTTTTCGGAAGGGCTGTGGGCGTCCCACGTTTTCTGATAATCACTGGCCGAGTGATAAGCTCGGTCAAGATCATTAGCGTCTGCAGAAGCTATTGTTCCGAGTGAATCGCCATTATAAGGGTTGGTATTTTCGATTGTTTTACTGGATGAGCCGCTCACCCAGGAGCCGTTAATATACTGCTTTGTAAAATCGGTATGCATAGCAACCATCCTTTCATAATTGCCGGATAGGATCCGACAGCAATGTATAATATACCTCATGATGTATTTTTTCAAACATTTAAGATCAGGAAAGATCAATACTATTTGAGAATAATTTAAAATATATAGAAAGCCGGTGTGGAAATTTGAGATGATAGCGTAGCTAGAGGAAAAAGATTTACACAAAGGGGGAGGAGCAATGAAACCATCCACTGCTTATCTATTTGCCGTCGCCGGCGCCTCGTTTTGGGGGTTTACAGGATTGTTCGTACAGAATATGTACCGGTACAATATCGAACCCGGCCAGGTAGTGGCGCTTCGCATGGCCGGGTCGGCCCTGATTCTATTTTTGGCTGTGGCCCTGGTCCGGCCGTATCTTTTGAAGGTCCGGTGGTATGATCTGCCGCATTTTATCGGGCTCGGCGTCGGAAGCATAGCTCTCTTCAACTGGTGTTATTTCACTGTCATGGATGAAGCCTCACTTTCCATTGCGGTCGTCCTTCTTTACACAAGCCCCGTGTTTGTAGCACTCATATCGCGGTTTGTATTTAAAGAAAAAATCACAATAAATAAGCTGGCAGCCATTGGGCTTACGATTGCCGGCTGTGTACTGGTGGCCGGGCTTTTTCCCGGCGGAGCCGGTGGGCTTTCGCTGGCGGCCCTTATGATTGGCCTGCTCTCCGGCTTGTGCTGCGGCCTGTACAGTATTCTCGGCAAATTTGTGACGCCGAAATACCACTCCATTACGATTACTGCCTACACGATGCTTGCAGGCGGCCTCGTGATGGTTCCTTTCAGCGGCCTGCTGGCAAATGAAGAAGCCATTCAGGAGCCGATGATGTGGGTGTATGGGTTAGGAGGTATACTGCTTTCTACTATTGCTGCATATATATTATTTACCATCGGGTTGAAATATATTGAATCGGGCAAGGCAGCGATTTTGTCCACCGTGGAGCCGATGGTGGCTATTGTGATTGGCGTCGTCGCCTTCGGGGACAAGCTAAGCGGCTGGCAGGGAATCGGAATTGTTCTCATTTTCTCGGCGGTTGTTCTTTCCATTTATTCAAGACCGGGAAAATTCCGGAAAAAGGGTGGAAGCAGGCAGAAAAAACTACAAAACGAGTGGGAGAAGAAGCCTGGCGAAGACGTTTAAACTGCATATAGCAGGGAACAATTGTAAAAAAGGAGGCAATAACATGGATGTACTGGTTATAGGGGCGAATGGGCATACGGGGAGACTCTTGGTAGAACAGCTTGCAGCTCATCCGGAGCACACTCCGCACGCCATGATACGCGAAGTTTCCCAGGCCGATGAGCTGAAAAAGATGGGAGCGGCATCCACGATTCTTGCAGACCTTGAAGAAAATACGGCGACCGCTTTAAAAGGAATGGACGCTGTAATGTTTGCCGCTGGTTCTGGTTCCTCCACCGGACCGGAAAAAACAGTCAGCGTGGACCAGCAGGGAGCGAAGAAAACAATTGATGCAGCAAGGGTACAGGATGTGAAGCATTACGTTATGCTGAGCGGTATCGGCGTCGACGACCCTCAGGAACCTATTAAACATTACGCGGAAGCAAAATTGAATGCAGATAAGCATTTGCAGAGCAGCGGGATTCCCTACACAATTGTGCGTCCGGGAAGGCTTACGTTTGAAAAAGGTACAGGGAAAGTAGAACTTGCAGAAAAACTTTCTAATCCTGAAGAAAGAGACATTTCCAGAGAAGACGTGGCCCGCACGATGATTGCAGCCCTCGACATTGAAAACGCCCGGGGGAAAACAGTCGAGCTGCTTGCAGGAGATTTGGATATCCAGGAGGCCTGGAAAAATTCATAAAATTAGCCCCCGCCGGAAAATGTTTCGGCGGGGGCTGTCTTTTGCTTAAGAAAAGTCGATTTCTTCCGGAGTGTCTCCTTTAGAGTTCATCAGGCGGATGGAATCCGGCTGAATTTCGAGGACAATGTATTCCGGGTTGTCCGGAGAGCCGAGCCAGGATTGCACGCTGTCAGTCCAGACTTTTTCCTTCGTCTCCTGGTCATGGCGGATCACGGCTTTTCCAGAGATTTCGACAAAGGCATCTCCGTAACCTTCGCCGTCGTACCCGAGCAGAATATGCACGTTGGAATTTTTTTCGATTTCTTCTGCCTTATGGGTTTGACTGCTCGTCGGTGTCAGAAGGGTAAAATTTTCATTGTAGAATGTCATGTAACGGGAATGGGGTTTATTGCCCTCAATTGTCGCAAGTACGCCCACTTTGTTGTTGTCGATAATGTCAAATGCGTGTCTCTGTGCTTCGTTTTTATCCATGGGTAATCCTTCCTTTCGTAATGAAACTAGTTATCATTATTCCTGTCCCCCTGTACTTTTAAACATGAGTGCAAAGCCGTAAAAACAGGGGTTTTCATAATTGATACAAATTTTATAAAAAGAATGAATATTGTTAATATATCAAATTTTAGTGTTTGCTTAAAAGGAAGAACGGAAATAGGTAAGTGTATTTTGCTGGCGAAATACGAATTTAAACCTAATAGGAGGAATCATTGTGTTTAAGAGAATTGACAAACTGCAAATCGACCTCCCGACGCCCAGTAACCCAGACGCTAACTCAGCCAACGTCGTACAGGAGCTTTTAGGTGGAAAATTCGGTGAAATGTCAACGCTCAACAACTATTTATTCCAGTCGTTTAATTTCCGCAGCAAAAAACAGCTACGCCCATTTTATGATCTAGTCGCAAGCATCACAGCCGAAGAACTTGGACACGTAGAGCTGGTTGCCAATACAATAAATTTATGTCTGCAGGGGTCGACAAACCAAAGCGGCCAGGATCCGGCCAATCCGGACAGTACCCCGCTTAGTGAAGCTATGGATTCAAGGAATCCGCAAAGCTTTATTTTTGCCGGCCAGAATTCAGTGCCGAAAGATTCGATGGGGGCGCCGTGGACAGGGGATAACGTCTTTACAAGCGGTAACCTCGTCAACGATCTGCTTCACAATTTCTATCTCGAGTGCGGGGCCAGAACGCACAAGATGCGGGTATATCAAATGACTGACAACGAAACTGCCCGTGAACTATGCGGCTATCTGCTTGTGCGCGGCGGCGTGCACGTGGTGGCTTACGCCAAAGCACTGGAGAAATTAACAGGTGTGGACGTAACGAAAATGCTCCCAGTGCCGGACCTTGATAACAGTAAATATGACCACGCCCACAAATACGAAGCAAAGGGAGCGCACCGTAAGCTCTATCGTTTCAGTGATAATGATTACACAATGCTTGACCGGATCTGGAACGGGCCGTCCCCGGTTGGGCCGCCAGGCGAACTCGAGGTAGTTAGCGACATGCCAACGCCGGAAGGCGGGGAAATTCCGAACCTCGACCACATTCCGGAAGAATTTGCGCCGGGATTTGACGAGCAGCAGTTCCGGGAAATGTCGAAAAAATTGAACTACGAAGCAGGACTTTAAATATTAGTACCCGAAGCAGGAAAGCACCGCCGGCTGGCGGTGCTTTTGGTTTGAACAAACATATAGTTATAGAAAGAAAGGAAGCAGCAGATGAAAACGCCAGTAATTATGGATATGGACCCGGGACACGACGATGTCATTGCTTTATTTCTTGCAGCGGGGCATCCGGATATGGATATCCGGGCTGTGACGACCGTTTCAGGTAATGCAGATATTGGAAAGACAACAAGAAATGCTTTAGTGGCTGCTGATACCGCCGGCCTGGACAAAGTGCCGGTGGCCGAAGGAGCAGGAAGGCCTCTGGTCCGTATGCCGGAGCATGCACCTTCGATTCACGGCGAGTCGGGACTTGACGGGCCTGCACTTCCAGTACCTGCACATATGGTGGAAGAGAGACATGCCGTAGACGTGATGGAGGAGGTTTTGCTTCATTCGGAGGAGGATATTACTGTTATTGCGACAGGCCCTTTCACAAACGTTGCTCTTTTATGCCGGAAAAACCCGAAGGCGGCCCGGAGGATCCGCCGTTTATCGATCATGGGCGGCGGAACGTTCGGTAATTGGACCCCGGCAGCAGAATTTAATATTTATGCGGATGCAGAAGCAGCAGAGATCGTATTTGCAAGCGGCATCCCGATAACGATGTGCGGCCTCGATGTCACCCATCAGGCGTTAGCATCCGAATCTGTGGTGGAGCGGATCAAAGAAATACCGACTATGGCTGCCCAGTTTACGTACGAATTGCTTGACCATTTCCAGCGTGCTTACGAAGAGCGTTTCCACCTGGCACTTCCGCCAATTCATGATCCATGCGCGGTGGCAGTGTGCCTGGCCCCGTCCCTTTTTACATTTGAATCCGCCGATGTGAAAGTGGAAACAGCGGGAAAGCATACGTATGGGGAAACGGTCATCGATACTACTGCTGGAGGACCGGTGCAGATCGCAGTAGATATTGACAATGATAAATTTTGGGGTCTGATCGTACAATCGCTTAAAAATCTGCCATAATGGAGATAGAAAAGAAAGCGTTAAAATTATACAGTCAAGGGAGCAGGAGGGACGCATATGGGTTTTTCTGTAGAAATGAACTGGGAAATTATTACGAATAAGCAGGCTGAGCGCCTGGATGAAAGAAATTTTCGGTTGATCAAAGATAACTATCAAATGTTTCCGCTTGATCATCCGCTTCCAATTCATACGTTTGCTGAAAAAGTACCCTTTGGCAAGGCGGTAATTCACCGGGTGGAATGGGAGTCTCACCGCACAACGATTGAATACGAGCTGGTGTCATTAACGTCTGTAAATTAAGCAAAAAAGTAAGCGAACCGGAAACAAAATCTGCGAAAAACCGAATGGTCAGCTTTCTGCATTCGGTTTTTTTATGTTTTTATTTATGTTCATTTTCATCAAAATTGTACTTGTAACCCTTTAAGACGAACTGCGGGGAAGGGCCGCGTATGATAAAATGAGTTTTTGTCGCCTGGTAATGGTACATATGGATGTTGATCCGACATATTTATTTTAAATGAAAAGGGGCTGCGATTGTGTCGTTTGATGTCATTGGAATGGCTTTAGTTGTTATTAGTATGGTTCTTGCTCTTGGAAAGTGGGTCCGTCTTCGGATTCCTTTATTACAGCGTTTATTTTTGCCAAGTGCCCTCATTGGCGGATTTTTAGCTCTCCTGCTTGGGCCTGGGGTTTTAGGAAGGATTAACCAATCGCTGTTTGGATCCCGCTTTTTGGAAAACGGGCTATTCACAGCGGATATTCTTGAAGTTTGGGGTGCACTGCCAGGCCTCCTTATTAACGTTGTTTTCGCCTGTTTATTCATCGGGTTCCGTCTTCCGAACATGAAAGAAATGCTCAGGGTCGGCGGGCCGCAGATTGCTTTTGGGTACACCCTTTCCTGGGGGCAGTACGTAGTAGGCATCAGTCTTTGCCTGTTATTCTTGACGCCGGTCTTTGGCCTGCCGCCGGCTGCCGGGGCGCTGATTGAAATTGGTTTTGTGGGCGGCCACGGTACAGCCGCCGGGCTGGAAAGTACATTCACCCAGCTGGGCTTTGAGCAGGGTTATGATCTGGCGATCGGCCTTGCCACTGTGGGTGTACTTTCCGGAGTTATCGCTGGGGTCATTTTATTGAATTGGGGTGTGCGCCGTAATAAGTCAAACATACTCAAAAAACCAGAAGATGTTTCGGTGGACGCCCAGTTAGGCATTAATGAGCATGAGGCACGGGATGCTGCGGGCAAAATGACCACGTCTCCCACTTCAATCGATCCTCTTGCTTTTCACGTTGCTCTAGTAGCTATTGCTGTTTTTACCGGATATTTGCTTCTCGAAGCACTCGTGTGGCTGGAATCCGTAACGTGGGGAGCATGGAGCGGAGTCTATATCTTTGAATACATTCCTTTATTTCCGCTAGCTATGATCGGCGGTATTCTGCTTCAACTGGTGTTTACGAAATGGGATCGCTTTGACATCATCGACCGTGGCCTGATCAACCGTATCCAGGGGTTGTCGCTTGACCTGCTGATCGTTAGCGCACTGGCAAGTTTGCAGTTATCAGTACTAGGCACTTATTTCCTGCCTTTTCTCATTTTAGCTGTTTCGGGTATTTTGCTGAATGTGCTCGGTTTTATCTATTTGGCGCCCCGTATGATCCCATCGTATTGGTTTGAGAGAGCTCTTGGCGATTTTGGGCAGTCTACTGGCGTGGCAGCGACTGGGCTTCTCTTAATGAGGGTGGCTGATCCTGAAAATAAGTCCCCTGCCTTTACTGCCTTCGGCTATAAGCAAATTTTATTTGAACCAATGGTGGGCGGCGGTCTCGTAACGGCTGCTTCTATCCCATTTATTTATCAATTCGGTGCATTACCTGTTCTCATTGTTGTAACTGCACTGATGATAGCCTTTATGCTGTTGGGCCTTTTATATTTTGGGCGTAAACGTGAAGCTTCTTCAGAAAAATGAAATCATTGAAAGAAGCATAAGTTTGTTCACCGGGGGCTTTTACAGCAGCCTCCGAAAAAGTTGCTCTCCATTTAAAACCCCTGGCGTCTGTGGCGCCGGGGGTCCTTTTATACATAATCCATGTTGTTGGTATCGCCGTGCATGCTGCGAATTTCATCCGGGTTGGCAACGACGGTTGGCTGGTAATCAATTAAAATGGCTGAGCGCTCCCCGGGCCCGTCCTCTGGCCCCTTGCGTACAGAGCCAACATAATGAGTGACCAGCGGATCATACACTCCGTAGGATTCGAGGGGACGGGTCATGTAAAAGGAGTCAGTGATTTTATCTTTTTCTACATCTTCCGGCATCCGCCCACGGACTTCCGGTACAGAAATAACGTTTCGGGCGCCTTCGATATTTCGCCGGCGGATCAGGTGGGCGAACGTAAACGGCTCTCCGTCCTGGTGCAAGGTATTCGGCGATGAAAATGCTTCGTCTTCTTTCGAGTCAACGTGAAGCTTCACAAAGTGGACTCCCGCATGAAAAGGCATGAGCGCATCTTCGCGCGTCCAGAATGTCTGGCGGAAGTTAAAAGCGATCAGTGCTTCAAGCAGCCGATTGTGCCTGATGTGCTCAGGGATGGCAGGAAAGCGGCGGCTCGCATCGGGATATTCCGGATTGAACGACCCCTGGAAATAATCGTAGTAGCTTTTACCGTCCCTAACCGTTTCCGGCAGCCATTCGATTCGGTGGGTGCCCGGGAAAATAACGGCACGTCCGTACTGGCGGTATCGATTCAGGTGCGGTGCATAATCGTCGGCCGGAAGATCGTCAAAGGCCGCAGTTAAGGCTGCCAGGTCTTCTTCGCTATAACTTTCGTGCAGTATATCAGCTAAGTCGTAATATTCATAACCGTGCTGTTTTAAAGGTTTCATTTGTTTATTTCTCCTCCCGAATGGTGGTTTCTTCGAGTGGAAGCATCCTCCCATTGTTTTCACAAATGCTAGTGTATCACGCCGGGACGGAGTTGAGTATATGAAAGGCAGGCTCCTTCTTTCGTTTTTGTGACAGATTCCTTATAATAAAGAACAAATGTTCTTGAAATTCAAAGAAATCAGCGAAGAGAGGAATTTCTTTATGCCAGTCATATTAGCGGAAAAACCGTCGCAGGCAAAAGCCTATGCGGCCGCGTTTCAGATACAGGAGAAAAAGGACGGGTACATGCGGCTGAAGCCGTGCAGTCTGTTTCCGGACGGGGCAGTGCTTACCTGGGGCTTCGGCCATTTGCTCGAGCTCCGGGCCCCGGCCGATTACGAGTCCTCCTGGAAAAAATGGTCGCTCGACACACTTCCGATGCTTCCTGCCCATTTCCGCTTCAAACCGAACCCGCGGGCGTTCAAGCAGTTGAAGGTCGTTAAGCAGATGCTGCAGGAAGCCGACAGCATTATTATTGCGACCGACTGTGACCGTGAAGGCGAAAACATCGCACGAAGCGTCATTGATTATACGAAAACGTCCCATAAACCGATCCGGCGTCTTTGGATTAACAGCCTGGAAAAGGACGAGGTATACAAAGGCTTTGAACAGCTCCGGGAGGGGGCAGACTATTTTTCGCTATATGAGGAGGCACGGGCCCGCCAGTTTTCCGACTGGATCGTCGGCATGAACGCGAGCCGCCTGTATACGCTTTTGCTAAAACAAAAGGGCATCAATGAAGTGTTCAGTGTCGGCAGGGTCCAGACGCCAACGCTCAAGCTTATTTACGACAGACAGAAAGAAATTGAGGCGTTTGAGCCCGAACCCTACTGGGAGCTTGAAGGAACCTTCCGTGCGGAAGCAGGCGAGTATAAAGGAAAGTATAAAAAGCGCTTCGGCTCAAAGGAAGAAGTACTCCGGATTTGGAAGGAGCACGGCTTGAAAAAGGATACCGAAGGAACAATCAGCAGCATAAAAAAAGAAGAAAAACAGGAAAAGCCGCCGCTTCTTCATTCGCTGTCGAGCCTGCAGACGACGATGAACAAAAAATATAAAATGAGCCCGTCTGCTGTGCTGAAAACGGTCCAGAGCCTTTATGACGAGCCGCTAAAAGCTGTATCCTACCCGAGAACAGACACCCGCCACATTACTTCGGGTGAATTTAACTACTTAAAAGGAAATCTGAACCGGATGCAGGACTGCATGAACGCTTCCTTCGAACCGGCATCCTTGACGCCTTCGAAACGGTTTGTAGACGGGAGTAAAGTCCAGGAGCACCATGCGATCGTCCCAACGAAGAAAGTGTTGAGCGAGGGCCAGTTCGAAAAGCTGAACCGGGCCCAGCAGCAGGTATACAAAGAAATAATGAACAGCGTGCTTGCGATGTTTCACCGGAACTATGTGTATGAAGAAACAACGCTCGAAACGGAGGTCCAGGGCCTCATCTTTGAAAGCAAGGGACGGGTAGACAGCCAGCTGGGCTGGAGGGAGCTGTTTCCAACACCTAAAAAGAAGAAGGAGCAGGAGGATAAAACACTGCCTCCAGTTACTGAAGGAGAGCAGGTTAAAGCGTATGTCCAGGCAGCTGAAAAAGAAACCCAGCCGCCTAAGCCCTACACAGAAGGCCAGCTGATCAATATGATGAAGTCCTGCGGCAAATGGATTGAAGACGACGAAGCTTCCAAAAAAGTACTGCAGGAAACAGAAGGCCTTGGGACAGAAGCGACGCGAAGCACTATTATTCAGACGCTGCAGAAACAGGAATATATCCGGATTCAGAAAAACGTCGTGGAAGTCACCGCCAAAGGCCGCGCCCTCTGCGAGGTAGTAGAGGGAACGCTTTTATCCAAGCCGCTTTTGACCGCGAAATGGGAAGCCTTTTTAAAGCAAATCGGAAGCGGTGAAGCAGATAAAGAAGCTTTTTTAAAGCAGACCGAGGCTTTTACGAAAAAGCTGGTCGAAGAGGCGCCGGCAGGCATGACGAATATGCAGACCAATCCGGATCAGGTGGCCGCCTCCAAAAAACAGCCGCAGCGCGCAGAGCCGATCGCTCTTTGTCCCGTATGCCAAAAAGGGCAGCTGATGGAACGAAAATCCTTTTATGGCTGCAGCGAATATGCAAACGGCTGTAAATTCACCATACCAAAAACATTATTAAAGAAAAAAATCACCCAGGCTCAGGTTAAGAAGCTGTGTGAGAAAGGGGAGACGCAGGTGATCAAAGGATTTAAAGGCAAAAAGCCGTTTGACGCCAAATTAAAACGCAAAGAAAATGGCGTCGAGTTTGTGTTCCCCTCCAAAGACAATGCCTCGTCGTAGACAAAAGCCGTGAATTTGATATACTGAAAGGCATAATGTTTTCTAGGGTTCCGCGGCAGAGCCGGACTGGTCCGAGAGAAAACCCGTAAACGAAACGTTTGCGACACGGAGGGACAAAAACCCGGGAGATCTTCGCTGCGAAGAATTCCCGGGTTTTTTCGTGTGCAAAAGCTGGGGTGAAACAAATATTTCCGGGAAATAATAAGAAGAAATCGGTAAGGAGGACTCGTAGTGGGGTGGATAAACGTCGCGGCAGCAGCAACATTTGAAATTCTCTGGGTAATCGGTTTGAAGCACGCCTCGGCTGGATGGGAGTGGGCGGGAACGCTCGTGGCTATTGTATTGAGCTTTCTCTTTTTGATACGGGCGGGCGAATATCTTCCGGTAGGCACTTCGTATGTAGCCTTTGTCGGCATCGGTACGATCGGGACAACAGTCCTTGATATGATATTTTTTGGCCAGCCGTTCCAATGGAGCAAGATGGCCTTTATTATCATGCTGATTGCCGGAATCTCCGGGCTTCACATGGCCTCCGGAAGGCCAAGGGCAAATGAAGGAGGGGAACAACAGTGATGACGTGGCTGTATTTGATCGGCGCCGGCATTTTTGAGATGATTGGTGTTTCTATGATCAATGAATGGATTCAAAAGCGGGTCATCTGGCCGCTGTTTATGATTGCAGGAGGTTTTGGAGCGAGTTTTTTTCTTCTTTCCCTTGCAATGCAGACCCTTCCGATGGGAACCGCCTACGCTGTCTGGACAGGAATAGGAGCGGCAGGGAGCGCGCTGTTCGGCATGCTTTGGTACAAAGAGCCGGCCAATGTTGGCAGGATAGTAAGCATTGCGGTCATTCTGTCCTCCGTCGTAGGCTTGAAGCTGATAGCGCCATAAAACGTTCAAGAACTAACGCTGTTTCTGGCTTGAGTCCAGGCTTTATTTTGATTATAGTTACAAGCAGGTGAAATATCTGGAAAAGAAACAAATTGAAGAGTGAAAAGGAGGAAAGCATATGGATCTTCAGAGCATTTTGTATGAAGCACATTCCGGTTCGTGGGCATTTTTGATCATCTTCTTTTTGATCAGCTACCTGTTTCCGAAACAAAAAGTAACGATGATGATTGAACGGCTGTTTGTAGTCATTATGGTTCTTTCTGGCGCGGGCATGGTGGCGTTGTATGGCTTCCCGCTCCTGTCCATTGTAAAAGGTGTTTTGGCCCTTGTTTTTATCGGAGTAATGGAAATGATGTTCGTTCGTCGCCGGGCAGGCAGAAAACACGCCATGTTCTGGATTTTATGGATCATTTTGTTCGCAATTATCTTATCCATCGGCTATGATGTGATTGGGTGAGGCAGAAAGCATGCTGTTTTTTGCAGCATGCTTTTTGTATGCTCCCATTTTCGGGTATAGCATTCTTATAAAAATGTCTGTGTGCGGGTTTTTTACACAAAAATTATATGTATCATGCAAGTAATACATAGAAAAGCCGAAGTAGAAAGCTGCGGCAGGTGGAGGGAGGAAACCGTGAGTGTTTGAAGGGAATGCGAATGTGGATTCGTTTATATTATTAGGAGCACTTCTGCTTATTTTAGGCGTCGTCGTAACAAAATTTTCGACACGTCTCGGGGTGCCTTCGCTTATTTTATTCATTATTCTGGGTTTGCTCATGGGAAACGACGGCTTTGGCATCATTGACTTCGAAAATGTCCAGCTTGCCCAGACTGTTGGAATTATAGCCTTAATTATTATTTTATTTGAAGGCGGGACCCAGACAAAGTGGCGCGATATCAAGCCGGTCGTCGGACCTTCTGTAACGCTTGCCACGTTCGGCGTGCTGTTTACGGCTGCCTTGATGGGAGTCGTAGCGAAGCAGCTGCTCGACCTCACCTGGCTTGAAGCGATGCTCCTCGGAGCTACGGTTGGTTCGACAGATGCCGCAGCTGTTTTTGCTGCTTTGAAGGGGCGCAGCATTGATAAAAAAATGGGCTCCACCCTTGAAGCGGAATCAGGCAGCAACGACCCAATGGCTGTGTTTTTAACGCTGTTTTTTATCGAATTAATTCTGGCCGATTCGCCCAACGTATGGCTTTTGTCCGGTGCTTTTTTCTGGCAGATGGGCGTCGGTCTTGCGATGGGCGGTCTGTTCGGGTGGGTAGCCTCCTGGACGATTAACCGCATTAATCTGGATTCGAGTGGCTTGTACCCCTTATTTGCGATCGCGTTTGCGCTGTTAACCTACAGCGTGACCTCTAGCATGAGTGCGAGCGGATTTTTGGCAGTGTATGTAGCGGCACTTTTGATAGGAAACTCCGATTTGATCTACCGCCAGCCGATTTACCGGTTTAATGAGGGAATGGCGTGGATGTCGCAAATAAGCATGTTTATCATTCTGGGCCTGCTTGCCTTTCCAAGAGATATCCTGACGTGGTCGAACATCACTATGGGGCTCATTTTATCAGCGGTGTTAATGTTTTTGGCGCGTCCGCTTGCCACGTTTTTGTCGACCTCTTTTTTCGGCTACAAGCCGAAGCAGAATATATTTCTGTCCTGGGCGGGACTGCGCGGGGCGGTGCCGATCATTTTGGCTACCTATCCGATTGTTGCCGGCGTGGAATCGGGCACCCAAATTTTCAACGTCGTCTTTTTTATTGTGCTCACATCCGCGCTGATCCAGGGCGCGACCATCGCTCCGCTGGCAAAATGGCTTCATTTGTCCGGGCCGCTCCGGGAAGCCCCGACCCATTCCCTGGAACTGGTCTCCCTCGGGAAAGCGAACGCAGAAATTATGGAATTTCAAACGAATGAAGCGACGCCGATCGTCGGCCAGACGCTCCAAAGCATTGAATTTCCCGCCTCTGCGCTGATCAGCGCGATCGTCCGGGAGGATGAGCTGGTCACGCCGATTGGTGAGACAGTAATCCAGGCTGGTGATTATTTGTATATTCTTGTATCACGTAAAGAGAAGCGTATTTTAAAGCAGATGCTCCGGCACGATTACTGACAGAAAAGGGCCGGCGTTAAAGTGTATTAAATTTAAAGAAAGAAGGGAGGGCTCTGCATGGGTGTGCTGATCAATGTATTGGTCCCGATCATTTTAATATTTACGATTGGCTATTTGCTGCAGAAAAGGCAGGCAGTGGGCATTCGGCCGGTGTCAGCTGTCGCTCTCTATGTATTAACGCCCGCGCTTGTTTTCCGGACGTTTTATGAAAGGGAATTGAACAGCGACATGCTGTCGATGGCTCTGTTTTCCGTGGTGTTTTTAGCGGTAATGACCGGCGTGATCAAACTGGTGGCTTACTTGCGCAAATGGCCAAAAGCAAATGAAACCGGCATGATGCTTTCCACCGTATTTATGAATGCGGGCAATTACGGTGCTCCCTTGATTTCTTTTGCTTTCGGTGATACAGCCTTTGCCTATTCGATTGTTTTTATGGTCATCCAGACGATGCTGATGAACACTGTCGGCGTCTATATTGCAAACAGCACCAATATGGATGCGGCCGATGCGTTTCGCACAGTACTGCGGATGCCGGTATTTTACGCCCTGCTCGCAGGCGTCCTTTTTCAGCTGACCGGGATACCGATCGGGGCGACCTACTATGAAGCCCTTGATATGCTTGCCAGTGCAGCGATTCCGGTGGTTATGATTATTCTGGGTATGCAGCTTGCACGTATATCTGTAAAAAGCATGGATTGGAAGCTCGTGAGCGCTGGAACGTTTTTACGACTCGTATTCGCTCCGGCGCTTGCTTATTTGATTGCGTTATTGCTTCAGACTAATGACACGCTTACTACTGTGCTTGTTGTTTCTACAGCGATGCCGAGTGCAGCAACTATGGCGATGATTTCGGTACAGTTTGATTCCAACCCCCAGCTCGTTTCAGGTATTACGCTGGTAACGACTATTTTAAGCGTCCCTTCTTTATGGGTAGTACTGTCGATTTTTCAGGTTTAAAGATTGGGGATAAATTGACGGCAGCGAAGCAGCGCGTTATGATATAAGTAATATCGAACCACTAGGGGTGCCTGTTGGCTGAGACGGCGTAAAGCTGATCCCTTTGAACCTGATCTGGATTATACCAGCGGAGGGAAGTGGGGAAGAGATGCTGATACGACTATCTCCCCTCGCTTTCTAACGAAGGCGGGGTTTTTTGTGGGGAAATATATATTTGCTGGGGGTGCCTGCTGAGGCTGAGACCGGAGAAAGATCCGGAACCCTTTGAACCTGATCTGGAGAGCCAGCGGAGGGAAGCAGCCATGTTGAACCTTTTAACAGGCAGCCTCCTTCCTTCTGGAAGGAGGCTTTTTTATGGATAAAAAGACGAAGCCATGCATTCACGCAGTGTCGCCGCCGGATATCCCGGTGGCTGAGTGGTGGGGGAAGACGAGGGAGCTGGCAGACGTCGTTGATTATGTGCATATACGGGCACCGGAGTGGACGAAGCAGGAAAAAGAAACAGCTGTGAAGCTGGCGTTGGAAGAAGGAGTAAGTCCCGGGAAGCTTATAATAAATGACGAGCCGGAGCTTGCTGCTGCTTATCAGCTGGCCGGCGCTCATCTGCCCGAGCGCCGTACAGACTTCCCGGCTGACGGGCGCTGGGGCCAGTCTGTGCACTCCGCAGAGGCAGCGAAAAGAAGTGAGCGACAGGAAGCATCCTGGCTTTATTTTGGCCATGTTTTTGCTTCAGGCAGCAAGCCCGGAAAGGCTCCGCGCGGGCTCGGGGCGCTGAAAGCAGCCGTAACAAGCGTTCGTATTCCCGTAATTGCTATTGGGGGCATCACTTCTGAAAACGCGGAGGAGTGCATAGAAAACGGGGCCTCCGGGATAGCGGCCATCGCAGCTTTGTACGAAAGAGATTGTCCCGGGGAGGCAGCAGAGCAGCTTCGGGCCAGGGTAAGGAGTGATAGTAATGAAAGTTGATACTGAAGTTCTTATTATTGGGGCGGGGGTCCAGGGATGTTCCCTTGCATACCAGTTAAGCAGACGCGGCCGCCGCGTTATGATAATCGAAAAAGCTTCCATAGCTGCCGGTGCTTCGAAAGCGGCTGCCGGAATGCTTGGGGCGCAGTCCGAGTGGGAGGGTTCAGATCTTTTTCAGGAATTTGCGCTCGAAAGCAGGGCTATGTTTGCTGAACTGGTCCCGGAGGTGGAAGCGCTCAGTGGAATGGACGTTTCTTACGTAAATAATGGCATGCTGAAGCCGGTATGGAACAAAACGGAAGCAGAAAAGTATCAACGGTTATCAGGCCACAGCTATGGCGCGAAATGGCTTTCAGCACGGGAGACGCGAAGCAAAGAGCCAGCGCTTTCTGAGCACATCCACGGGGCCTGGTCTATACCGAAAGACGGGCAGCTCCGGGCCTATGAATGGACATTGGCCCTTGCCAGGGCAGCGGAGGCCAACGGAACGGTGATTCGGGAAAATACCGCAGTCGATCAACTCTTAGAAGCTGACGGCCGGGTCTGTGGAGTGAAAACAAGCGAAGGCAGCATCAAAGCAGATGAAGTTGTTTTTACGGGAGGAAGTGCCGGAGCCCGTCTGTTGGATGAGAGGGAATTCAGCCTCTATCCGGTGAAAGGCGAATGCTTGTCTGTACGCTTACCGGACGCTGCTTTGGAGCATACCCTGTACACTCCGGAAGTGTATATTGTTCCTAAAAAGGACGGAGAAATTTTTATCGGAGCTACAGAGAAGCCCGGAGACGCGAGTACGGAAGTCACGGTAGCCTCAATGCAGAAGCTCATGAAAGCAGCCGTGCATTTAGTGCCGGGGTTAAAGCATGCAGGGATTGAAAGATTCTGGAGCGGTGTCCGGCCGCAGACAGGCGACGGGCTGCCGTATATGGGAAGAACAAGCAAAGGCCTGTGGGTGATGACCGGGCATTATAGAAACGGTATCCTTCTTTCAGCACGGAGTGGGAGCTGGATGGCTGCCCGGATTGAAGGGGAAAGCGTTCGCGAAGACTGGAAGCAGCTGTTCGCCGTGGATCCGAAAATACGAAAAGGAGGAGTCATTCATGCAAATCACGCTTAACGGTCAAATACAGAATATTGAGAACAGTCAAACCGTAGCCGAGTTACTGGAAGAGCTTCAAGTAGCCCATAAGAAGACGGTGGTGGAGCGAAACGGGATTATTGTGATGGAAGAACTGCACAAGGAAGAAGGTTTGAAGGACGGGGACAGAATCGAAATCATTCATTTTGTAGGAGGCGGATGAACGAATGCTTAACATTGGCAGTATGACATTTAACTCACATCTATTTCTCGGTACGGGAAAGTATAAAGACGCAAAAACCCAGCTGCAGGCGGTAGAAGCATCAGAAACTGAAGTATTGACCTTTGCTGTCCGTAGAATGAACTTATTTGACAGCAGTCAGCCGGACCCATTTGAGCAGATGGATGTTTCAAAGTACAGGCTTCTCCCAAATACTGCCGGAGCCAAAACAGCGGAAGAGGCGGTCCGGACAGCTAAGCTGGCGGAAGCAGCCAATATGTGTGACATGATCAAAGTAGAAGTAATTGGCTGTGACAAAACACTTCTACCGGACCCGGTGGAAACGCTCCGGGCTTCAGAACAGCTTCTTAACGAAGGGTTTACGGTTCTCGCCTATACGTCCGATGACGTAGTGCTTGCAAGAAAGCTTCAGGAAACCGGGGTTCATGCAGTTATGCCAGGAGCCTCTCCTATAGGAACGGGGCTCGGGATCATCAACCCATACAATCTTTCGCATATTATCGAACAGGCAAAGGTGCCGGTTATTGTGGACGCAGGCATAGGGAGCCCGAAGGACGCATCTTACGCCATGGAGCTTGGGGCTGACGGTATCCTTTTAAACACAGCGGTTTCAGGAGCAGGCGACCCTGTAAAAATGGCTGAAGCGATGAAACTGGCCATAAGAGCCGGTACTCTTGGTGCAGAGGCAGGAAGAATTGATAAGAAATTTTATGCACAGGCAAGCAGCCCTCTAGGAGGCCTCAGCATTTGAATACAGAAGAACGTTTCTCCCGGCAGCGGTTATTTCATGGAATCGGGCGGAGTGGACAGAAAAAGCTGGAGGAGTCCCATGTAATAGTGATAGGGGCCGGAGCTCTAGGGAGTTTAACAGCTGAAAGCCTCGTGCGTGCGGGGATCGGGAGATTAACGCTAATCGACCGGGATTATGTAGAGGTAAGCAACCTGCAGCGCCAGCAGTTGTATACAGAAGCGGACGCAGCAGCGTATACACCGAAAGCGGAGGCAGCGAAAAGACGGCTGCTCGATATCCGGAGTAACGCAGTCATTGATATAATTGTCGGCGAAGCAGATCCGGCCGTGCTTGAAAACTGTCTGCCTGCAGACCTTATTATTGACGGACTCGATAATATGGAGACGAGGCTGATGATTAATGATACAGCGTTGAAGCACCGGATTCCCTGGATTTACGGAGCCTGTGTGGGGGCATACGGACTAAGCTATACAGTGACACCGGAAGAAGGGCCGTGCCTGCGCTGCCTGATGAAGGGCATTCCGATGGAAGGTGAAACGTGTGACACGATGGGAATTATTGCCCCGGCTGTCCAATTTGTGAGCGCCACGCAGGTGACCGAAGCGATGAAGCTGCTTACTCATTCCTTTAAACAGCTACGCGGAACGCTGTGGTCGTTTGATGTATGGTCGAACGAGAGTTCTTCCATTCGTGTAGACTCGCTTCAGGATGTTCATTGTCCCTCCTGCGGAGAATCGCCAACGTATCCAGCGCTCGCATGGAGTGGGAGAAGCAAGGCAGAGACGTTGTGCGGCAGGGATGCCGTACAAGTGAAGCCTCTTCCGGACATGCAGGTGTCACTCGAGCGTACAGCGGACGCTCATAAAAAGCACCTTTCCAAAGCGAATCAGCATCTGCTGGTGTTAAATATTGAAAACAAGCGGCTGGTGCTCTTTAAAGATGGAAGGGCCATCATTCACGGGGTCTCCGGGGAAGTGGAAGCTAGATCGTTGTATCAGAGATACATTGGAGGATAAATATTCCTTGTTTCATTTTACGGGCGGAGTGGTAATATTCCTTGCAAGGAGGGGGAACTATTGCCTACCGCTCGTATTTTTTCGACTGTAGAAGAAGCACAGAAGGCTGTAGATAAATTGAAAATGCAGGGTGTTCAAAGAGAACAGATTTATGCTTTAGCTCTTGAAGCGGAAAAGGCGACTGCGAAAGAACTAAAAGTAAGTGATACAGAAGCAGACGCTACAAGTCCGGTGGAATTCGTAAAACAGTTTTTCCGCCACGGGGCCTCCGATATTTATGAACGCTTAACAAAGCTGGGCTATAGCGATAAAGAAGCGCGTGACCTGAGCGAACAGCTGGAGGAACATAATATACTAATTGCAGTGGCTGAAGATCCGGAAAAATTCTCTTTTGAAAAGTGAATCTTTTCCGGATTTTGTTCAGTCTCAGGCGTTCGGAGGAGGGGCGGTTCGATTAACATCTATTCTCCGCTTTTCTCTGTCCAGCTCCGGAAGCCAGCGGCGGGGTGTCCCTTCAGATCTTTGGTAAAGAGAAAAGGCCTCTTTATCCAAAGCTCTTCCAGGGCCCGCGCCGCTGAACAGGCTTCCTCCGCTTTTCGATAAAATTTTATGTAATTTTTATGAATTATGGCTGTGACAGCTGCAATGATTAGTTAGTATGATAGAATAACGGTGGTATATAGACTAATAGTTGCGTTAATATAAGGAGAGTGGTATTGTTTCGATGGGAATTCTACTCGGATGTACATATACAACGGCAACTTGCACTCTACGAGGTAGAAATTACCTTTTAGATACCCATAGAATTACGCTTGTTTGAACTATTAGATTGTATTAAATGATGTGGAGGTAACTGACGTGAAAATTATTGTTGCAGGTGGAGATGGATTTTGTGGTTGGCCGACCGCGCTTTACTTATCAAAGCAGGGTCATGACGTATCAATTATCGACAGCATGGTGCGCAGAAAAATTGATGAGGAGCTTCATTCCAACTCGATCACCCCGATCGCGAGCCTTGAAGACCGGGTGGCAAAGTGGAAAGAGCTGACAGGAAAAGAAATACGTACATACGAAGGAGACCTTCAGCATTACGATTTCCTTCAGCAGGTTATGGAGCAGGAAAAGCCGGAGGCCTTCGTGCACTTTGCTGAACAGCGCTCCGCTCCTTATTCGATGATTGACCGGGAGCATGCGGTTTATACGCAGGTGAATAACGTAGTAGGAAATTTAAACGTGCTTTATGCTATTAAAGAAATGGCACCGGACTGTCACCTGATAAAGCTTGGTACAATGGGAGAGTATGGCACTCCTAATATTCCAATTGAAGAAGGCTATCTGGAAGTGGAGCATAAAGGCCGCAAAGACCGCCTTCCGTTTCCGAAACAGCCGGGGTCCTTTTACCACCTATCAAAAGTGCATGACAGCCATAACATTATGTTTGCCTGCCGTGTGTGGGGCATCCGTGCTACGGATTTAAACCAGGGCATTGTTTACGGCCTGGATACGAATGAAACCAACATGGATCCGGTGCTCACCAACCGCCTGGACTATGACGGCGTTTTTGGAACAGCGCTGAATCGCTTTATCATTCAGTCTGCGATTGGCCGGAATTTAACAGTCTACGGAAAGGGTGGGCAGACTCGTGGCTTCCTGAACCTCGAAGATACCGTCCGCTGTGTGGAAATTGCAGCAGAAAAGCCGGCTGAGCCGGGAGAATTCCGTGTGTTCAACCAGTTTACCGAAGACTTCTCCGTGCTTGAACTTGCAGAAAGAGTGAAAAAGGTGGCTGAAGAAGAAGGCTACCAGGTAGATGTTGACCACCTGGAGAACCCTCGCGTAGAACTTGAAGAGCATTTTCTTGAAGCAGTAAACACCAATCTTTTAGACTTAGGGTTGGAACCTCACTTTTTAACAGACGACGTTATCCGTCACATCTTAAAAGCGGTGATCGAACATAAAGAGCGGGTGATCGAAGGAAACGTGCTGCCGAGTGTGAGCTGGAAATAAAAACGGGGAGTTGTCTTCTATGAAGATAATGATCATCACCGAGACTTTTCTGCCTTCTACAGACGGAATCGTTACACGATTGACAGCCTGCATACGCTGGCTGCATCGTGATGGTCATGAAGTACAGATTGTAGCCCCGGATCTGGGTGTGTATGAATTTGATGGAGCAGAAGTGAAAGGGGTGCCGGCGCGCGCCCTCCCTTTTTATCGTTCAAAGAAGTTCGCTCTCCCAAACCGGGTAGTAAAAAAATATATACAGGAGTTCGGACCTGACGTTATACACGTCGTGAACCCGGCGGTGGTGGGGTATTCGGGCATTAACTACGCGAAAAAGCTTGGGGTGCCGCTGGTGGCCTCTTATCATACAAATCTGACCCAGTACATGTCCTACTATAATCTGGGCATGCTGAAATGGCTGATGTGGTGGTATGTCCGGCGTCTCCACAACAAGGCGGACATAAATTTGTGTACGTCACAAACTGTGCAGACAGAACTTCAGGAAAAAAGGTTTGAACGTATGCATTTATGGAAACGTGGAGTAGATACCGAACAATTTCATCCCAGACATCACAGCAGAAAAATGCGGGAGCGGCTTTCCGGTGGAAAAACGGACAGAACACTGCTTCTGTATGTGGGCCGGCTGGCGGCTGAAAAAGAAATTGAAAAAATCCGGGATGTCCTTGAGGAATCAGATCATTTCTGTCTGGCTATTGTGGGGGACGGCCCTCATCGTGAAGAGCTGGAAAAGCATTTCGAAGGCACAGACACCGTATTTACAGGATTTATGCATGGGGACGAGCTGGCTTCTACGTTCGCTTCCTCTGACGTATTTGTGTTTCCTTCTACAACGGAGACGCTGGGTCTGGTGATTATGGAAGCGATGGCCTCCGGCCTGCCTCTGGTTGCTGCAGAAAGCGGGCCGACAAAGGAACAGCTTACATCAGAACGTAACGGCCTTTTATACGATCCGCATATGAAAGACGACTTCAAAAACACTGTTTGCCGTTTTGAGGATGAAACCCTCCGTAAACGTCTGGCCGACCAGGCCTTTACAGATGTCGCATCATTTGGGTGGGAAGCGGCAGCAGAGCAAATCAGGGATTTGTATAAAGAAGCAGCCGGCGTAAAGGATTCTAAAACGCTGGAAAATCGTGAAACAGTTTCAGAAGAACGCCGGTAAGGGGAGATTTCATCAGGAACAGAGGGGTTCTATGGGTAAGAATCAAAAGCGGCGTGGTCCTCTTCAAGCGCTTCAGTTTAGTGCGATTGGTGTAACGAATGCTGTAGTTGATATAGGAGCATTGAACCTGCTTCTATTTCTTTTTCCAAGTGAAGAGCGGGTAACTTTGACGCTTTTTAATACGATCGCTTATGCGCTGGCAGTAACAAACAGCTACATTTGGAACGTGTTTATTACGTTTCGGGATTCAGCGAAAGGAAGCACCCGCCAGCGGCTAGTGTTTATTATTCAGGGGCTGATCAGCCTCGGTATTAATAATGCTGTATTTTTAGGGTTTAATGCTTTATTTCAGGCACTCGGAGTGCCCACGTGGATCCGCCAGAACCTGGCTAAGGGGCTGGCAATGCTGGCTTCATTCACGGCTAGTTTCTTTATGATGAAATACTTTGTGTTTAAAGATTTTAACCGACGGTACCCAGGCCGCGAACAATCTTCGCGGAAGGAAAACCAGTAGATGAACATCTCAGTGCCGCTGTGGCGGAGTGGGGTGTTCTTTTATTATTTCACAGGCATACTCATGCTATACTGAAACAAAGGGGGGAGCTAATTGGAACCTATTCACTTATATTTATCGAGGTACCAGGAGCATATAAACTACCTGCGTGAGACAGGCCAGGAGACCCCGTCCTTCCGTGAGCTTCGGGAAAATGAAATTCCCCGGCTGCTCGAAGTGGCGGATTCCTATGTGCAGATGGCGGCTGCAGACGGAGAAAAAGGACAGAAGGCGTACAAGCTATTGGCTTCAGTACAGTTAACCGATGGAACTGGCTGGAACATGAGCGGCGAATTTGTGCCCTCCGAAAACGATTGGTTTCCGGATGAGCAGCCGTTGACTCATCAAACGTCCTATTGCGGCTTTTGCCAAGGGACGCTTGGCTTTTTTAAAAACGAAGACATGAAGCATTTTGACTGTATGCTGCCGCTGCCGGAAAAGAAGTGGCTGTTTGAAAAAATGCTGAAGCAGCATGCTTCTTCTATTTACCCCAGCCAGTCATAAAGCGTTAAGGAGGAGACAGAAATGAAAGTAGTGATTGCGCCAGATTCATTCAAGGAAAGCATGACAGCCATGGAAGCTGCACAGGCAATTGAAAGAGGGTTTCGCCAGGGGATGGGAAACCCCGGAGCCCTTGTTACAGAGTTAATCCCCATGGCAGACGGCGGAGAAGGGACCACGCAGTCGCTTCGGGACGGCCTTGGCGGGGAAGTTCATGCAGTGGATGTGAGCGGGCCAGATGGAAGTGCTGTAAAGGCGGAATTTGTGTACATCCAGAAATCCCGCACCGCGGTTATTGAGATGGCAGAAGCCTCGGGTATCGGTCTGGTAACCAAAAAAAACAGGGAGCCTTTAACGGCCAGTTCTTATGGTACAGGGCAGATGATTTTGAAAGCGCTGTATGAAGGAGCGGAACGTATTATTTTAGGTCTTGGGGGAAGCGCCACCAACGATGGAGGGGCCGGGATGGCTGCTGCGTTAGGCGTTCGTTTTCTGGATCAAAATGGAGAAGACATCGCCCCTGGTGGAGCAGCATTAAAACATCTGCACCGCATTGATGTGAGCGGCATCGACAAAAGAATTCATGAAGTAACCGTGCGTGCTGCCTGTGATGTTACAAATCCGCTGACAGGGCCGGAGGGAGCAAGTGCCGTCTATGGTCCGCAGAAGGGAGCGGAGCCGGAAGATGTTCAGGAGCTTGACGAAGCGCTTCGTATGTTTGGGGAAGTGATTGAACGGGATCTACATAAACCAGTGCTGCAGGAAAAAGGAGCCGGAGCTGCGGGAGGGCTTGGAGCCGGTGCGATAGCTTTTTTAAATGCTGCGCTTGAGCCCGGTATCGATATCGTGCTTGAAGAAAGCCGCTTTTCTGAGCGGAGTGCCGGAGCCTCTCTTGTAATTACCGGCGAAGGAAAAATCGATGCCCAGACGGTATTTGGCAAAACGCCTGTAGGCGTCGCGAAAGCGTCTCCGCCTGGAAGCACGGTGGTCGCTGTCGCAGGCCAGCTTGGCGATGGTTATGAAAAAGTCTATGAAGCTGGTATTGATGCTGCTTTCAGCATGGTGCCCGGCATTGTTTCACTGGACCAGGCAATGGAGGAAAGCATCCTTTATATGGAAAATTGGGCCCGAAGTCTCGGAGGCCTGTGGAAAACAAAAGCATAAGAAAGTCCGCTGCTTCTTTTTAGCGAGGCAGCGGACTTTTGCATTGTTTATAAAATTGGGGATAAGAGGTGGGACACTGCTTCTTTGATACGGATCCAGAGGGAGCGCTGCCGGTACGCCTCGAGAGTGAGCTCGGAGGAGTGTGTATCCATATCGTACAAAAAGGTATCGGTCAACTGCTTCGTCGTTTGCGCATGATAGATGAAAGCATTCACTTCAAAATTCAGCCGGAAGCTGCGCACATCGATATTGGCCGTACCAACCGAGCTGATTTCGTCGTCCACCATGATGGTCTTGGCGTGGATAAAACCATTGTTGTAAATATACACTCGTGCGCCGGCGCGGAGAACGATCCCGATGTGGGAATAGGTGGCCCAATACACAAAGGGATGGTCAGGCATGCTCGGAATCATAATACGCACATCGACTCCGGATAAAGAAGCAATCCGTATAGCATCCATCAGGCTCTCGTCTGGAATAAAATAAGGAGTCTGGATGTATACCGAGTGCTTGGCAGAGTTAATCATTTTGATATAGCCGTTTTTAATCTGCTCCCATTCCGAATCGGGTCCGCTGGATACAATCTGCATGCTGCACTCCCCAGGCTCTGCGAGGGTTGGAAAATACCGCTCTTCGTAATGGACTGGATTTCTGGAATTGGCCTGGTTCCAGTCCAGAATGAACCTGGTCTGTGCCGTTTTGACAGATTGCCCTTCCAGGCGCAAGTGAGTATCCCGCCAGTAGCCGAATTTTTTACTGAGCCCCAGGTATTCATCGCCGATATTGAAGCCGCCGACATAGGAGGTTTTCCCGTCAATCACTACAATTTTCCGGTGGTTGCGGTAGTTGAGGCGTAAATTAATGATTGGCAGGCGCTTCGGAAAGAAAACAGCTACTTCCCCGCCGGCTGCTTCAAGCCCCGAGAGCTCTTTTTTCCGCATCTTTCTCGAGCCCATGTCGTCATAAAGAAGCCTGACGACCACCCCCTCTTCTGCCTTTTTTCTCAAAGCTTCAATAACACGGCGTCCCAGATGGTCACTTCGAAGAATGTAGTACTGCAGGTGGATATGATCCCGGGCCTTCTCAATATCCTTAATGAGGTTATCGAACTTCTCGTGGCCGTCAGTATACACCCGGACATCGTTTTCCTTCGTAAGTACAGAGCCGTCGTTTGCGAGCTGCATATAAATAAGGTCCCGGTGCTTTGAGGAAACGGAATCCGAAAATTGGAACGTTCCGTTGCGCAGGGTATGCATCTGCTCCTGAATCAGTTCTTCAATTCCGATCTTTTCAATGTCCGCCCAGTCAAACAGCCTTTTTCTGGTCAGGTTCTGCCCAAAGATTAAATAGAGCACAAACCCTAAAAAAGGGATGAAAAACAAAACCATAATCCAGGCCCAAATGGCGGTGGCATTCCGTTTTTCGATAAAGATAATAACGAAGGCGAAAAATAAATTAAAAATCGATAGTATTGCTAAAAAAATGGATATGATTTCGAACCCCATCTGCTTTCTCCATTCTTCCTCTATATAAAAAAGGAGGACCTTGTTAAATTTATGGATAGCTGCGTATTAGGCAGTACTACAATTTTAACAAAATTAGCGGCGCTGCGAAGCAGGAAACTGAGAATTTTGAGAAAAACAGGAAAGAGCGGTATGCTGCATCGTTTTCAATTCGCATAGAAGTAGGATAAAATACGAAGAGACGACAGAAGATATAACTATTTGAGTGCGGGACAGGGGGAGAAGAATGAAAAATGAAGTAGTTGGTATTGATGCAGGAGGTACGCTGATTAAAATTGCGTACCGTGTGAACGATGAGTGGGAACTGCAGAAAATCCCCTTGGCCGATATGGGGAAAGTGCGGACGTGGATTGAAGAACGGGTCGACAATCCGGTCATTCATATAACGGGAGGAAAAGCGGAAACGCTGCGAAAGTCTCTGCCCTGGCCTACGGAGCCTATCAGTGAGTTTGAAGCTACCTGTAAAGGAGTGTCTTATCTGCGGAAGCGGTTCAATGAAAATGACCGTCACGAGGACACATATATTATCACAAACGTCGGGACGGGCACATCGATACATTTTGCCGGGCCGGAAGAATACGAACGTGTTGGTGGAAGTGGAATGGGAGGAGGCACACTTATCGGCCTCTCCTACCTTCTCACTGGTATTGATGCGTATGAAGACATACTGCGGCTTGGAAAAGAAGGAGACGGCCGCTCACTGAATGTGAAGGTGAAGGATATTTACACTGATGAAGAGCCGCCGATTTCCGGCGACCTTACGGCAAGCAATTTCGGAAATATTATGAACATGAGAAATAATAAATACGAAGATAAAGATTATATCGCCGCTGTCGTTCGTATGATTGGCGAGACGATTACGACGATGAGTGTGCAGATGGCTGACCGGCTGAACACTGATTCTATAGTGTATATTGGCTCCACCTTTGATAAACATGACCATTTAAAAGAAATTATCGGCGGCTATACGGAACTTCGCGGAAAAGCACCATGCTTTCTTCCGTACGGAGAATTCAGTGGAGCGGTAGGTGCCTACATGCATGAACAGCCGCAGGCTGCCTCAGAGAAAGCTGAAAGAAAAGGATGAATAAAATGAGCGAAATGGAAGCATGCACACACAGGGAGCTGTTTGAACAGGCAGTAAATACGCTTGAGAACATCAGCACACTGCTGCAGCCCGAGGTTCCGATGCTCGGAGAGCTGCATTTAACTACCCGCCAGGAGGCACTATTTTTTATGAATCTGCGGCACGAAGGCCTGACGCTGACAGAGATGGCCCATCGTCTGCGTATCTCAAAAAGCGCAGTAAGCCAGGCAATGAAACGTCTTGAAGAAGAAGACCTTCTGTACCGCGCTGCCAATAAAGAAAACAAAAGAGAAACCCAGCTCGTTTACGGGGCAAAAGGGCGGAAATTGAAGGAAGAATTGACAAATTTCCAACATTATATTGTGGACCAGTATATTTCGAAAATACCGCTTGAGGAATTAAAGCAGGCAAATCAGGTGATACACCGACTCGAGAAAGAAATTAACAACTCTTATAAGAAATAAAGGTAGCAGGCCGTTCATGCATCTTCATTGACGGAAGTCATCCAGTCGTTTAAGGTTATTCGTGTAGTTAAGTTACTTAACAGTTTAGGCACTGAACCATCGAAATATACATACCAATGGAGGAACGATGCATGAAAATTACCCGCACATCTATCCGGCGGCCGAAACTGACCATTGTCGGCATGATTTTATTTATCATGATGGGTTTCGTATCGCTGACGAATCTGCCCCTGCAGCTATTTCCGGAGATTGAACCGCCGGTCGCAGCTGTAGCGACAAACTATGAGGGAGCCGGACCGGAAGAAATTGAAAGCAGCGTTACGGAACCAATGGAAGAACAGCTCTCTACTATTGAAGGACTGGACCGGATGACCTCGCAGTCAGAGGAAGGCACAAGTCTTGTGCTGCTTGAATTATCTTGGAGCACGTCGGTGGAGGAAGTAGAGCAGGATATCAATAACGCCATGAATAATGCCAACCTGCCGGACGATGCCGGGGACCCTTCCTTTATCGAATTTGATCCCGACGCCCAGGGCATGATCCAAATGGCCGCTTATTCGGAAGGCAGTGGGCTGGCTGAAACGCAGAGCCAGGTAGAGGACATGGTAACCGAGCTTGAGCGGACGGAAGGGGTTGCAAGTGTTGACACAAGCGGCGGATTAAGCGAAGAATTTGAAATTTCGCTCGATCAGGGCTCACTGGAAGACAACAATGTAACCCAGTCTGACGTTGCCAGCGCTTTACAGGCAAATAATATCACGCAGCCAGGGGGCACTATAACCTCTGGAGACCGCACACTAACGACCCGCACCGTCAATGAATTGGGCGGGGTCGAAGATTTAGAGGAAGTGGCCGTCGGGCAGAATGAATCCGGTGATACGGTCACTGTGAGTGATGTAGGGGAAGTTGAACGGACCACTGAAGAGCAGACAGCCTACACCGAGGTGAATCAGGAAGACGGAATTCAGATGACGGTGCTGAAAGAGTCGGATGCCAATACGGCGCAGGTGTCTTCCGATTTTAACGAAACCCTCGACGATTTGCTTGAGGAAGACCAGTACAGCGACCTTGAAACGACGATTATTTACGACGAAGGTGAATACGTCCAGCAGTCCATAAACAGCGTAGCCCTGGCGTTAATTGCCGGTGGCGTGTTTGCCATGGTTGTGCTTTTCTTCTTCTTGAGAAACTTAACTACCCCGCTCATTATCGGTATTGCAATACCGTTTTCGGTAATTGTGACATTTGCATTTCTTTACTTTACCGATGTGAGCCTGAACTTAATGACAATGGGCGGCCTCGCCCTTGGAATTGGGATGCTTGTCGACAATGCGATTGTCGTTATTGAAAATATCTACAGGCATCTGTCAATGAAAAAACTCCCTAAACGGGCTGCTCTCGACGGTACAAAAGAAGTGGCCGGGGCGATTACGGCTTCGACACTGACGACAGTTGCCGTGTTTTTACCGATTGTCTTTATTTCCGGTATTGTTGGTGAGATATTTCAGGCCTTTGCCCTGTCAGTAGCCTTCAGTTTACTTGCGTCCCTTCTTGTAGCTGTAACGGTCGTTCCGATGATTGCAAGCCGGGTGCTGAAGCCCCTGCCGGAAGACCGGGAGCAAAAACGTGAAAAGTCCCGGCCAATGAGATTTCTGGACCGCTCGATCCGCTGGGTGCTTGGCCACCGGGCTGTCGCTCTGATCCTGACAATTCTCCTGCTTATTGGTGGCGCCGGAGGCATTGCCCAGACCGGAGTCAACTTTATTCCGACTACGGACCAGGGCTTTTTCACAATTGATGTTGAAAAAGAGAACGGCACCAATCTGGAGACAACGGGAGAGACAGTAGACGAAATTGAAAGTGTACTTGAAAATCAGGACGAGATCGCAAGCTATATGGCGGTTGTCGGTTCGGGCGGCAGCGGAGTTGCAGCCGGAGGCGGCGGCAGCTCCGGATCCAATGAAGCTTCTATTACAGTTACAATGGAAGACTTGGAAGACCGTGATATATCAACAGAAGAAATGATTGAAGAAATTGAATCCGATGTGGAAAATACGGACGAACAGGCTGACATTTCGCTTTCCTCTTCTGCGGCTATAGGCGGTGGGGAAGCAAATTCTGTAGAGTTTACGCTCTCCAATGAAAATGAAGAGAGGCTGGCTGAGGACGTAGAGGCTGTGCAGTCGGAGCTGGAGAGCGAGAACACCATTCGGAACGTAGAAACGTCGGATGAAGAAACTGCTCCGGAGATTCAGGTGCAGATCAATGAGGACGAAGCCCAGGACAATGGACTGACACCTGCTGAAATAGCTCAGACAGTGAACAGCACAACAAGCGGTGAAGTGGCGACAACGATTCAGACGGATAATGAAGGGCCACTAAACGTCAACGTGCAGTATGCGGAGGATTCCCTGGAAAATCAGGAAGATCTTGAAAACCTGCAGCTTTCTACCCCGCAGGGGGACTATATTAGTTTAAGCGATGTGGCCACGATTGAAGAAGGTCAGGGGCCGGCAGTCATTAACCGGCTCGATCAGGAGCGGAGTACGGAATTTACCGTTACGTATGGCACTGGAACGAGCTTGAATGAAACCTCGACGCTCATTGAAGATACGATTGACGACGTTGATACCGGTGCAGCGACGAGCTTAAATTTCTCCGGCGAACAGGAACTGCTCAATGATAGTATTCAGAGTCTTGTGTTTGCCTTCCTGCTGGCCGTTGTGTTCATTTATCTCGTGATGGCCGGTCAGTTTGAGTCATTTAAATATCCATTTGTGGTAATGTTCAGCGTACCACTGGTTGTCATCGGGGTAATGCTTGGCCTGTTTGCCACTCAGACACCGCTTAGTATTACCGTGTTCATCGGTTTGATTGTGCTTGCAGGTATCGTTGTAAACAACGCTATCGTGCTCGTGGATTATACGAATCAACTCGTGGAACGGGGCATGCCGGTAAGAGAGGCAGTAATTGAATCCGTGAAAAAACGGTCACGCCCAATCTTAATGACGGCCTTTACGACGATTCTTGGTGTGCTTCCGCTTGCCCTTGGATTTGGAGAAGGTTCGGAAATCCAACAGCCGATGGGTATTGCGGTCATCGGTGGTTTGATCAGCAGTACATTCCTTACTCTCTTTATCATTCCGACGATTTATACGCTGTTTACAAAAGAAACTCGAAGTATGAATAAGAAATTCGCCATGCCGGACGGAGGTTATATGTACGGCTGGGAAGTAGAAGAACGGCGTAAGGAACGGGAGAAGAGAGAGCAGGAAGAGCGAGACGCTGAAAAACAACATGCCGAAGAAGAACCACCAAAGGATGAAAATACAGAAGATAGCCGGGAACCGGAGAAAGTAGAAGATAAAAAGCGTGAGGATTTGTCGCGGGATGAAATTCTTCATCTTCTCGAACGTATTGTCGGTAACTCGGATAAACAGGAACGAAGTCGTTCCTCCAATGATCAGGACCACAACAAAAATACCAGCGATGATGAAAAAAATTGACATTAGGACTAGGTATCACGTACGATTAAGAAAAATAGTAAGGAATCCGCTAGGGGCGCTTGCGCTGAGACAAGAACGATTCTTGGTCCCTTTGAACCTGATCTGGGTAGTACCAGCGTAGGGAAGTGGAGCTTCGTTTTATACTACACGTACGTATATGCCAAAGCTCACTCCCTCTTCAAGGGAGTGAGCTTTTTTTGAACCTGGGCAGGATTCCTGTAAAGGAGGATGTAACGTATGCCACAAGTACCGAAAGTATTAACAATTGCCGGCACAGACCCTACCGGCGGGGCTGGCATTCAGGCTGACCTGAAAACATTCCAGGAGTGCGAGGCTTATGGGATGTCTGCTATAACGAGCGTACTTGCACAGAATACGACCGGCGTTCAGCAGGTGGAACACATGAGCCTTGAGCTGCTTCAGGCCCAGCTGGATTCCGTATTTGATGACATCATGCCGGACGCGATCAAAACCGGTATGATTGCAACACCGGCAATGATTCGGACCACGGTGAATATGCTGAAAAAACACGAACTGCCCGTAGTCATCGACCCCGTGATGGTTGCCACAAGCGGAGACTCCCTGGCTGAGGAAGAAACACTCGAAGTGATGAAGCGTGAATTCCTCCCTACGGCGGCGGTCGTTACGCCGAATATGGCGGAAGCAGCAAATCTGACAGATCTTCCGGTGCACACCCTTGAAGACATGGAAGCAGCAGCAAAGAAAATCGTCGATGAGTTAGGGGCCCGGGCAGCACTTGTTAAAGGCGGCCATATGAAAGAAGACGCGGTCGATATTTTGTATGTTGATGGAGATATTCATTATTTTCGCTCCCCCCGGACGGATACGAAGCACACGCACGGGACCGGCTGTACTTTATCAGCCGCGATTGCAGCGAAGCTTGCAAGAGGCAAGTCTATTTATTTAGCCGTGCAGGAAAGCAAAGAATATATTACAAATGCAATTTCGAATCCCCTTGAAATCGGTAAAGGCAACGGCCCCGTTAATCACTGGGGCGCGCGTGTGCCACTCGATCAATTATTAAAATAAAAAGTGAGGGACCGGCATGAAAGCAAAAGAAGTTATACAACTGCTCGAGGAAGTAAGGAAAACGCGCCCGCTGATTCATAATATTACGAACACGGTAGTAACCAATTTCACTGCAAACGGGCTGCTCTCCATGGGAGTCTCCCCGGTAATGGCAAACGCACCGGAAGAAGCAGCAGAAATGGCCAAGGCGGCGAATGCCCTCGTGATCAATATTGGCACACTGAACCGTGAACAGGTGAAGGCAATGCGGATGGCCGGCATAGCGGCAAATGAAAAAGGCATTCCCGTTGTTCTGGACCCAGTAGGAGCAGGAGCTACTGCTTACCGGACAGAAACGGCACTTGCTCTTCTCGAAGAGCTGGATGTGGCACTGATCCGGGCTAATGCGGGAGAAATGGCTGCATTGCTTGGTGAAAGTGGAACTGTCCAGGGTGTGGATGCCTCGGGGGAAGCAGATAATTCGAAGATTGCCAAAGAAGCTTCAAGAAGATTTGAAGCAATAGCAGCCGTTACCGGCGTAGAGGACGCGGTGGCCCATCAGGGAGAGGTATTTATCGTACAGAATGGGCATACGCTGCTCACGAAAGTTACCGGTACCGGCTGCCTTCTCAGCTCCGTCGCAGCTTCATTTTTAACCGTGCAGCATTCTGCTGGAGCGGTGGCAGCAGCGCTTGCCTATTACGGTGCGGCAGCGGAAATCGCAGGCAGTTTAACGACAAGAGAAGGCCCGGGCTCGTTTCAAATTGAATTATTAAACGCTCTTCACGCAACGCAGGAAATGGATCTGCGCCACTATATTCGCGTCAAACAGGAATCGTAGGAGGACGGAATGATGGAGAAGCAGATGCTGAAGCTGTACTTTATTATGGGAAGCAACAATACGGGCGGCCGGGAGCCGGAACAGGTACTGCAGGAAGCTCTTCAGGGCGGCATTACCTGCTTTCAGTTTCGTGAAAAGGGAAAGGGCGCCCTGCCTGAAGAAGAAAAATGGAAGCTCGGTCGAAAATTGAAGGCGAAGTGTGCCGAATTTCATGTGCCATTTATTGTTAACGATGATGTGGACATGGCGATCCGGCTCGAAGCGGACGGGATCCATATCGGACAGGAGGATGATCCGGCTTCCAAAGTCAAGGAACGCTGTCCCTCGCGGATGGTGATCGGAGTATCCGTGCGCACTATTGAAGAAGCGCACCAGGCCGCAGCGGACGGTGCGGATTATCTTGGGGTAGGACCGATGTTTGCGACGGACACTAAAGAAGACGCCAAAGCCCCGGTGGGCCTTGAAGGCATCCGCCGGCTCCGGGCGGAAGGAATTACGCTCCCGATTGTAGGAATCGGCGGCATCGATGTCTCAAATGCTGCTGAGATTGTGGAAGCGGGGGCTGACGGAGTATCACTGATTTCTGCCATCAGCCTGGCAGACGCACCGGAGGAGGCGGCGAGAAATCTGCGGAGCCGATTGGACGGAGTTTCTGGAAGATAAATCAAATAAAGCACCGGCGGGCCTGTCTATGCACTGACCTAGAAATATGAGACAAGATAAAGCACCTAGCCTTCTGCCGTTCGGTATTCCACCGGCGTGTGGAAGG